>NZ_JCACKR010000170.1:0-166931 GCF_059505485.1 Stenomitos rutilans
CTGGACTTGGCATGACCTTTTAACCTATCCCACCCTTGTCTGATGCACAACCCCTGGGTTGTAACAGAACTCAATAAAGTATGTGATGATTAAACTAGTTTGAAGTTAAGTGAATGCCAGTCATATTCTTTCATTTTTAGCTATGCCACGATCGTCTCCCCAAGCAGTGCTGCTGGTAGATGGCTATAATGTCGTCGGGCTATGGGCTGACTTGCGACGAATCCGCGATCGCGACGGGCTGGAACCTGCGCGTCGTCAATTGATTGAGGCGTTAGCAGGCTATAGTGCGTTTCAAGGGTTTGACACCCAGGTTGTCTTTGATTCGCAATACCGGGAGACTGGGAGCAACCGTGAAGTCATTACCCCTAATCTGTCTGTCTGCTATACAGATTTCGGGCAGACTGCCGATACTTACATTGAAAAAGCCTGCGCTGATTTTCGCTACGACATGCGCAAGTTTCAGCAGCGACTCATTGTTGCAACGTCCGATCGTGCTCAGCAGTTAACAGTTGTGGGGTATGGAGCAGAGTGGCTATCCGCCGAGCGTCTGGGCGCAGAAGTAGAGGCGATCGCGCGTCGGGTGCAGCGCCAACAAAAAACATCCAAAAAGCCTTCCAGCCGATTCCTTGCCCATGCTCTAGATCCCGATGCTCAGCAGCAATTGATGAAACTGCGCTTTGGCAAACAGTGAAGCAGTGTTTCACCGATTTACTTGCAGCGGCCTCAAGCCAATCAGCCACAGTCTCAGGAAGACGGGTAGCGGGTTGAGTGAATTGGATGTGATGCACTACCACTTTTTGTAGGGTAAGAATTTACCATTCATGGTTACTTTGACGCGATCGCCTTTGGGATCAATCTCTTTTTCAATGTCGAGGGTAAAGTCGATCGCGCTCATGATACCATCGCCAAACTTTTCGTGAATGATTTCTTTCATAGGCATGCCATACACCTGCATGATTTCATAGAAGCGGTAGATGAGCGGATCGGTCGGCACGATCGACCCTAGCCCTTTGACTGAGGAAGCTGTTAGAGCAGGAATCAGATCCGCACTCAGACCTAACGCGTGCAGCAGTTTGCTGGCTTCATCTTCTGAAGCGCTGGCTTGCCGATAGAACACCGCTGCAATCCACACTTCATCACGACCAATGACTGATTCTAAATCAGTAAAGGTGAGTCCTTTTGCCTGCTTAGCGGCGAGTAGTTTCTCAGTAATTGCCGGAATCTCGATGTCTGACATAATTGGCTCCTTTCAAGCGGTTAACGTCTCTGCCAGCGCTATTGTCTCAGGCTTGTACACTCCAGACTGTATATCCCTTAGCTCTACCAAACCCTAGTTTGGAGTTGTCCTATTGCTGTGGTTGAAAAAGATTGTATTGCTTGATGTAAGCGCTTGCTGGCTCCGCGAGCTTTTTTTGCAGACAGGCAATGAGGTGACGATCGCGCTCTGTCCATACTCGCGGTTGCTCAAAGATGGAACATTCCAAAATACCGATGAGTAAACCGTCGTGATCAATGGGCGCATGAACCAGTGCGCGGTGTTGGAATTTCTCTCGCTCGTAAGTGAGATCAACCACGTCACTACCTGCGGTTTCAACATCATCTACAAAGACGGCTATAGGTGTGCGAAGGGCGATCGTCATGAGCGGATCTTCGGGTGCCGTTGGGTCTTCCAACCAGTCGGCTCCAATCCATGCGGCAGCACGACCATCGCGTGACCAACAATGGGTGATCACACCTCGATTTTGCGTTGGTTCACGCAAATAGAGAAAGCAGCGATCGCACGGCAGTACCGTTCCTAAAGTGGACACTAACGCTGTAAAGAGGTCATCTGGTTCCGTAAATGGCTCAAAAACACGGTCTAATGCTTCCGGTAAAGTCAATTTCTGTTTCATCGTTGATCCTTATACAGCACACGTCTAGCAACACACTTCAGTGAGATAATCACGTTCTGGACACGAGGGTGTTATGAGAATAAACGCTTATCTTGCTTGCAGGGCGCAAAAGCGTAGGAGCACATGGAACAGTTTGATACCCCAAAAGCTAAATTGCTCGTCGATCGCTGGTTTGCGTTGTCGATCGGTAATTCGCGCTTACATTGGGCAACATTCATTGGCAACGACCTCCATCGCACTTGGAACACCCCGCATCTCTCTATAGCCGAAGTGCAAGCAATCATTGAGACTCAATTAACGCAGAACCCTGATCTTTATATCGCCTCTGTTGTCCCAGCGCAATGTCAATATTGGGAACGTTACCCGTTTGCCCATGTGATTACGCTGAAGCAAGTGCCTTTAAAGGGACTGTATCCCACGCTGGGGATCGATCGTGCGCTGGCCGTATGGGGCGCGATCGACACCGTTGGGTGCCCTGTTTTAGTTATTGATGCAGGCACCGCACTGACGTTTACAGGGGCAGATGGAACGCAACAGCTTGTAGGAGGGGCCATTTTGCCAGGCTTGGGGCTACAGTTTCAGTTCCTTCATCAAGCAACAGCCGCCCTACCTGATCTGGGAGACCGTCTTACAGAACAGCACCACCTACCGCCTCGCTGGGCACTCAACACAACTGACGCGATCGCTAGCGGCATTCTCTATACGTTTCTAGCAGGACTACGAGATTTTGTAACCGCTTGGTGGCAGCAGTTTCCCAATAGTCCAGTGCTGCTAAGAGGTGGCGATAGCGAGCGGCTCTATGCGTATCTCACTGCTTATGATCCCGCTTTAGCCAGTCGAGTCACGATCGAGCCAGAGTTGATTTTTTGGGGATTGCGATCGCTGAGGGAGTGGGGAGCAGCGAGTAGGGAGTAGGGGAAGTTTGGAGTTTGGAGTTTGGAGTTTGGCTCCAATTGCTGATAGCTCACCGCTAACTGTCAAGAGAAGTTTTGAGTTTGGAGTAGCGCTCTGCGCCGACAAGCTGAGAGTTCTGAGTTTTGACTTCAATAGCTGACCGCTGATAGCTGACTACTGATGGCTGACCGCTAATCGCTGGAAGCTGCTTTCGTTTGCATGCACCACACTTTACCCCCTCTCCTCTCTCCCTTTTTCTACAAAGGCTCGAATCGCTTGCGCAACGATATCAGGCTGAGTCGCTAGAAGATCCATGCTGGTGCTGGGTAGTTGCTGCAGCCTGGCCTGTGGCGCAAGTTGAGCATAGGCATGGTTTAGACGCTTAAGGTCAGCTTGATCTTGCTCCCCTTGTAGTATCAATATAGGGCGTTTAAGCCACTTCAACTGTTCCTGGAGTTGCTCTGACCGTAGCTCTGTGCGTCGTCGCTGAAAGAGTAGTGCGCAGGCAATGGGGGAATTGAGTAGCTGTTGCCGTTGCTGTAGCAATCGTTCGATCGCTCGGTAAGGCAAGATTTTTCGGAGTGTGTAAAGCGATCGCAACACCCAGCCGACGATCGGTTGCTTCAAGAGTCTTGCTTGCCACCAGCGCCTGCCCATCCCTTCTACCTGCACGCCTTCTGGTGCTAGCAGCACGATGCCTTCAACTTGCTCTAGATATTTCAACGCGTAGCTAGCGGCGATCCATCCACCCAAAGAAACTCCCACGACATATACTCGCCGCAACTTTAAGGCATCCAGATGTTCTGCCAAGCTGGCAACCTCAAGACCGATCGAGTAATGGATGTTGGGCTGCTCTGACTCCCCAAACCCTAGCAGATCTGGCGCAAGGCAGTGGTACTGTGCACTCAGCCGCCCTATTAAGGGCACCCACTGGCTGCTATCTTCCCAAGCACCGTGGAGAAAGACGATCGTGTCTCCCTGACCCACTTCACGCCAGAAAATCTGTCCTTGTGTAAGTCTAATGCGAGCATTTCGGAGAGGTAGAGGCATCCTGAGCTGAATCGTTTTGAGTTTTGAGTTAATACTAAGCGTCGATCGCCATTTTTAAAAGCAATCAGCTTAGAAGCAAGACGCTATGAGCGTTCAGCGATCGACCAAAACAGGACATGCAACGCTAGTGATGCCATGTGCTTTTAACGGCACTTTTTACCCTCAGACCTGCTTACGCCAAAGTCGTTTGCCCGTTAAAGTAATCCTGAAGCTGGCGATCGTGGTCGTGCGAGAGCTTGCCCAATGGCAAATCTGTCCGTGAGAAGGCTTTTACATTCAGTACTTCCATCGGGTCGCTGATTTGCATAGTGCCTTGCGCTTCCACTTCTACCACGACACAGATGGAATGAATGCGGGGGTCACGCTCTGGCGAAGAGTAGATGCCGACCAGACGCCGAATCTTAGCAACTTCTAACCCAGTTTCTTCAGTTAACTCGCGATGCACGGTGGTAATCAGGTCTTCTCCCCAATCAACCATGCCGCCTGGTAGCCCCCACTGCCCGTTGTCACGACGCTGAACCAGAACAATCCGCCCATCTGGTAAGAGCGGGATAATACTGGTGCCTGTTACCGGGTGCCGAAACAGAATGCCTAACACTGCTTGTCCAAAATGCCACAACCGACGCATAGGTAAATCTTTAGCTAAGAAAAAGGCTTCCTGATAACCAAGCACAGAGGCATTTGCACCCAGTATAGTGACGATTTGCTTAAGTTAGTGCCGCCAAGATCTCCTCTGCGTGAGCTTCAGGCTTCACTTTCTTATAGATCTGCTCGATCGTACCATCGGTCGCAATCACAAAGGTGTTACGACTGATGCCTATGTACTCTTTGCCCATAAACTTCTTGAGTCCATAGCTCTCATAAGCAGTGGCGACCTGACCATCTTCATCAATTAGCAGTGGAAAGGGTAACTCAAATTTAGTGGCAAATTTTTCGTGAGATTTCGCATCATCTGTGCTGACACCCAGAACAACCACATCTTTTGCCTGAAACTGGGCGTAAGCGTCCCGGAAGCTGCATGCTTCTTTGGTGCAACCGGGGGTGTTATCACGTGGGTAAAAATACAACACTACACGATTACCTTTCAAATCAGCCAAATTAACAATGTTGCCTTTACCGTCCGGTAGGCTAAATAAGGGAGCAGGATCACCAACGTTAAGAGCCATAGCGCGAAATCGAGTAAACCATTACTATTTTTGAATGTTAAGCGTTTCTTTACAGTCTGTCTAGATGGAAAAAGACCAAAGGTTAAACGCTAAAAACCTCAGCCCTAAACCGTTTACAGCACCCCTTTAGAACTGGGAATCGTCTGTGCCCGTCGAGGGTCAGTTTCGGTTGCCATGCGGAGCGATCGTGCGAAGGCTTTGAAGGTTGCCTCAATAATGTGGTGCGAGTTGATACCATCCAGTTGGCGAATGTGCAGGGTCATCTGAGCATGATTGACGATCGCCACAAAAAATTCCCGTACCAGTTGCGTATCGTAAGTGCCGACGCGCTGTGTGGGAATGGTTAGCCCATAGCTCAAATGAGGACGACCCGAAAAATCGAGCGCTACTTGAATGAGCGCTTCATCTAGCGGAGAGACGAAATGACCAAAGCGCACAATGCCTTTGCGATCGCCCAGTGCCTTTGCTAACGCCATCCCCAACGTAATGCCTACATCCTCGTTGGTATGGTGATCATCGATCTCAATATCGCCTGTGGCATGCACGTCCAGGTCAACCAGCCCATGAGAGGCAATCTGGTGCAGCATGTGATCCAGAAAGGGAATGCCCGTTTGCGCGGTACACCGCCCTGTTCCATCCAGATTTAGCGTCACTTGCACATCGGTTTCGCCCGTTTTGCGGCTGACTGTAGCCACGCGGCTCGGTACATTTAGATTTTGGGCCAGAGTCGTGAGGCGTTCATGCCGTGACTCTGTGACATCACTGGTCTGCATGGCAGTTGTTGAAAGGCAACAGCTTCATTATCGGCAATTTTGGCATCAATGCGTGCTTGCAAAGTCAATTAGGAATGAATGCCACTCTGAGGAATATCTCGTTTGAGCGGCGGTCGGATGGGAAAAAAGCTTTTGACCCGTGTCTGCACCCAGTTCACAAATTGATTTTGATGCTCATTCATCGCCAGCAAACCAAGGTCTTGTAGCTGTTGTCGCACAGACTGGTACAGCTCTGTTTCTTTCGTTAATTCCTGGCTGAAGACATTGGCTAAATGCGGATGCAAGCGCAACAGCCGTTCAAAGCTTTTCTGATGGATAACAAACAAGCTCGTATCTTCCAGCACACGAGCTGTACTGGTATAAGGGAGCTTTAACATCACTGCCACTTCTCCAAATACCTCTCCAGCACGGTAAACCTTGATAGATTGGTTGAGTCGAGTCACGACCGTTTCAACTGCACCGGACAGCACCAGGTAAAAGTCGTTGCCTAGCTCCCCCTCATTAAACACGATGTCTGACGCGTCAAAATACTTGCGGTAGCCTGTTTCAATCAATTCTCGCAAGCTTAAGTCAGAACAAAGACTGAGGTGTGGTAGCTGGCGCAGGGAATCTCGAATAGATATCGGCTCACGCATCAGGTGAGCGATCGCCTGACTTGGTGCTATGTCCGCTTGCTCTTTGCCTGCTTTCCCTTTCACCGTTTGCTCTGCGGATACCACGTCTAAGCGAGGCTGACGGCGATCGCCTAGATTGAGCACATCCGCATTTCGCAGCCATACGTCTCGTTGAGGAAACGGAATTTTAAGCCCCATCTGACGGAGATTATGCTCAATGATAAAGTTCAACGAACTTCTGACCGAAATGCCCTCATCAATCTGAGCCACCCATACCCACAAATCAAACTCTAGCGAACTGTCGCCAAACCCCTTAAAGATGACTTTGGGCGGTGGGTCATGCAGCACGGCTGCTTCCATATACGCCGAGTCCAACAAGGTCTCTGTAACCAGAATGGGGTCGCTGTCGTAAGCGACTTGCACGGGTAGATGAATCTTGCCCGTCAGGCTTTTATAGCTCCAGTTCAGCACCCGATTACTCGTCAAGTTGCTGTTTGGCACAACCACATCGCCACCATCAAAGGTACGAATGACGGTAGAGCGCATGGCAATTTCTTTGATGTAGCCCGATAAGCCATCGAACTCAATGTAATCACCCACCTGAAGCTTGCCTTCCACCAGCAACGTCAACCCGCTGATAAGATTTTTAGTAATTTCTTGCAGCCCGAAGCCAACCCCGATGCCCAACCCTCCCAGCGTGACGATTAACGGTGCCAGGTTTAGCCCATTTACTTGTAAGACAAGCACAAAGCCAAGTGCACCAATACCGTAACTTAGCAGAGTTGATAGCGCTTCCCGATGCCCTTGGCTCATCCCTAGTCGCACCAGGATGCGATCTTTGAGAAGGCGCTTAAAAAGAGTCGAAAGAAGGATGACGATGAGAAACGCGATCGTCAGCTTAGACAACCACAGTAACGAAATCGACTCATCCCCCACCTTAAATAAGGATGCCTGAATGAGTCGATTCACATTCATCAGAAATGCTTCGAGTTGGGGGTTCATGCTGCCTGCCAGTTTGCCCGTGCGCCTTACACCATCTGACGCATCAGATTACCAGATTCGGGATGGTGCTACTTCATCTACTTGCATGAATGCTGGCGTTATTGCTTCGCGGTCAGCTATCAGCGGTCAGCTATTGCAGTCAAACTCAAAACTCAAAACTTCTCCCCCTCCCCACCATTCTCTCCCTCAGCCAAAAACTCTCGTATCAACTGACTCACCATTTGCGGTTGTTCTTGCTGTACCCAATGGCTGCAATTGGGAATATAGCGAATCCGAAAATCCTGTACGTATTGCTCTGTACTGTAAGTGAGTTCTTTCCCCAGTGCGATGTCGTCTTCGCCCCAAATCATTAAAGTAGGGACGGTCAAGATGCCCCACGATCGCTCCAATGAAAGCTGGGCAAATAGGTTGCGGTAATAGTTAATGCTACTGGTCAGGGCACCCCGTTTGGCAAAGGCATTTTTGTACGCCTCAATGTCCTCGTTGGTGAACGCGCTCTGGTTGATCGACATGCCGCGAAACGCTTCCTCCAGCAACTTAAAGTCATCAAACTGAATCAGTAGTTCAGGCAGGAGAGGAAGCTGAAAGAACGCAATATACCAGCTTTTGAGGAGTTGCTGTGGTGTGCGTAAGCCTTCAGCAAATTTGGCCGGATGCGGCAGGTTTAGCACAATCAGCCGATCGACGAGTTCGAGATAGGCGTAAGCAAACGACCAGGCGATCATGCCTCCCCAATCGTGACCAACGAGGATACAGCGATCGTACCCCAAGCCTTCAATAACCCCTTTCACATCCTTGATCAACTCTGGCATGGCATAGGCAGATACGGCTTCTGGCTTATCACTGTCGTTGTAACCGCGTAGATCGATCGCGACGACTTTATGATCTCTAGCGAATTCTGGAATTTGATGCCGCCAGGAGTACCAGAACTCTGGAAAGCCGTGCAGCAGCAGCATAAGCGGCCCCTCGCCCTGGGTCACATAATGCAACTGAATGCCGTTGGTATGAATTGTGTTGTGCTGCCAGAACGCTTCAGACATAGATAATGTGGGTATTCGCTGTGGTCTGCACGCGCAGTCTAACGCTCCCACTCATCGACTGCAAGTAGCTTCATACGGACGATCGTCCTTGTGGGTGAAGGCCCATGCACCATTCGCTAATTGGGTGGCTTTGAGATCGTCGTTTGGGTATGTAACGTCATCGTCTGCGGCACGATCGCCCATCTCAAGATACGTTACGGTTGCATCCGATCGATTGATCAGTTGATGTGCAATGCCTGTGCCTGCTTTCAACCCGTAGCAGTCACCAGGGTTCAACATAAATTCCTCCTCTCTAAGCACCAATGTTGGGGTTCCTTCCAGCACAAAGATAAATTCGTCCTGCTTTGAGTGGCTGTGGGCGAGAGAAGAGATTGCGCCTGGTGATAGATGGGTTAAATTGACTCCAAAGTTGGTCAACCCAAAAACATCTCCCAGCTTGCGTTTTAAGCGACCTTCAACGAGTGAGGCATACGGCTCTGGGTAATTCGTTTTGCCCATTGGTGCCGCGATCGATTTTGCTGCAACTGGTAACTGCCTCACAATAGCCTCCGATTCACTACATGCTTTGCTTGTTCATCTGCTGTCGGGGATGACGCTTGGGCTGATCGCCCGTTCTTTCTTCAAAAATCCTGCTACCTGATCGGTGTCTGTACCTCGTTAAGCGCCTTTTGGTAAGAACGATTGGCAGGATTGAGCGCGATCGCCTGCTGGTAGGCCGCTGCTGCTGCCTGTCGCTGTCCTTGACGGTCTAGCACTACGCCCAAGCCGTAGTGAGTTTCAGCGCTCTTAGGGTTTAGCTGTAGCGCTTTACGGTAGTTTGCGATCGCGTCATCCAATTTTCCCTGCATTGCCAAAAGGCTGCCCAGATCGCGGTAGGCGGCAGTATAGTCTGGGTCAAGGCGAATGACCTGGCGATGGGCTGCGATCGCCTCTGCCAGTTTGCCCTGTTGCTTGAGTGCCGACCCTAAATGGTTGTAGGCCAGCACATGTTTCGGATCGGCCTGAATCGCCTGACGGTACGCAACCGCTGCTGCCGCGAACTTCTGCTGCTTGCTGAACAAATCACCCATGCAGGTGTAGGTAAAGGCATAGCCTGGATTGAACGCGACGGCCTGTTGGTAGGCGGCGATCGCGTCATCCAGTTTTCCCTGCTTTTCCAGCACAAACCCAATGCTGTTGTAGGCAAAAGTGTAACGGGCATCAAGTTGAATGGCCCTATGGTATGCCACGATCGCCTCAGCTAGCTGCCCCTGCTTCTCTAAAGCAGCGCCCAGGTTGAAAGAAGTAAACGCGTCTGTTGGATTGAGTCGCAAAGCGTCCTGATAAATGGCGATCGCTCCACTGAGATTGCCTTGCTGCTCTAGCTCTACACCACGCTCAACAAAGGCGTTGTATGCTCCGCGACTTATTAGAAGCGTGATCGCAAGCGTCAACGTCACACCTAGCAACAGCCGCTGGGTGCGTGTGAAGTGCGGGGAAGAACGATCGGAGGCACGTTCAAGTTGTTTGCCCAGACCAAGTTGTCTAATTTGGCGATGCATTCTTTGATGAAATTTCATGCGATCGTGCCAGCAATTGCCCTGATTCTAATGGAAGCCACTCAAGCGCACATCCCCACAATCACGGCCTTTACCAGCTTTCCCAACTCCCAGCGCCCTTCTTACATTACGCCTGCGATTGACGGGCTGTTTTCCAGACTTGCCAGCCAATAAAGCTTAAAAGCACCGTAGCCCCGATCGCATAGCCCAGACCACTGGGCATACCAGAAACAGCTAAGGCCAGAGTTCCCGCCCAAAGTGTCAGCGAGTAGATAAACAAGACTGTCAAACGTTGCGACAACCCCGCTTGCAGCAACCGATGGTGCAAATGGCGTTTATCGGCCACAAAGGGAGACTTACCACGTCGGAGCCGATCCAAAATCACGGCTGACATATCCAAAATAGGCACGGCCAGAATCAAGTAAGGCAAGACAACCGCCACCGTCAACGCGACAGTGGTGACTCCTTTGACCAATCCAATAATGCCAATCCCGGCCAGAGAAAAGCCCATAAAGTATGCGCCCCCATCCCCCATAAAGATTTGGGCAGGGTTAAAGTTATAGCGCAGAAAGCCCAGCGCTCCACCTGCGAGGGCGGCTGCAATCAATGCGGCGGCTGGCTGCTTCATAAATAGGCAAACGATAAACATGACGACCGCAGCAATGCCGCTTACCCCTGCTGCCAGACCGTCCAGTCCGTCAATCCAGTTAATGGCGTTTGCCATGCCCACCAGCCAGACGATCGTGATCGGTAAACTCACTAAATCAGGAAGAGATACCAACCCGATCGTTGGAATGGTTAAAAAGTCAATTTGCACGCCAACTTTCCACGCTAACCCCGCAATAAGCGCCTGCAAAATCAAGCGCGTGATGGGAGAGAGGCTAAACAAATCATCTGCTAGCCCAATCAAGAAGAAGGCTAAGCCGCCGATCGTGACTCCCCAAACCTCATACTCCTTTTCGGGGGGCAACACACCAAAGCCACCCGTCCACCAAACAATGAGCAGCCCAGCGAGTGTACCTAAAAAAATCGAAACGCCCCCCAGACGCACCATTGGGCGCTTATGGATTTTTCTGCCGCCTGGTTTGTCAAAATGTCCGCTTTTAAGCCCAATTTTCTTAACGATCGGGGTTGCCAGGAGGACAACCAGCGAAGAAACCAGAAATGCGGTTAGGTTATACAAAGGATCAGGCATTTGGATGTCTGGGTCGAGGATAAGCGACAGGCAGAGTGTACTACACTTCAGATGATTGTTAGCAAAGAATTGCTAACAATCATCTCCGGAGCGGGTCGAGCCTCTTAAGGGTATACGCTTAATCTGAACTTGAGCTTAATCAAATCATTGGCGGAAGGAACGAACAGGGCAAGACTACACTTAATCATGCGAATGACTAGAAGCGTCTGTGTTGAGATTCTCAGTGTGACTGAGTTCTACCCCTTCCTCTTCGTGATCATGCTTCCAGGTAAGGAACAGCGCGCCGTTTAGCTTTTGCAATCGTTGCATCACTCTGTGCCGTTGCTATGACAGATAGATGTGCCTCTCTTGTCTTAATACAACTCTTATACAACGCCAGGTTTTGCCTCCCGGAAATTGCCTTGCCCTGACATTAGAGGAAGGTGTTGGGAAGCGCGAGGCGTGAGGCAATCCCTCTTCTACGATTTTTGTTGTTGATCACGGCTGCAAGAGTGAACGCTGGTCGTTCTTTGCGATCGCAGAATGTTTATAGTACTTT
Source organism: Stenomitos rutilans (assembly GCF_059505485.1). Taxonomy (NCBI): domain Bacteria; kingdom Bacillati; phylum Cyanobacteriota; class Cyanophyceae; order Leptolyngbyales; family Leptolyngbyaceae; genus Stenomitos; species Stenomitos rutilans. Next base: position 11,703 of record NZ_JCACKR010000170.1, read on the forward strand.
TGTATTAAAATGTAGTCTGTTCGCGCGATCACACGCGATCGTTGGCGAATAGTCGATTGATCAGCAGTCACGTTTGACAGAGCAACATCAGATATGCCTGTTGACAGCTTTGCTTCAAGCTTCGCAAACCCTTAGCGCTTATCGCAATACCACCAGAGTACGTATGGCTAAACTCGCACGGATGGCTAAAACAACCTCTCCAAATGTGAGTGGTTTGATTCGCTCTTTCCTTTTTTTGAGTGCGGCCTTGGGGGGCATTGGTCTTGCTCTAACGCTGCTTCATCGTCTGCTGCCCTTTCTGCAAATCCTTGTGCCTGTATTAGGGGTGTGGTGGGTCTGGCAACGACATCGTAAGACGCAGCAGCGCCAGCAAAAACAGCTAAACACGCTCTTTTATCGCCTCTTACAGGAACATAGCGGACGCATGACGCTGTTAGATTTTGCCATGACAGCTGCCATTCCTGCCGTTGTGGCGCGTCATTACCTTGATAGCCGCGCCAAAGAATTTGCCGCCCGTTTTGAGGTGACAGAGCAGGGTGATGTGGTTTACGTTTTCTCAACGCTGCAATTTTCTCGCTTAAAGCCAACGCTAACCGCAACGACTGTAACTCAAGACGATAGTGCGGATGTACTGCCGCTACTTGATGCACTCACTCAGACTGAACTTGCCAAACGACTCGGTGTGGCGGCAAAAACCATCAGCCGCAAGAAGCACTTGCCCACGCTGCTTGCCTGGAGCCAAACCCGTGATCCTAACGGCGTGAGTTGGTCGTATGACGCTGAAGCACAGCGCTTTTTGCCCCTGAGCGATCGCCGATCGACACAGTTCCGGCACAAACAGTTGCCTGCACAAGCAGAGGAAGAAGGTGCAGCAGCGCCAGACGCTGGTAAACGACTATAGCCAACAGTATGCATCACAAAAGGCTCCCTGATGCTTCAGGGAGCCTTGAAAACACAGTCAGGACGTTTCTGTAACGGTTTAACCCAGCAATGCTTTTGCTTTTGCAACCACATTCTCGACGGTGTAACCAAACTTATCCATAATTGTGCCGCCGGGAGCCGAAACGCCAAAGCGATCAACACTAAGAATGTCGCCTTGGTCGCCAGCGTATTTCTGCCAGCCCATGCTGATACCCGCTTCTACAACCAGTCGCTTGGTCACCGCTTTGGGTAGCACAGATTCCTTGTAGGCAGCATCCTGCGCTTCAAAAAGTTCCCACGAAGGCATTGAGACCACACGGACTTTAGTGCCTTCACTGGTCAACTGTTCGGCAGCTTTGACGCAAAGACCCACTTCAGAGCCTGTGCCAATCAAGATCACATTCGGTGTCCCGTCGGAGTCAATGACCGCATAGGCTCCTTTTGCCACACCGTCGATCGACGAACCTGCCAGGTTTGGTACGGCCTGACGCGAAAAGGCGATCAAGGTAGCACGATTCTGGCTGGCGTTGAGTACCGCTACTTTGTAAGCACCAGATGTTTCTGTGCCGTCGGCAGGACGCAGTACGATGAGGTCGGGAATCGCTCGCAAGGAGGCGATCGTCTCCACGGGTTGGTGCGTTGGGCCATCTTCACCTAGTGCCACAGAGTCATGAGTCATCACCCAAATCACGCCCGCTTGCGACAGTGCAGACAAGCGAATTGCACCCCGCATGTAGTCGGTGAAGATGAGGAACGTTGCCCCATAGGGAATCAGACCTGATCCGTGTAAAGCCATACCATTGCAGATTGCGCCCATCCCGTGTTCGCGCACACCAAAATGAACGTTACGGTTTTCGTAGTGTCCTTTCTGGAAGTTGCCAGACCCTTTCAACTCGGTAAGGTTGGAGTGGGTCAGGTCAGCAGACCCGCCAATCAGTTCTGGCAGCACCTTAGCTAGTGCATTTAGAGTGATTTCGGAGTGCTTGCGAGTGGCTAATTGCTTGTCTTCGGGTTTGTAGGTGGGCAGTACGCTCTCCCAACCATCGGGCAGCTTGCCATTCAAAAGACGATCGAACTCGGCGGCTGGCTCTGCATATTTGGTCTTGTACTGCGCCCAGGTTTCATTCCATTCCGCTTCCAGGCTGGCTCCGCGATCGACCGCTTTGCGCAAATGGGCCAGAGCATCATCGGGTACGACAAAGGGTTCGTATTCCCAGCCCAGGTTATCGCGGGTCAGCTTGATTTCATCAGGCCCCAGCACAGAACCGTGAGCATCGGCGGTACCCTGCTTGTTGGGAGAACCGTAGCCGATTGTCGTCGTGACCTTGATCATGGTGGGCTTGTCAGTCACGGTTTTTGCTTCCGCGATCGCTTTGGCAATCCCTTCTAAATCAGTGTTGCCATCCTTAACGTGCAAGACATGCCAGCCATACGCCTCAAAGCGTTTGGAAACATCCTCGGTAAAGGCGATGTCAGTTGAGCCGTCGATCGAGATGTGGTTATCGTCGTACAGCGCAATCAATTTGCCCAGACCCAGGTGCCCTGCCAGAGAACAGGCTTCACCCGATACGCCTTCCATGTTGCAACCGTCGCCCAAAATCACGTAGGTGTAGTGGTCTACGAGAGTGAGATCCGGCTTGTTGAACCTGGCGGCTAAATGCGCTTCGGCGATCGCCAGCCCAACCGCATTCGCAATGCCCTGACCCAGTGGCCCAGTCGTCACCTCTACCCCAGGAGTCTCAAAGTTTTCAGGGTGCCCTGGTGTTTTCGATTCCCACTGGCGAAACTGCTTGATGTCGTCGATCGACACACTGTCATACCCCGTCAAATACAGCAGCGAGTACTGCAACATGCAGCCGTGCCCCGCAGACAGCACAAAGCGATCGCGGTTGAACCACTTGGGGTTCTTGGGATTGAACCGTAAAAACTGATCCCAAAGCACGAACGCCATCGGTGCAGCGCCCATTGGTAAACCAGGATGACCAGATTTTGCCTTTTCAACCGCATCCACAGACAGGAAGCGGATCGAGTTGATACAGAGTTGTTCGAGGGTTTGGGTGGTTGCGACAGCCATGACTTCTCTTAATTTAATAACGGCGTGGGGGTGGGCAGACAGGTAGCGGCAGACAGCCAAGGGCGAACAAAGGCTGTTAATGATTATACAGATTACGAACAGTAAGCAACTATACCTATTGCTCATCGTTTAAAGTTTATAACTTAACCTGCCAATGATCTATCCTTTGTGCAAGCAAATCTGGCAAATGACAGTGATGAGCGGTCAGCTATCAGCGGTCAGCTATCAGGGGCAGGGGGCAGAGGGCGGCTATCGGCTGGCAGAAGCAGGGTTAAAACGCGATACTCAAAGTTCGGTTTGTGGTCAATGGTTCAGTAGAAATAAGGCTGATGGCTGAAAGCTGATAGCTGACCGCCGTATCGCCACTGTCTGCTTATAGTTTCGTCAAGCAGGGGCAGAAGTCAAGCGTCGAAATGACAACGGTTGTCTAGAATAAGGCTGAAGTAGACCGGAACGCACAGAAGCGACTGTGTTTCTGAAGCTTGACCGTGTTGGTGGCAATCTTTTGCGTAGATAACTCATGACCCCGCCCCCTCGTCGATCGCAAACGCTGTTAGGCGCGCTTACCCAGGCCGTGCAGACGGTTCATGCGAAGATCAATTTTTCTAAGCTGCAACTGAAGCCAAATGCACGGGTGCCTGAACTGCGCGTGCAGGATGCAGCGGCAACCCAGGCAGATGTCTACCCACTGCTAGGCGATCGTTATGTGCTGGGGCGCAGTTCCAAGTCGTGCGACATCGTGGTACGCAACCCGGTTGTGAGCCAGGTACATTTGACGCTGAACCGAGATAGCCGCCGACAACGATTACTGGGGGCACTCTTTCGTCCGCCCTTTTTCCTCAAAGACGAAAATTCTACCAACGGCATTTATCGGGGTAAGCGACGGGTGCGATCGACCCAACTGCGTCATAACGCCGTTTATACCCTTGGCCCACCGGAATTAGCGGCGGCTGTCCGCATTCAATTTATCGATCCGCCCCCCTGGTACGTTCTAGCCGTTCGCTACAGCATGTACGGCCTTGGCGGGATCACGGCACTGGCTGTTGTCGCTGTACTCATCGAATGGCAAAAGTTTTCCGTGAGTCCTTTGCCTGCGTCGGTGCAGGGGCCGTTTGTGGTCTATGCACGGGATGGGCAAACGCCACTTAGCCCTGTGACCAATCGAACTCACACCGAGTTTAAGAACCTGTCGGACTTCTCACCCTACTTAGCCAACGCCGCGATCGCCTCTGAAGATTCTCGCTATTACTGGCATTTAGGCGTTGATCCGATCGGCACCCTGCGGGCACTGGTGGCAAATGTCCGCGGTGGCGGCATTAAAGAAGGTGGCAGTACGCTCACTCAGCAGCTTGCTCGCAGTCTACTGCGGCAATACGTGGGCACGGAAGATTCTGCTGGACGCAAATTGCGCGAAGCGGCGGTAGCGCTGAAGCTGGAAACGGTTTACAGCAAAGATTTTCTGATGCTGACTTATCTCAATCGGGTCTACCTGGGCAATGAGGCGTACGGGTTTGAGGATGCGGCAGAGCTTTATTTGGGTAAGTCGGCAAAGGATTTAACCCTATCTGAAGCGGCAATGCTGGTGGGGATTTTGCCTGCACCGAATAGCTTTAACCCAGCACGCAACTACGACAAAGCGATCGAACTTCGCAACGGGGTGCTCGATCGTATGGCCGTGTTAAACATGGCGAGTGCCGAAGAGATTCAGCGGGCACGGCGATCGCGTATAGACGTAAATCCCAAGGCAAAGGCTGAACTGGATAGCGTCATCGCGCCTTATTACTACAGCTATGTCTTCAGCGAACTCCAGCAGCTTTTGGGTGAACAGCTTGCCGAGGAAGGCAATTTTATTATTGAAACCGGGCTTGACCTTCAGATGCAGTCTAAAGCAGAAGCCAGTCTCCGCGATGCTGTGGATGGCCCAGGTATCAGCAATGGTTACTCTCAGGGCGCGATCGTTACCCTGGATGCCAAAACAGGCGAAATTCTTGCCCTGGTTGGCGGTGTGGACTACAAGAAAAGTCAGTTCAACCGAGCATCCCAGGCCATGCGCCAGCCAGGATCGACCTTCAAGGTGTTTACCTACACAACGGCGATCGAGCAGGGTATTTCACCCAACAATGCTTACTCCTGTGCGCCCCTAAACTGGGATGGACAATACTTTGCAGGCTGTCATGCAGGCAGCGGTAGCCTGGACATGTACACCGGGTTGGCACAGTCCGAAAACGTGGTGGCCTTGCGGATTGCACAGCAGGTAGGGTTGAATAACGTGATTCGTACCGCTCAGCGTATGGGCATTCGGTCTGAGTTAAAAGCCACCCCAGGATTAATCATTGGTCAGAGTGAGGTCACGCCGCTAGAGATGACAGGTGCCTTTAGCATCTTTGCCAATGGTGGCGTGAGCAATCCCCCACGCGCGATTCGGCGCGTTTTAGATGGCGGCGACTGCAAAAACCCCAAAGATATTAAGTCCTGTCGGGTCATTTACAGCATGGAGCAAGACGCTCAACGGAACCAGCCTGTGCTGAAGCCAGACGTTGCCGAAACCATGACCAACCTTCTACAAGGGGTTGTGAGTGGGGGTACCGGACGAGCGGCGGCGATCGGTCAGGGCGAAGCGGGTAAAACTGGAACCACAAACGATAACGTAGACCTGTGGTTTATTGGCTACATCCCTAACAGTTTGGTGACGGGCATTTGGCTAGGCAATGATAACAACTCACCAACCTCTGGCAGCAGTGGTCAAGCGGCACAGCTTTGGGGCAATTATATGGGTAAAATTGCTCGTTGAGACGGGCGATCAACATTACTAATTGCACTTGGGCGATCGCCATCATGCCAATCCAAAGCTCTAGTGGTTCGTCAGTTTTGATTTTGTGCTTTGGGTTTAGCAAAGGTTGTTCTTTTGTAAGTGAGAAACTCACAAAATAAGTCTTGACAGACCACTAGTGCGCGTTTGAAAACCCGTCATCACGCTGCTCTCTCGCCCGTAATTCGAAAATTCTGGTTCACGGTATGAAGTCCACTAAAGAGACTGCAAGCTTGTCTTTAGTTCCTTAAGTGAACTTGGATCTGTGCGCGCGAACCTGCCGTTCGGCGCGGCTAGGCAATGCAGCGAAGAAACTTTAAACCACTGCCTAGAGGTCAAACGCAGCAGAATGCTCACTCTTAAGCACGACAGCGGGGTAGAAATACAAAGCTGGCGTTAAGAACATTGGCATGATCTGGATCTGGTTCCACAGTAAATTTGGTTCTACACTTGACTCATCAATCATCTGAATCGCTTGATGAGTTGCACGCTGGGCATGAGCAAAGCGAAACCCAGTAAAAGCATCGCTAGTGTTGGGTTTCAAACGATGCACCCCAATCGACCCCAAAGACTTAGCCGTTAATCCAGGGTAGCTGTTCTCGGCCCTCAGCCATAAATTTACTCTAGTGACACGATCGATGATCTGTGAAAAGGCGCACTTCAGAGATTAATCAAGTACTTGCTTAGTCAGGACTTACGCGAATTCTCTAAAACTAGCCCCCCAGCCCCCAAATTTGGGGGAGCAAGCACTCAAAGTCCCCCAGAATTGGGGGATTTAGGGAGTGACTGCGTAAGTCCTATTAGTTAAGAAAGTAAGGCACGGGTATCGTCTTTATCCAAAATTCATCAATCGATTAGGCAGAATTGACAGGATCAAGCTTGGTTCACCTCGCTTGAGCATTAAGATTATTTAAGAGAAGCATTGTGCCGTAGATGCTTCGTATCCATTCAACCGTTGGATGGACGCCTCAGGCAAACGTGTTTCGCGATCGCCTCCCTCTCGCTGTTTGAGACCGAGTTCCGTGGATTTTCAGAGTGCCCTTTAAAGAGTCACCATGCTTTCTGAATCGTCATCCCAAGAATTAATCGTTCTGCGCCAACGGTTGGCTGAGCAGACGGCAATGCTAACGCAGGTTGAACAGCGGTTGCTGCACTCGAAGCAAATTGAATACACACTCAACGCTTCGCAGCAGAAGCTCTCAGTGGTGTTGCAGCAGGCACCGATCGCCGTTATTGAATGGAGTGCCGCCTTAGAAGTTGTGGATTGGAACTCTACAGCGGAGAGGCTTTTAGGCTATACCCGACAAGAAGTTATGGGTCGTCACGCCACAACTTTGTTAGCACCAGAACATAGCCATCAGGTGATGCAGACATGGCTGCAACAGCGCGAAAGCGATCGCACCTGCAACCCAACTCTTACCAAAGATCGCCGCCTCATAACGTGTGAGTGGCATAATACACCGCTGATTGACTTACAGGGGCAGATCACAGGGCTAGTGTCGATGGTGCAAGCCTGTTCTGAGCAAGCGGCACTACGGTGTGAATCTTTAGACCATCACCCATCCACCACTGCCACACCAGAACGTCTCACGCAACCGATTCAGGCAGACGCGATCGCGCACAGTTCGCCCACGTTCTTAAACGATATCATCAACGCCACAGCCGATCCCCTCTTTGTGAAGGATCAGCAGCATCGCTACGTTGTCCTCAATGATCCATTCTGTCAATTTATGGGCTGGAACCGGGCTGAGGTGATCGGGCTAAATGATCATGATGTCTTTCCCGATACCGCACAGGCTGACTTCTTTCGGGATGCAGATCAGCTTGTGCTGGATGACGGAATCGATCGAGAAGAAGAAGAAAGCATTACCAACCTGCATGGCGTGACCCATATTTTCTCAACGAAGAAATCATGCCTTTATGATGCGGCTGGCAATCGGTTTATGGTAGGCACGATGCGCGACATTACGGCACTCAAACAGGCAGAAGCCGCGCTCAAACAAGCGAAGGACGAGTTGGAAATGCGGGTGAAGGAACGCACACAAGAGCTTCAGCAAACGGTGATGCAGCTTCAGCAAGAGATCCATGAACGTCAGGCAGCCTTACACGAGCGGGATCAAGCTGAAGCCAAACTGCAACACACCCGCAAATTTTTAGAGTCTGTGCTGAAAACGCTGCCCGTAGCCGTCATCGCGAAAGAGGCAAAAGACCTTCGCTATGTGCTGTGGAACCCAGCCGCTGAAGCCGTGCTGGGCGCAACTGCTAAAGACGTAATGGGCAAGAATGCTTATGATCTTTTGCCTCCTGAAGAAGCCGAAGCATTGACTGAGAACGATCGCCAGGTGCTAAAAAGCAGGCACATTCTCGATATTCCAGAACAGTTGGTCATAACGAATGGTGAGGCTCGCATCTTACACACCAAGAAAACAGCGGTGTTTGATGAAGAGGGTAAGCCGCAGTACCTGTTAGCCATCACCGAAGATATTACCGAACGGAAACAGGCTGAAGCGGCGCTACGGCAAAACGAAGCGCAGTTACGGGAACTAGTGCAGCGCGAAGCATTGATCAATCGGGTGGCAAACCAGATTCGCAGTTCGTTAGATCTGGACACCATTTTGCAAACGACCGTACACGAAGTCCGCAACTTGCTGCAAATCGATCGCTGTAGCTTTTGTTGGTATCACGTTCAATCAGACCAGTTTGCCAGCCTGGAATTTACGCACGAATCACGCGATGCTGCCTTCCCCAGCTTTCTTGGCACCTACCCGCAAGATCTTAGCAAGCCTGCCGATCGCCATAACCCGATCGTGGAAAGCCTGCTGAACCAGACGCTTTATCGCGTGGATGATGTCGCGACCGATCCCCATCTCAAGCCAGAAGCGCGCGACATTCTACAGTTTTACGGCTATCACTCCGAGCTGTTGCTGCCAGTACACATTCTCTCTGGGCAGTTGGGCGGTATTCATTGTGGGCATCACAGCGCAGTACGACCCTGGAGCGACTCGGAAATTGAACTGCTGCAAGCGGTTGCCAGCCAACTGGCGATCGCTATCAATCAGGCAGAACTTTACAATCAAAGTGTCACAGCAGCCAATACCGCTCAGCAGCAGGCACAGCAGCTAGAACAAGCGCTGCAAGAGCTTCAGCAAGCGCAGGCGCAAATGGTGCAAAGCGAGAAGATGTCGAGCCTGGGGCAACTCGTGGCAGGGGTCGCCCATGAGATTAATAACCCCGTCAACTTTATCTATGGCAACCTGACCTACGCCAATGAATACACCCAGGATTTGCTCAACCTCCTAAACCTGTATCAGCAGCATTACCCAACCCCCACTTCACAGATTGAGACGGTTGCAGACGCGATCGACATTCAGTTTGTGATGACCGATCTGCCCAGATTACTGGCCTCAATGAAGGTGGGAGCAGACCGCATTCAAAAAATTGTGGCCTCTCTGCGAACGTTTTCTCGCATGGATGAAGCCGAGTTTAAAGCAGTCGATCTTCACGACGGCATTGACAGCACGTTGATGATCTTGCAAAGTCGCCTCAAGGCCCAACAGCTACGCAGCCAGGGGCGGGAATACAATCGTCCTGAAATTGCGATCGTCAAAGATTATGGCGCTTTGCCACTGGTCGAATGTTATGCAGGGCAGCTCAATCAGGTGTTTATGAATATCCTTAGCAATGCGATTGACGCTTTAGAAGAAAGTTTTGAAAGAAGTGCGTCACGTGCTGCGAACGATGCGCTTGATGAGGGATACGAACGCACTGCGGTAGTAGGGAACGAGCAACCCCCTGGCACCATTCGGATTCGTACTGACATTCGAGCGAGTGATCGCATCATTATTACGATCGCGGACAACGGTTCTGGCATTCCTGAAGCCGCTCGCCAACGCCTGTTTGATCCCTTCTTCACCACCAAACCTGTCGGTAAGGGAACTGGCATGGGTTTATCCATCAGTTATCAGATTGTCACTGAGCGACATGGCGGGTCATTGCAGTGTGCTTCAACGCCTGGAGAAGGCACTGAGTTTACGATCGAAATCCCGTTGAAGCAGCAAGCCCAGTAGGGGATGGTCTGTCCTACACTTGAGAAGCAACTGCGTCCTTCCATTGTTTGCAGACACGGTGATATTCCATGACTTATACACCCAGAATCCTGGCTTTTGCGGGTAGTACCCGAACCGATTCGTTCAACAAACGTCTCGTGAAGATTGCGGCTCAGGGCGCAACAGCGGTAGGCGCAGACACTACGTTTGCAGATTTACGAGAGTTTGCCATGCCGTTGTTTGATGAAGATCTGGAAGCAAAGGAAGGTCTTCCATCAGGGGCACGTCAATTCAAAGACCTTCTGCTGGCGCACGATGGGCTGCTGATTGCGTCGCCGGAATACAACAGCTCCATTACGGCAGTTTTGAAAAACGCGATCGACTGGGCTTCTCGCCCCGCCGAAGGGGAAGCCCCACTAGGCTGTTTTGTAGGTAAGGTGGCAGCGCTAATGAGTGCTTCTCCGGGTGCGCTGGGTGGCTTACGTGGCCTGATGCATGCACGATCAATTTTGGGCAACATCAAAGTTATCGTGCTGCCAGACCAAATTGCCGTGCCCAAAGCCTATGAAGCATTCGGCGATGATGGTCAGCTCAAAGACCCTAAGCAGCAGGCAAGCGTAGAAAGCCTTGGTGCCAATGTGGCGACGATCGTCGCCAAGCTCAAGGCATGATGCACGGCACAAGTCGGCTCTGATTGGAGACGGTGACCGATCAATGCGGTCACAAGACCTTACAGCAACTTGCTGAGATACTGGTGGATGAACTGCACGGCGATCGAGCCTTCACCCACTCCTGATGCTACTCGTTTTACAGACCCCTGCCGCACATCCCCTGCCGCAAACACACCGGGAACGTTGGTTTCTAGCAAGAATGGGTCACGCTCCAACGGCCAGCCTTTTGGTCGCTGTTTCTCCCGCGTTAAATCTCGACCCGTCAAAATAAAGCCCTGCTGATCTCGTTCCACCACACCGTCCAGCCAGTCTGTGCGCGGACTAGCGCCAATGAACACAAATAGGGACGCGGCTGGAACCGTTTCGGTCGTGCCTGTTTCGGCATTGGCAATGACGATCGCCTCCAGGTGTTCCGTCCCTTTCACTTCAACCACGCTACAGCCCGTGCAAACGCTAATATTCTCTGTTGCACCAATTTGATCAATCAAATACTGCGACATGCTCTTAGTCAGCGATTCGCCCCGCACCAGCATCACCACCTGGCGGGCATATTTTGAGAAGTGCATTGCGGCCTGCCCGGCTGAGTTGGCCCCCCCGATGATGTAGACATCCTCGCCGCCACAAGCGATCGCCTCTGTCATCGCAGCACCATAGTAAACGCCAGCACCATTCAGTTGATCGATCCCCGGCACATTGAGCTTGCGGTAAGATACGCCCGTCGCAATCATCAAGGCATGGCAGCTTACCTCACTCCCATCAGCTAATTTGACAATGCGATAGGGGTCTTCAACCCGAATGTCGATCGCCTCTTGTGCCAAAATTTCGACCCCAAAGCGGCGCGCTTGCGTCACCGCACGGCGTGCTAAGTCAGCACCACTTAAACCTACGGGAAACCCCAGGTAGTTTTCAATGCGAGAACTAGAGCCAGCCTGACCACCCGGAGCCTGTCGTTCAAGCATCAGGGTACTCAAGCCTTCCGACGCTCCGTAAACCCCGGCGGCTAAACCCGCAGGCCCACCACCCACAATAACCAGATCATAAAAAGGGCGAGTTGCATGGGTCTTTAACCCAACCTTTTCTGCAATTTCGGCGTTAGATGGCTGTATCAACTGCGTCCCATCGGGAAACAACACCAGTGGTAACGGTTGCTGCTCGCCTATCGTGGCGTAGTCTAGTAACTGCGTTGCCTCTGCTTCTAGCTCAACGTCGAGCCACTGGTACGGCACCTGATTACTCGCCAGAAAGCTTTTGACCTGATGCGATCGCGGCGACCAGCGAGAACCCACCACACGAATGCCCTCAAACGGAGGATGAAAATTAGCCTGCCAGTCAGCCAGCAAGTCATCCAGCACAGGGTAAAGGCGTTCTTCAGGCGGATCCCACGGTTTCAGCAAGTAATAATCGATTTGCGTCGAGTTGATCGCACGAATGGCCGCATCGGTATCCGCATATGCCGTGAGTAAAGCACGCTTAGCGGTTGGAAAAACGGGCAGGGCTTGCTCCAGAAACTCAACGCCGTTCATCTGCGGCATGCGCTGATCAACCAGGAAAAGGGCGATCGGTTCATTCCGCAACTTGAGCTTCTCGACGGTTGCCATTGCCACCGCACCCGATTCTGCACGCATAATGCGAAAGCGATCGCCATACTGCTGTCGCAAATCTCGCGCTACGGCTTGTAGCACTTCAGGATCATCATCAACGGTCAGAACAACCGGCTTAGCCATGCAGGTTACCTAATGCTTTTTGCAGTTACTTCAATTCTTTACCTGGTTTACACAGCCAGCGCAACGCCCGATCGTACTGGTTTAGAGGCATCCCAAAGCGATCAGCCCAAGCGTTGCATCTTTAAGAGCACTGGATCAAACCCTGGATCAAACTGAGTCTTTTCATCAAAGTAAGCGTCTTGAAGATGCACCTGAAACAAGTCTGCTCCTCTCAAATCAGCCCCAACCAGATTTGCTCGGTAAAAACTCGTGTGGAGCAGATCCGCACCGCCGAGGTTCACATCCCTAAGATCGGCATCCCTGAGATCGGCACTGGAAAGATTAACACACCTCAAATCAGCGCCTCGTAGCTTGGTGCCATGCAGCTTGGCTTGCCGCATATCGGCTTTGTATAAAGTTGCACCTTCTAGCGTTGCCTGGGTCAGATCTGTTTTTTGCAAACTCGCCTGACTCAAGTTCGCGTTGCTGAAATTTGCGGCCATCAGGTCAGAATCGAGCAAGTTTGCGTGCTCCAGATCCGCGTGCTGGAGATTGATCCCTTGCAGATTGGCTTCCTTTAAATTGATCGCCCCAAGCGTTGTATGGCTAAAGTCCCGCTCTCCGGCAGCATAGCGCTCCAGTAGTTCAGCCCCATTGCCGATGCTAGTCATAACACTTCCCCCGTTCTGGATGCTGGTTGCACGATCAGTCAGTCATTAGTGAAAAGTCTAGCGCGTTCATTCCCTTCAAACCTTGACTAGGCGATGAATGATGCTCCAGGGCAATTTTTACGAAGAGAGACTTTGTTCGCTAGCTTGGCGTTCAGTATTCAGCTTAAAGATGCAGGCGTATCTTAATCAGGCGATCGCCATAAACCTCAAGCCGCCTTTCCCCTCTCCTTTCAGCCTTTTATTTTTGAGCCATCAGCGGTCAGTTCACTCCCATTTCCCATTCCCTACTTCCCACTCCTATCCTTCTGCCTCCTTCTAACTCAGCCGTCAAATGCCTTTTGCATCATGGGTAGCGGAGAGGTTTTTAATAAGCCAGACTGTACAAATTTTGCATAAATGCCAGCCTCGATCGACAGCAGTTCTTTTTGATGTTGCTCTAAGCTAAAGGCTTTCAGCTGAGCATGTTTTTCTTGCATCTGCTGAATATCAATCTGTAACTGCTGAAGCTGCTGTTGGACAAACTCCAGTTGCGATCGTAGGATTTCGGGATTAATCGTCACTTGAGTATCAGTTTGACTTAAATGAGAGGCCACCTGACTAAGTGCATCTCGACGAGCAATTAATTCTAAATACTGTTGTTGCAAAGACTGATCATCCAATAAATGCAGCTTCTCTAACAGAAACTTGACGGTCAAACCCTGCACTAGCAGCGTAAACCACACCACACCAAAAGAGTTTGCGATAATTTCTTCGCGCCCCATAACCACGATCGGAATACTGAGCGCCAGCGAAATTGACACCGAGCCACGCAAACCTGACCACCACAAAACTGTTTGCTCTCGCCAGGGAATTTTGGTGTTTGCCAGCCAGTTGGTCAGCGCACTAAAGCCATAAATAGTTAAGGCGCGAGACAGCACGATCGCCGCGATCGCAATACTCGTGGTGCTAAGATTTCGCACCAGATTGGGTAGATGAATCTGATCGCCGAGCAGTAGAAACAGGATGGAATTGACGAAAAAGATGATAAATTCCCAAAACTCTACCATTGTCGATCGCTTCGTGGGTAAAACTCCCGCTTTGGCGCTAAAATTGCCAATCACCAAACCTGCTGTGACCACTCCAATCACGCCAGACCCCCCAAGCTCTTCCACCAGCAAATAGGTACCATAAGCCGTCACGATCGTCAGCGACTGCTCCACCCACGACAGTTCATACCGCTGCGTCAAAAAAGCTACACAGATACCGATCAGTCCGCCAATACCTAAGCCAATCCCCGTAACCACGAGAAAGCGCAGCACGGTGGCTGAAAGCTGCACAGGTTGTGGATCAACCGCCAACTCGACTAGCACTCCAAAGGCGACCACCGCGGCACCATCGTTGACAAGGCTTTCCCCCTCAAGCAGCGTTGTGAGCCGTTTACCAGCCCCAACTTCACGAAATAACCCAATCACCGCTGCCGAATCGGTTGCCGATAGGCATGCACCAACCAACAACGCTGTCATCCAGGGAATATGTGCAAACGCATGGAGCGCCCAACCGACTGTGGCGATCGATAACCCCACCCCACCAATCGCATAAAGACCACTCGGCAGTAATTCTTCTCGCAGCTCTGACCACCGCATATTCCACGCCGCCTCAAATAAAAGTGGCGGTAAAAAAATCATCAAAATCATGCCCGGAGACAAATCCAGCAACCGCACATCCACCAGCGCCAGACCCAAGCCCACAATGACCAACAGCAACGTATAGGGAACTTGGCGCAGCGCCGAAAAGATTTTGGGTAGACCTGCCGCACTCAAGGCAACCAGCAAGATGAAGAGAAACTGCTTCAGGTCTTTCTCGATCGCAACATCGGTAGCACTGGTCAAGAAGCTCATAACGTGTGAATCATGTCAGAATGCCCTATCCTGAGCGATGGTTGTAGGCAGAAACCGTGTTTTCCATTACCAAACGCTATCTCCACAGCCTCTTATTAACAGTCTCGCCCAGGGTCAACGTCGCTCACTAAAGCGCTTAAAGCTGATGACTATGACTAAGTCCAGCCTTAAACGGCTTAACTGCAACCGTATTTAAAATTTATTAAAAGTAAAACGTGACTGTGTATTAAAGTTCAGCACGTTATCTCAGAACTTCTTGGTTTTTTCACGAATCCATTAACTGACTCACCATCCCTTTACTGACATACCTAAGTACGGCGTTTAGCATAGTGAGCGTAATCTTTTGTTTGCCGCAGATTCCTAAGAGGTGTTGCATGAAGGCAGTGATATTGGCTGGCGGATTAGGTACGCGATTAAGTGAAGAGACAACAATCAAGCCGAAACCAATGGTTGAAGTTGGTGGTCAGCCAATTCTTTGGCACATTATGAAAACCTACTCAGCTCACGGAGTGAATGACTTCATCATCTGCTGTGGTTACAAAGGTTATGTCATCAAAGAGTTCTTTGCAAACTACTTCCTGCGCATGTCCGATGTCACCTTTGATATGCGCTTTAACCAGATGAATATTCACGCTGGGAATGCCGAACCCTGGCGTGTCACGCTCGTCGATACAGGCGAAAATACAATGACAGGTGGACGACTCAAGCGCGTACGCGAACATATTGGCAATGAAACCTTCTGCTTCACCTACGGGGATGGTGTCAGCAATGTTGATATCACCAGGCTGATTGAATTCCATAAAGCTGAAGGCGTATCGGCTACCCTGACAGCCGTACAACCTCCTGGACGTTTTGGCGCAATTTCCCTGACAAAAGAGCAGACTAAAATTAAGCAGTTCCATGAAAAGCCAGAAGGCGATGGAGCCTGGATTAACGGTGGCTACTTCGTTCTAGAACCAGAAGTCATTGACTACATCGAAGACGACACCGTGATGTGGGAACACGAACCGCTTAAAAAGATTGCTCATGATGGCAAGCTGGCAGCCTTCAGGCATGATGGGTTCTGGCAACCAATGGATACTCTCAAGGATAAAAACTATCTAGACGATTTGTGGCAGAAAGGGAAGGCCCCCTGGAAAGTCTGGTAGGTCTGGCGAACCTGACAGTAGACTGCACCACGCGATCGACCGTTTTACTCAAAGCAAACTCATTAAGGGCAAAGATTTATGTACGATTTTGCGATCGTCGGTGGTGGCATCGTCGGTCTTTCTACGGGCGTTGCCCTGACCCAGCGCTATCCTGATGCAAAGATACTGGTGCTTGAGAAAGAAAGCCGCTGGGCCTTTCACCAAACGGGCAACAATAGCGGCGTGATTCACTCTGGGCTTTACTATAAACCGGGGAGCTTCAAAGCAACCTTTTGTCGCGCGGGTGCCCAATCAATGGTCGCCTTTTGCCAGGAACATGACATTCCCCACGAAGTCTGTGGCAAAGTGATCGTTGCGACTGAAGAGAAAGAGCTACCGTTGCTAGAAAATCTCTATCAGCGCGGCTTGCAAAACGACATTCAAGTCAAACGGCTCACCGCAGAAGAAGTCCGGGAGATTGAACCCCACGTCAACTGTATTGCTGGAGTGCAGGTCTTTTCGACAGGCATTGCCGACTACAAGAAGGTTTGCCAAAAGTACGCCGAACTGGTTCAACTGGGGGGTGGTGATTTACGGCTCAACACCAAGGTACTCAAGATTGTTGAAACATCGGCAGGTCAGGTGCTTGAAACCAATCAAGGCAGCTTTGAAACGCGCTTTGTCGTTAACTGTGCTGGTCTGCACAGCGATCGCGTCGCCAAGATGGGCAACGTTGACCCCGAAGCAAAGATTGTGCCCTTTCGTGGGGAATACTACGAGCTAACCCCCGAAAAGCGTTACCTGGTCAAAGGATTGATTTACCCCGTTCCCAATCCTGACTTCCCGTTCCTGGGTGTCCACTTTACCCGCATGATCGACGGCACCGTTCATGCAGGCCCCAATGCCGTGCTTAGCCTCAAGCGCGAAGGGTACAAAAAGACCGACTTTGATTTGCGTGACTTTGCTGAAGTCATGACCTATCCCGCCTTTTGGAAGCTGGCTGCCAAACACGCCGATGAAGGCATCAAGGAAATTATCCGCTCCTTCAGCAAAGCGGCGTTTGTTCATAGCTTGCAGCGTCTGATTCCAGAAGTGCAAGCCGAGGATGTCATTCCCACTCATGCAGGTGTTAGAGCGCAGGCACTGATGAACGATGGCAAGCTGGTCGATGATTTTCTGATTATCAAAGGTCAGAATTCTGTCCATGTTTGCAATGCTCCTTCTCCTGCGGCAACCTCTTCAATCGAAATTGGTAAAGCAGTTGTGGCGCAAATCCCAGCACCACAGCACTTACGCACAACCGTCAACGTTTAGCACGCTTATTAGGAAGAAACAATGAAAGTATTGGTTACCGGAACAGAAGGGTATCTTGGTTCATTATTGGCTCCCCTACTGATGGAGCGTGGGCATGAAATCACGGCTGTTGACACGGGTTACTACAAAGTCGGTTGGCTTTACAACGGCACCGAGTTGACCGCTAAAACCCTTAACAAAGATATTCGCCACATCACGGTTGAAGACTTGAAAGGTATCGAGGCGATCGTCCACATGGCCGAATTGTCCAATGATCCCACTGGGCAACTATCACCCACGATCACCTACGACATCAACCACAAAGGCTCAGTACGGTTGGCTGAAATTGCAAAAACCGCTGGTGTTCGCCGTTTCGTTTATATGTCTTCGTGCAGCGTATATGGTGTTGCCAGTGGCGACGGTCTGACCACTGAGGAAACTCCGGTCAACCCTCAAACTGCGTATGCTGAATGCAAAACACTTGTAGAGCGGGATGTTAGACCACTTGCCGATGACAATTTCTCGCCGACCTTCATGCGAAACGCCACGGCATTTGGCGCATCGCCCCGGATGCGCTTTGACATTGTGCTGAACAACCTGGCAGGACTTGCTTGGACAACCAAAGAGATCAAAATGATCAGCGATGGCACCCCCTGGCGACCGCTGGTTCATGCGCTGGACATTGCGAAGTCGATCGCCTGCGCCTTAGAAGCACCCCGCGACATCGTGCACAATCAAGTGTTTAACGTTGGCGATACCGCAAATAACTATCGTGTGAAGGAAATTGCTGAAATCATTGCCAGCGTGTTCGAGGGTTGCCAGTTGAGCTTTGGCGACAGTGGTTCAGACAACCGGAGCTACCGAGTCTCCTTTGAGAAGATCAATACTCAGCTACCGGGCTTCAAATGCGATTGGAACGCTCAACGGGGCGCACAGCAGCTTTTTGATCTGTTCAACCGGATTGATATGACGAAAGAGGTGTTTGAGTCACGCGGCTTTACTCGTTTGAAGCAGCTTGAGTACCTGATTCGCACCCAGCAAATTGACAAAGATTTCTTTTGGAGCAAGTAATGAAATTCATCGAAACAAAGTTGAAAGACGCATTCATTATTGACTTGGAGGTGCGGAGTGACGATCGCGGTGGTTTTGCCCGCACCTTTTGTGCCAAAGAGTTTGAAGACCATGGGCTGAAGCCAACCGTTGCTCAATGCAATCTGTCCTTCAACTACAAGGCAGGCACACTCAGAGGCATGCACTACCAGGTTGCGCCTGCTTGCGAAACCAAACTGGTACGCTGCACCAAGGGCGCTATCTACGATGTCATTATCGACATGCGTCCTGATTCGCCGACCTATATGCAGCACATCGGGGTGGAGTTAACAGAAGAGAACCGACGAGCGCTATATGTGCCAGAGATGTTCGCTCATGGCTATCAAGCACTAACCGACGGAGCTGAAGTCGTTTATCAGGTTGGAGAATTCTACACTCCAGGCTATGAGCGAGGTCTGCGCTACAACGATCCAACCTTTGGTATCGAATGGCCCATGCCTGTGACGGTCATTTCCGAAAAAGATGCAGCCTGGTCTCTGTTTGAAGCTATCCCTACCCCAGTCGGTTGAACCCGTAACGGTAGATAGAGTGGCAGAACTAATTTCCTTTTAACTTAAAGTAGTGAGGTGATCTACCAAAACTAAAGTAATTCTATGAAACTGAGTGTGATTTTGCCCTGCTTTAATGGTGCTGCAACCATTGCGACCCAACTTGAAGCACTGGCAGCACAGCAGTGGTCTGGCAGCTGGGAAGTCGTTGTTTCCAATAATGGTTCTACGGATGATTCGATGGCGATTGTGGAGCGTTACCGCGATCGCCTCCCCAACCTTCGCATCGTCAATGCGTATGACCCATCAAAACCGCGACAACCTGTTGCTCACTCCTATAACGTAGGCATACAGGCGGCGACCGGAAATGCGTTTGCTTTTTGTGAGTCAGATGATGAGGTTGCCCCTGGTTGGGTTGCCGCGATGGGCAGCGCACTCTCAACCGTTGATTTCGTTGCAGGCCGTCTGGAGTACAACAAGCTAAATCCCAATTGGTTGACGGTTGCTGGCGGTCATCAACCTCAGCAAACAGGCTTAATCGGTAGTACAGATGCGCCTCCCTACCTGATGTATGCCAGTGGCTGCAACCTTGGGATGACGCGCAGACTCTATGAAACGGTAGGGCCGTTGGACACCTCCATTCTCTGTTGCTACGACACGGGCTACTGCTGGCAGGCTCAACTCGCAGGCTTCGCACTTCATTTTGTGCCGGATGCCTTGATTCATTACCGTCTGCGTCATACGCTAAAAGCCCTTTTCCGACAAGGGCATAACTGGGGCAAAGATTCGCCGCTGCTTGCCAGATACCACGGGGTAACACCGGGTGGATTCGTCATTTTGAATCGGCTGGCAGGGCTGAGTTCAACGTTGATGAATGGACTCAGGCTGCTCGTGATGTCGATCTTCAATGTTCGGCGAGGGCGGGGAGGCTTTGCCTGGTGGCTATGGGGATTAGGTTTTCGGATTGGAGAAATTCAAGGGCTTATCAAGTATGTGTTTCAGGGGTACCCAGAGCCTCAGCAAGTGGCCTCATTGCGCCAGGTGAAGACGAGAGCGCATTAATTCTCAATAAGGAAACATCAGTCTAAGCAAGATTTTTTACCAGGAGTTACCCATGTTTATTGTCGATACCGCCTTAAAAGCCCGTGCAGAAGCGGGCAAGCCTGTAAAAGTTGGCATGATTGGTGCTGGTTTTATGGGACGTGGCATTGCGAACCAAATTGCAAACTCGGTTCCAGGAATGGAGCTAGTAGCGATTTTTAATCGCAATTTAGATGGGGCAAAACGTGCCTACACTGAGGCGGGCATCGAATCGTTTCAGGTTGTGCATACGGTAGCTGGCCTGGAAGCCTCTGTCGCCGAGGGGAAGTATGCGGTGACGGATGATGCGATGCTGTTGTGCCGTGCTGAGGGCATTGATGCACTGATTGAAGTGACAGGCACGATCGAATTTGGTGCCGAGGTTGTTCTAGAAGCGATCGCGCACAAAAAGCATGTCATTTTAATGAATGCCGAACTGGATGGTACCATCGGCTCTATTCTTAAAGTGTATGCTGATCGGGCTGGAGTCGTTCTCTCTGCCTGCGATGGTGACCAGCCCGGTGTGGAGATGAACCTCTATCGCTTTGTGAAGAGCATTGGGCTGACCCCCTTGCTGTGTGGCAATATCAAAGGCTTGCAAGACCCGTATCGCAATCCCACCACGCAAGAAGGGTTTGCTAAGAAGTGGGGACAGCAAGCGCATATGGTCACAAGTTTTGCCGATGGGAGCAAAATCTCGTTTGAGCAGGCGATCGTGGCGAACGCGACAGGCATGAAGGTGGCTAAGCGTGGGATGCTGGGTTACGACTTCAAAGGCCATGTGGATGAAATGACCGACATGTACGATGTAGACCAACTCAAGGAACTGGGTGGCATCGTCGATTATGTGGTTGGCTCAAAGCCTGGGCCTGGGGTCTTTGTCTTCGGCACCCATGATGATCCAAAGCAGCAGCATTACCTCAACCTCTATAAGTTAGGCGAAGGCCCACTGTACAGCTTCTACACACCGTATCACTTGTGCCATTTTGAAGTACCACTCTCTGTCGCGCGTGTCGTGTTGTTTCATGATGCGGTTATGGCTCCAATCGCGGGGCCTGTTGTGGATGTGATCACTGTCGCTAAGATTGACCTGAAAGCGGGCGAAACCCTGGATGGCATCGGTTACTACATGACCTATGGACAGTGCGAAAACTCACCAGTTGTGCAGGCAGAAAACCTCTTGCCGATGGGACTAGCTGAGGGTTGTCGCCTGAAGCGCGATATTCCTAAAGATCAGGCACTCACATATGACGATGTAGAATTGCCACCGAACCGCCTCTGCGACAAGCTGCGGGCTGAGCAGAATGCGTATTTCGCTCCAGCTCCGATGCTTGCTGCGGTATAAGCGTTGACGCTCCCATCTTTTCAAACGGCAAAGATCATTTCATGGAAGCGATCTTTGCCGTTTAGGCGTTTAAGGCAATCGACTGCAATCAATTCGATCGCACACTCATTTTGAAAAAACATTAACACTCGTGTCCCTTCAAGAATATCTATGACCTTGGTGATTGCACTGAGTATGATGTAGCGAGAGATTTTTGGTTGGGGAGAATGGGCATACTTGAGCATCCAATCAAGGGACACGATCGCAGGGCTTAGAAGCCTGTGTGCCAACCTGATCAAGAATCCCGCTCACAAAAGATGGCTTAACTGATATGAAGCGCTGCAACGATCGCTCTGGAGAATGCGTCTCTCTCATCATCACAGCTTACAACCGGGAGAGGTTTCTGGGTTCTGCCATTGAAAGTGTTCTGGCGCAAACCTACCCACATTTTGAATTAGTTGTATGGGATGATGGCTCCACTGATCGCACGCTGAAGATTGCTCGCACGTATGCCGATCGTGATGCGCGAGTGCGAGTGATTACAGCGCCCCATGAGGGACGTGTGCGATCGCTACAGGGAGTTATTAACCACACCCACGGAGCCTATCTAGGGTGGATCGATAGCGACGATCGCTTGGCTCCAAACGCTCTGGAGGACACTATTCCGATCCTTCGCCAGCAACCTGCCGTTGGTATGGTCTATACCGACTACTGGGATGTGGATAGCGACGATCGCATGCTGGGCTATGGGCAGCGCTGTCAGATTCCGTATAGCAAAGAGCGTCTGCTGCTCGATTTTATGACGTTTCACTTTCGGTTGCTGCGGCGATCAGTGTTTGAAGCGGTTGGCGGCATTGATGAGTCGCTTGATTATGTTGAAGATTACGACCTCTGCTTGCGCCTTTCGGAAGTAACGGAGGTGCGCCATCTTGAACAGCCGCTTTATTACTACCGCCATCACGAGGGCAATGCGTCCCAGCAATGGCGTTTAGAGCAGGTGCTGCGATCGCAAACCGTGATTCAGCGGGCGTTGCAGCGGCGCGGGCTAGATAGACAATTTGAGCTTCAGGTGCAACTGCCAACGGGCCGCTTTTACTTGCGTCGTAAAGTGTGTTCAATCAAGGCGTTGAAGCCGATATGTTCGCTGTTGCCGCAAGTGGCTGCGATGGGGGCACTGGCCTTTTTGCCCAGTATGAATGTCTTGTTTACAAAGACGGCTCAAGCTCAGCCGATCGTGCCTGCTGCCGATGGAACAAACACGATCGTGACTCCCAATGGCAATCAGCTTGATATTAGCGGTGGCACGCGATCGCAGGATGGCGCTAATCTCTTCCAGAGCTTCCAGCAGTTTGGAGTGTCAACGAACCAGATTGCTAATTTTCTAGCCACGCCGCAAACGCGCAATATTCTGGGGCGTGTGGTGGGTGGGGATGCCTCTGTGATCAACGGCTTGATTCAGGTGACTGGCAGCGCTGCCAACCTGTATTTAATGAATCCTGCTGGCATCATTTTTGGGGCAAATGCCAGCTTAAATGTACCGGGTGCCTTTACTGCTACTACGGCAACTGGGATTGGGTTGAATGATGGCTGGTTTAGCGCGATCGGCTCCAATGACTACGCAACGTTGATAGGTGACCCGAATGCCTTTGCCTTTACGGTGAAACAGCCTGGATCAATTGTGAATGCGGGTACTCTGTCGGTTGCCGCTGGACAGAGCCTCAACTTGCTCGGTGGCACGGTGGTCAACACAGGTACACTAGCAGCACCGGGAGGGCAAATCACGATCGCCGCCATTCCGGGGCAGTCGGTCATTCGGTTAACTCAGCCCGGAAGTTTGCTGAGCTTTGAGCTGCATTCAAACGGCTTGCAGTCGTCTTTGCCTAATACATGGACATTGCCGATCGCTTCCTTGCCTGCTCTCCTCACGGGTGGTAGCCTGCAAAGCGCGACGGGCATTACGGTCAATCCCGATGGCACGATTCGTTTAGTCGCCGTGCCCCAGCAGAGTATTGCCATTGAGTCAAGCACCGCAATCGCCAGTGGACTTGTCGATGCATCAGGTACTGCCATAGGAGCCTTTTCTATGGGTGGTACGGTGCAGGTTTTAGGGAAGCAGGTGGCAGCGATCGGAGCATCCATTGGTGCGTCTGGTGCCACAGGCGGGGGCAATATTTTGTTAGGAGGTGGCGAACGAGGGCAGGATGCTGTCCCCAACGCCTCCAACACAGTAGTGGATGCTAGCTCGGTCATTACGGCTGATGGAGGTACAACCGGATCGGGTGGGCGGGTCACACTCTGGTCAGATGACGTAACGCAATTTATCGGCAGTATTCGTGCGCGTGGTGGCGCTCAGGCAGGCAACGGTGGGTTTGTTGAAGTGTCTAGTAAAGGGAGCCTTGCCTATTGGGGGATGGTCGATGCTACCGCTCCGGTGGGTACGTTGGGGACTGTGCTGCTAGATCCGGCCAACATCACGATCGTGTCAGGCGCTGGCTATGGGTCTGCGGATGGGCAACTTCCCACCATCTTTAGCGGTGATTTTCCAGGCGCGACGCTTACCATCTCGCAGAACGCTCTCCAAAGTACAGAGGGCACTGTCATTTTAGAAGCCACCAATGATATCGTCATTCAGCCACTGGTCAACGGCACACTTGCTCTCACAGCGGGCGTGACATCCGTTACCTTTCGAGCCGATGCCGATGGCAATGGTGTCGGTTCTTTCTCAATGAGTGCAGGCGATACCATTACCACCAGTACGGGGAAAACGTCTGGCGATCTAACCATTTCTGGGGCAAGCCTGACTCTAGGTACGCTGACCACAGCTGTACCGTTTGCCAATGCTGGAACCACTACACTATCGGCATCCGGAAACATTACAGCCACCGCGATCGACACCACGAGTTTTGAAAGCGGCATGGGAGTTGGCAATACAGGCGGAGCAGTCAACGTGACGGCTGGCGGTAGTTTAGCTATTGGCAACATTACGACTGTAGGCGCACAGAGTGCAGGTAATGTGTCCCTTGTGGCACAAGGCAATATTACAACTGGCAACATCACCACAAGTGTTGCGGTGCCGTTTAGCAGAGAGGGAAGCAACGGTGGGGCGATCGCGATCACCAGTACGGCTGGCTCTATTACCGCAGGCAATCTCTTGACCACTGGGTTCATTCAAAGCGGTAATGTTGCACTACAGGCATCCAGCAGCAATGCAGATATCACGGTGTCATCGATCGATGCTAGTGCCTCTCAAGCGGGCGGCTTTGGCGGAACGGTCACCCTGACGGCTGGACAATTTGTGCGCGGTACAGGGTTTACCAGCGCCAACCCTCTAGCAACCATTACCACAGCGGCTGATAGCAGTGGTGCCATCACGATTCAACATGGTGGCGGTGGGTTAAATGTGCCGTTCATTGTAGGAAATGCCACCACGAACGGTACGGCTGGCGCGATCGTCAATGGCTCTTCTACCGCACCCAATACCATCTCACCAACGCTATCCTTTTCTCAAAGTTTCAGCCAGGGGTCGATTCAGATTTTGACGACTGCGCCACCCCCACCCGAACCACCACTGCCAGAACCCACACCCGAACCGTCGCCACCGGAACCACCCAAACTACCTCAGGATGATCCTACAGATGTCCTCATTGACACACCAGAAGCACCACCGCTGCCAGAGGCCCCTGAAAGCACGGCTAGCGGTTGGGATGACCCTGCTACAACTGAAGCTACGCTTGAGGAAAATGCGATCGATGAGTTTGATGCCTATCTGGATTTGCCAGACGATATTCCCACCACCACTTTAGAAGCAGGCAATATCCTGGGCCAGATTGGAGATGTTTCGGGGGTCAAGCCAGCCCTGGTCTACGCCTCTTTTGTGCCGCCCAATGTGGCGATCAATTCTATCCCTGCAAGTCGAGTAAGACCGCGAACGGTATTGGCGAAGCAAGAAGAGACGCTCACGTCAGCAAAGTCTTTTGCTTTAGAGAAGCCTAACTCGATCGAACCAGTGGCAAAGACTGAAGGGGCATTGCAGCCATCCCGCCACGATCGTCTGCTCTACGCTGAAGGGCAAAAAGAACCACTGGCAAATGGCAACGACCAGCTTGAATTGCTTGTGGTCACTGCCAACGGTAAGCCGATTCGTCGCCTTGTTCCCGGTGCCACCCGCAGTCGTGTCTTGCGAGTCGTTCATCAATTTCTCAACGAAATTACCGACCCGCGCAAGAATCGCACAACCACTTATTTAGCGCCCTCACAACAGCTTTATCAGTGGCTCGTCGCGCCGATCGAGCCAGAGCTACAGGCACGCGGCATTGGCAACTTAGCGTACATTTCCGATACCGGGCTTCGCTTTCTGCCGATGGGCGCACTGCACGATGGGCGGCAATTTCTCGTCGAAAAGTACAGCGTTGGGCTAATGCCGAGCCTGAGCCTGACAGACACTCGCTACGTCAGCCTTAAAAACGCGAAAGTTCTGGCAATGGGCGCATCTGAGTTTACTGACCAGCCGCCACTGCCAGCCGTACCAACGGAGCTATCACTCATCACCAGGGATTTATGGACTGGTACGACGCTGCTCAACCAGGCATTTACGCTAGAGAATTTAAAAGCCGAGCGGCAGCAAGAACCCTTTCAAATCATCCATCTAGCTACCCACAGCGAGTTTCAGCCTGGGGCGCTCAGCAACTCCTATATTCAGCTTTGGCAGACAAAGCTACAGCTCAACCAGCTCCGGCAACTGGGCTGGAATAATCCACCTGTTGAACTACTGGTGCTCAGTGCTTGTCGTACCGCCCTGGGTAGTGATGAAGCCGAACTGGGCTTTGCTGGGTTTGCAGTACAGGCAGGGGTCAAGTCAGCTTTAGCGAGTCTCTGGTACGTGAGCGACGAGGGCACCCTGGGGCTGATGACCGAGTTTTATCGTCAGTTAAAAACGGCACCTATCAAAGCAGAAGCGCTTCGGCAGGCTCAAATTGCCATGCTGAAAGGGGATGTGCAAATTGTTAATGGACAATTGCGTATCACTCGCGGCGGTGCTGTTCAGTTGCCGATCGCGCTGGTCGATCGAATAGAGGATCATCGTTTGTCTCATCCCTACTACTGGGCCGCGTTTACGCTCATCGGCAGCCCCTGGTAACAGAGTGGCTCGATTGCATCTAATCGTTGGCGCATAAATCTCTGATGGTCGGCTACATTAGGGTGAGGAACGTGGCATTAGAACGTTAGAAGCCAGGTTGAAGGTTTGGGGGCTGAGCGTTTGCGTCTGCATAGAGGCACGACGTAGCATTCTTGCTTCAAAGCGCGACATTGAAGTTTACGCCCATCAAAGCAACCCGATCGCTAGACCGCTTGTGCTCATTGAGAGAGCAAACGCATGACAAAACGGCCTCGACAACCGCAAAAATTAGAGGAAACCACTGCGATCGCTTTGCCGCAGCCACTGGGTGAGACTCAAGACGAGCAGGCACAGGCCCGTATAGAGGCTCTACAGCAAGAAAATGAACGGCTACGAGCAGAGCTTCAAGCACATCGGCAGACAGAAGCCATCTTGCGTCAGCGCGAAGAGCAGTTTAAAACCCTCGTGAATAACGTTCCTGGTGCTGTTTACCGCGCTGCGTTTGACGATGATTGGACGATCGCCTTCATCAGCGACGCGATCGCCAACCTCTCTGGCTATCCAGCAGCGGCCTTTATCCAAAATCAGGCGCAGAGCTTCAACAAAATTTGCCATCCTGATGATTTAGAGTACGTCAATCATACGATTAGGGCGGCGATTGCAGCCAAACAGCCCTTCATGCTGGAGTATCGCAACATCCGCGCCGATGGGCAAATAGTCTGGGTCTGTGAGCAGGGCCACGGTGTTTACAATGCAGACGGTAAGGGCCTTTGGCTTGATGGCGTTGTGCTAGATATTACCGCCTTGAAGCAAACTGAAGCCGCGTTACGACGCAGTGAAGAGCGCCTCAAGCTGATTACAGACTCGCTGCCCGTGTGCATTTCCTACGTCGATCGCGATCGACGGCTGCAATTTGCAAACAAAACTTATGAAACCTGGTTTGGACTGACGGTAGCAGAGCTATGCGGCAAGCACTTGTCTGAGGTATTGGGTGAAGCTGCTTATGCCTTAGTTCAAGGGCACGTCGATCGGGCACTGGCTGGCGAAACCACAACTTATGAAATGGCGTTACCCTACAGCTTTGGGGGACATCGCTATGTAAGCGGTGTCCTGGTGCCAGATGTCGATGCCCACCAACAGGTGCAGGGCTACTACGCGCTGATCATGGATGCAAGCGCGCGGCAAGCCGCACTGCATGAACGAAAACGAGCGGAAGAAGCAATTAAACAGCAGGCCGAGCGCGATCGCCTGTTTAGCGCGATTGCCCAACGCATTCGGCAATCATTGCATTTGGATGATATTCTCAACACCACTGTCAATGAAGTACGGAGCCTGCTAAAAGCTGATCGGGTGATGATCTATCGCTATCAGCCGGATAGCACGGGTGTCATTACGGTTGAATCAGTCGGCGACTCGTGGCGATCGCTGCTCGGTGAAGTCATTCATGACCCTCGCATGACGATCGACGCGTTTAAAATCCGCTACAAGAACGGGCAAACCGTGATTGCCGATATTCAAAAGGCAGGGTTAGAACCACTCTACGTGGATGTTTTGGTACGGTACCAGGTAAAAGCCCATATGCTGCTGCCTCTGTGGATCGGTGAACACCTCTGGGGGCTGTTGATTGTCAATCAGTGTGATGCTCCACGAGCGTGGCAGGTCTGGGAAGCAGAGCTGCTTACACAACTCGCAACGCAACTGACGATCGCCATCCAGCAGTCGGAGTTGTTTCAGCAGGTGCAGCAACTTAATGGGGTGCTCAAAGGTCAAATTCGGGAGCATATTAATCAACTTCAGCAAGCCCTGGCGTATGAAGCGTTACTCAAGCGCATTACTGACAGCGTGCGCGACAGTTTAGACGAAACCCAAATTTTTCAAAGGGTTGTGCAGGAATTGGCGATCGGACTGCAACTTTACGGTTGTAGTGGTGGCCTGTATGACGTCGATCGACAAGTGTTAACGATTACCGCTGAGCATATTTGCCACGATTTACCCACAGCACTGGGAAAACAGCTTTCGATCGCAAACGAACCAGCCATTTACGGTCAAATGATACGGGGACAGCATCTTCAGTTTTGCCCGTTGTCAGAGTTCTCCAATACTGTTCGGCCCATTCAGACGAAATATACGATTCTTGCCTGTCCCATTTTTATTGCCATCGAAGCGGATCTAACGATTGAGACCCGGCAAGCGGATGTGCAACTAGAGATGATTGGCGATTTATGGCTCTTTCGCTCCAGAGACGACAGTTTTAGCGAGATGGATATTCGCCTGGTAAAGCAGGTGACCAATCAATGCGCGATCGCTATTCGTCAGGCGCGCCTTTATCAAGCGGCCCAGACGCAGGTCATTGAGCTAGAACGCCTCAATCAGTTGAAGGATGATTTTCTCAGTACGGTTTCCCACGAACTGCGCACTCCCATGTCCAACATTAAAATGGCAACCCAGATGCTTGAAGTCATCTTATTTAACCGGGAGGACGGCAAGCTAAACCATGAGCCTGAAGCACTCACGGTTGATTCGATCGCTGGCCCAAAAGTCAGCCGCTACTTTCAGATTTTGAAAGATGAAGGCGAACGTGAGATTCAACTGATCAATGACTTACTCGACCTATCTCGGCTTGATTCGGGACGAGATCCGCTGTTTCTCTCTACACTTCAGCTTCAAACGTGGTTGCTGCATCTAGCTGAACCGTTCCTTGAGCGTACTAAAGCCCAACAGCAGACGCTAGCGATCACAGTGGCTCCAGACTTACCAGCAATGACAACCGACTTTTCTTACCTGGAGCGTGTGATCAGCGAACTATTAAACAACGCCTGCAAATATACCCCCCGTGGCGAAGCTGTTTCACTTAGTGCGCATACAGTTCTCTTGCCAGAGGAGCGCCACTCAGCCAAACACCTGCTCGACTGGCCCAGCGATCGTGCCACCATTACCATCACCGTCACAAACTCAGGCGTTGAAATTCCGGTTACCGAGCGCGATCGTATTTTTGACAAGTTCTATCGCATTCCCCACAACGATCCCTGGAAGCATGGTGGTACCGGCCTTGGCTTAGCTCTGGTCAAAAAACTGGTAGAACGGTTAGACGGTAACATTTGGGTGGAGAGTGGCAGGCATCAGACCTGTTTTGTCTTGCAATTTCCTAGCGCGTTGGGTTGAAGATTGCTGTATTCTCATGAAGCCGATCGCGTTAATTCAATCATGAAAGTTGCGACCTGGAACGTAAACTCAATTCGCACACGCCTACACCATGTTGTGAACTGGCTGCAAGCAAATCCAGTCGATGTGCTGTGCTTACAAGAAACGAAAGTCATGGATGACGGCTTTCCTCAACAGCGGTTTGCTGATTTGGGCTATCGCGCGTATATTTCTGGGCAGAAAAGCTACAACGGGGTTGCTCTCCTCAGTCGGCAACCTCTCAGTGAAGTTAGCACCGGGTTTGCGCCCTTATTAGGAGAAGGCGCGATCGACCTGGACGAGCAAAAACGGGTTATTACAGGTGTCCTCGACGACGTTCGCATTCTGAACCTTTACGTTCCTAACGGCTCCTCAGTGGGTAGCGAAAAATACGCCTACAAATTGCGTTGGTTAGAGGCATTGCGGGACTACGTGCAAATGCTAGGAGGTAGGGGGCAGAAGGCAGGGGGGCAAGGGGAAGCAGGGGAAGCAAAACTCAAAACTCAAAACTCCACCTCACTCCCCGCTCCCCAATCCCTTCTCATCTGCGGCGATTTTAATATTGCGCTCGAAGATATTGACATCCATGACCCAACGGGGCGCGAGAAAATGGTTATGGCTACTGATTTGGAGCGGCAAGCATTACAGTCCGTTTTAGACATTGGACTGGCCGATGCCTTTCGCAAATTCACCCCAGATGGCGGTAATTTTAGCTGGTGGGATTACCGTGCAGCCGCGTTTCGGCGCAATCTTGGTTGGCGAATTGACCACATTTACTTGACACCAGATCTTTATACGAGGTTGATCGCCTGTGCGATCAACCCAGAACCTCGCAAACTCGAACAACCCAGCGATCATGTCCCAGTTTGGGTCGAACTTTAGATCGGTGCAAAAGCAGTTGTTAGTTGCTGCCGTTACACGAGAGAAGCGTAACTTCTCAGAAATCCTCTTAAGGGTCGAGGATCGACCCTTTCTCCTAAGTTAATATCGACAGCGTTGTTATTGTTTGTCGAGCAACCAAAAACTAACAATCAAAAACTACTCATGTTTTTAGTTACTGGAGCCACTGGAGATCTGGGTCGTCGCATTGTGCGACTCTTGCGAGAGCGTGATGTGTCTGCGCGATCGTTCGTGCGCCTGGATGCCCGCTATGCCGAGCTAGAAAATCGCGGTTCTGAGATCTTTATTGGTGATCTACGCCGCGAACGAGATCTGCATAAAGCCTGTCAGGGCATTCAGTACGTCATCAGTGCACACGGTTCTGGCGAGACATCTAACGGCGATGCGGAAACGATTGACTACCAGGCAAGTATTGAACTGATTGACCAAGCCAAAGCAGCCGGAGTGCAGCACTTTGTTTTTATTTCCGTCCTGGGTGTTGATCGAGGCTACGAAGACGCGCCTGTATTCAAAGCAAAGCGAGAAGTTGAGAAGTATCTACAAACGAGTGGCTTAAGCTACACCATTCTGCGACCATCTGGCTTTGCTTCAAACCTGTTATCTCTGGCAGAACAGTTCCGGCAGACGGGTTTGTATGTGCTGATTGGTGATCCCCTGAGTCGTACCTCGATCGTCAGTACCGATGATTTAGCGCGACTGGCGATCGCCGCCGTTTCAGCAGAAGGCGCACACAATCAAATCTTTGCAGTGGGTGGGCCAGAAATTCTCAAGCGCGAAGACATTCCCCAGATTTTTAGCCACATCTTCAACCGTGAGCCGTTTCTGCTGAATCCTCCCCTTCTAGCGGTAGATGGATTACGCAACGCGATTGGTCTCTTTAACCCCAAACTGCGTTCTAGCCTGGGTACCTTCCGGACACTGCTGGCAAACGAATTCTTCACCACAGCAGCCGAAACTGAGCGTCTGGAATCAACCTTTAACATTCAGCTCGAACCGTTAGAAACGTTTCTGCGGCGTTATTTAGGCGTTTAGGCATCCTTGGAACGTTATGGAGACAGTACCCTAAACCCTGTCCCCTATCCCCTCTGCCGATCGCCTTCATTTGACGGAGCTTCGCCGTACCAGCGGTTTGCCAGGCTAGCGAGTTGGTCAAGAATTTCCATCAGTTCGCCACCTCTAGCCGTTAAGCCGTAGGTCACTTCGGGGGGAATGGTCGGCTTGTAGTCGCGGTAGGCGATACCTTCTGCTTCCAACATCCGCAAGCGTTCGGTGAGCACTTTGGTAGAGATGCCGTTAATTTGTCGTCGCAGTTCGCCAAAGCGTTGGGGTCCTTTGGTACTCAAAACCCAGAGGAGGTAAAGCGTCCACGGACCAGACAGTACGGACATCAGCGTGTTAATGGGACATACCGCTTTGGGATCGTCAGGCGGGGGAGAAAGTTCATGCATTGGACTGGGCAACAACGATCGGTGCTAAAGGATGCTTAATTAAAGGCTACTAGTTACTTTGGGGAAACTACTTCTCAAAAGAAAGTGGCTCCCTTTAATATGAACAGTGTAACGCTTTGTTAGCGAGATCAGGCAAGCTGACGGTCTCGACAGTTTGCACCTTGCAGACGCAGTTCAACTATTCCAGTTACTCCCACCAGGAAACCTTTATGGCTCATATTCTGCATGTGGATGCCAGCCCCCGCGCTGAGCGTTCGATTTCACGCGCCCTGTCTAACGAATTTATTGCCGCATGGCATACAGCACACCCAGAAGACGTGCTGACCTATCGAGATTTGGGTCACCACCCCGTTCCCCACGTCACCGAAACATGGGTAGCAGCAGCGTTTTCACCACCAGAGACCCACACGCCTGAACTGACAGAAGCCATTCAAACCTCGGATGTGTTGGTTGACGAACTCTTTGCTGCCGATCGCTATGTGTTTGGGGTACCCATGTACAATCTGTCCGTCCCGTCCACGTTCAAGGCGTACATTGATCAAATTGTGCGGATAGGTCGCACATTTGCCGTAGAGCCAACGGGTTATAAGGGTCTGATAGAGGGCAAAAAAGCGCTGATCATCACGGCTCAGGGCGGCACCTTTCGACTAGGCAGCGAAACAGGCGGTTACAACTTCCACGAGCCCTACCTGCGTGCTATCTTAGGTTTTATCGGAGTTACAGATGTTAGCTTTATTTATGCCGATGGGCTGAATCTGGGTGACGAGACGAGAGAAAAATCCCTAGAAAGTGCCCATGCTGCCATTCAAACGGCGATCGCAACCTGGTAAAGCACAGGTCGAGAGACATTGACTAAACCCTGCTGTGAAATATCTTCTCCCTCGTCGATCGTGTCAACTACGGAGAAGGCTTTCACTCCAATAGGACTTACGCAGTCGCCCCCAAATCTGGGGACTGGGGGGCTCGTTTTAGAGAATTTGCGTAAGTCCTGTCTAAGTCTAAGCTACGGTACTTGTAGCTACGGTCAAGCCCTGGACTGTAGCATCGGCTGTGAGCAAACTCGTTATTTGAGTGGGCGTCAGTTTAGGGTTCGCGTTGAGAACTAGAGCGGCAACGCCAGAAACATGAGGTGCGGCCATTGATGTCCCGCTGTAACTCTGGTAAGTGTTGTTGGGTGTGGTGGAAACGACATTCACGCCCGGAGCAACGACGTAGTGAAGTGGAATGGCTCCTGCGCGATCGGAGAAGGTCGCGACCTGTTGATTGATATCGGTTGCGCCGACAGCAAGACCCCATTGGGTTGCTAAATTCGCGGGCGAGACGGGTTGATTGCCTCCATCGTTGCCGGATGCCATGACAACCAGAGCGCCTTTTTGACTGGCGTACTGCACAGCATCGGCGATCGCGGTTGAGGCACTGCCTCCCAAACTGAGATTAATCACGTTGGCTCCATTCTCTGCAGCATAGCGGATACCAGCCGCAATATTGAGATCGCTACCGCCATCGGAGCCAATCACTCGAACAGGCATAATCTTTGCGTTGTAGGCAACACCCGTTACGCCAATATCATTTCGCGCTGCGGCGATCGTGCCAGCAACATGTGTTCCATGCCCAGTGAGGTCGAGGGGAGTATTGTCTCGATCCACAAAATCCCAACCATTGATGTCATCCACAAAGCCATTCTTGTCGTCATCAATGCCATTGCCAGAAATTTCTTTGGCATTCGTCCAAATATTGTCCTTCAGGTCAGGATGAGTAATATCAACGCCTGTATCTACCACTGCCACAACAATACCTTGCCCTGTGTAACCCTGCGCCCAAGCAGTCGGTGCGTTCACCTGGTTAAGCTCCCAGGCATTACTGCCTGTACTCAAAACGTGTGTTAGCGGACTCAGCCCAATCGCGTCCGTAACGGCGCTACCTGCGTTCACTAAACCATAGCCATAGGTCTTGTCATAGCCTAGAGGCTGGGGAATCGGCGAAGAGGCAGCGCTCAGGGTGTAACTCGTGTCACCGCTATATTGATAAACATGGATAAAGTAAGTGCCAGCCGTGAGATCCGTGTCGATCGACTCTGCTTGCGTACCGGGTTGAGATGATCCGGCGATCGCTTCACCAAGATCAACGACACCATTATTATTGGTGTCCTGAAGCAGTTGTAGGTCTGCATCTGCTGTCAGATTGCTTAAAGATAGATTGAGATGACTGGTTGTGCTGAGGGTAAAGCGATAGTAAGCATCGGTAGCAGCCGTTTTTACAGCGCCAATCACTGTCTGAGTAGTATTTTCCACATTCAGGCTAACCGCCGTTGCTAGTGTGTGTCCTGTTGCCGTTGCTGCCGCCGATGGTAGAAGGCTCAGGACGCTGCTAGAGCCACTGGTGGGCTCATTCACCTGTACCGAGTATGTACCTGGCGTCAGCGGTCGTTGCTCGATCGCTGTCATCACAGCATGAATCCAACCTGATTTGCCTGTTGCCTCTAACGTAGGCGAGCTATGACTAAAAGCTTGTTGACTGGCTACATCGTTGAACGTACCCAGTGCTGCCTTCGTACTGACAGTTGGCGACTGAGGAGTGTAAGAGGCATGCGGCTTGTGATAGCTCAAAACACTATCGTTAATTTTGCTCTGGAGATAGCGATCGATCGTCGTAGAAATAGTGCCTGCAACAAGGCTTGATCCAGGTACTATTGCGTTGGCTAAAGTTTGTTTGGTAGAAGCGTCAGACAACATAACTCAAATGGTAATCTTTAAAACTCTGGATGACACAGTAAACATGAAGTGGTAAGTGTCTAACAACAGGAAAAACTAATCAACAACTAAATAATTAATGGGACTTACGCGCTTAGAACTTGAAAGCTCGTTCGCGAAACGTTCATCTAGCACTCTCTTCGTCCCCTGCAAAAAGGGGTTAAAGAGCTTAGCTGAGTAAGTCATGAATAACTGGCGATCACTGAAAGTTTCACTAAAAATTTGGTCTTGCTCTATCTACCTGAAGAGTTAGATTCAAAGGGTTTGTTTTCTCTAAAGAACCAGGTTTGATACTTGCAGCCCCTTAACCAACAACATGGCAACGATCGCCCCAATTAGCGTATTTAGAATATTGACGACTTCGTTGGTTAACCAGGCAAAGCGGTGTTGCAATGTTGCCCCAATCACACTCTCCAGGTTTGTGCCAACGAAGGCTGCCACCACGCAAACGGCAACTTGCCAGAGGGGAATCAGTCCCACGCCCCAGCCGACTAGCGCGATCGCCACCGATGCCACAATTCCTGCCAGCGTCCCTTCCAAACTTACTGCTCCCTCGGTGCCACGCGGTACAGGCTTGAGCGTGGTGATCAAAAACGTCCGCTTGCCATACGCTTTACCAATTTCACTAGAGCAGGTGTCTGCCAATTTGGTACTAAAACTTGCTACATAGCCTAACAGCAACAGCGCTACTAACCACCTAACTTCAGCAGCAGGAAAAAATAAAGAGAACAGGAAACTGCCGATCGCGCACAAGGCTCCTGTTAACGCTGATCCCCACACGTTCTCTGGACCGCGCGCACCCGATCGCTTCTCCGCAATGCCCGCTGCCTCTTTTTGTGCCATGCCAACCCGCGTTATCGCCGATCCCACCACGAAGTAGAATGCTACGACCGCGTACCCCCGCAAGCCTAAGGAAACCCATATCAGTACGCCTAAAATCCAGGCGTGGATAATGCCAGCCGGGGTCAAGAGTTTTTTGGGCAGGAACCAGACGATCGCCAGCAGAACCGTATTCAGGACAACTGCAAAAATCACAAAAGTTAGGAAGGTAAAAGAAAAGGATATTCCATAAAGGATAGAAGATAAAGGCAGAGGAATCGTCAGCGATCGCCGTCAAGAGAAACCAGATAAAGATTGCAGCACATCATGATGGAAGAATGCTAAAACCGTTCTAGGGCGCGTCATCAGTTCAGCTCGAAAGCTTGTGGTATCAGTATTGTCGCGCCCGTCCCAACAAACAAGCTAGGGGCTGGACCCCTGCTGCAAGTGGTGTGTAGTCGTAATTGATGACAGCCCCTAGTTAAAACGTTGGAACCTTCACTCAGTCATAATCCGTGTCAGTATGAATACCTTCAAGAAAACGGTCGGCTATCTGGGTCTCGTCTTAAGCGTGAGCGTCTGTGTGGGAACGCTTGGGATGCTTTTCTTGGCACCAAGCCCACCCAAAGAAGCTGTTCGGTTTGAGGGGTTTGCTGCTGACAATACAAGCATGGTGATGCGAAACGGCTCTCTAGAATTAACTGAAGGCGGATCGCTGTCAACGAACCAACCGCTTGTCTGGCAGCTTCGCAACATGGTTTTAGGAACTTATTTCGTCTTCACACTGCTTGCTTCCGTCCTCCTGCTACGCCAATCAACGTCTTCACTCAAGTAGGAATACGAAAACGTTTCATCCCCCATCTTCTTCATGCCTCCCCTCTTTCACCTTTCCTTCCCGGTCAGCAATATTCCTCAGACAAAAACCTTCTACGCTGGTGGTTTGGGCTGTGGCGTTGGGCGCGAAAATTCAGAGTCCGTCATTCTCGATCTGTACGGGCATCAACTCGTTGCCCATGTGGTACATGAGCCGCTGACACCCCAAAAAGGCATCTACCCCAGACACTTTGGGCTAATTTTTACCGCAGAAGCCGAGTGGGAAGCGTTGTTAGAGCGATCGCGCCAGCACAACCTGACCTTCTACCAGCAAGCAAAACATCGGTTTCCGGGCTTACCGCTAGAGCATCGCACATTCTTTCTGCAAGACCCGTTTTACAACCTGATGGAGTTTAAGTTTTACCGCCATCCGGAAGCGATTTTTGGGAGCCGTGACTTTACTCAAATTGGGGATGCTGTAGGCGTTTAAAGCTTTTCTCAAAGCGATTCTAGCCCAACCAAATTGGTGTTGCTGCCTTTGAAGAAGACAGAGAACGCACGATCGTTCGTAAGCCAGTAATCCACAGTCGATCTCAAAATATCCAGTGCCACTAACCATTCAGATGAGTCGGCTTGGGCGAAGCGATCGGGCTGGTCGTACAGCAAAACAAGGCGATCGCCCTCCAGCCAGTCGAGGTCTGTGAGGCAATCTTCCAGGGCATCCCAGTTTTGCCCAAAGTAGTCTGGAAAGGACAGAGCGGTTGCGATCGCGTGCAGAAATTCTGCTTTATTGCTGATCCCTGCACCATTTAGAGAGAACAGGCGAGCACCATGCTTCTGGCTCAAGGTGACGAGTTCATCTGTACTGATGGGCGTTTCCAGCGTGTAAAGTCCAGGGCTGGACGTACCCTTGAGGACTGCAATCAAGTTATCCATCGTTACTGCACCCTCACAAACGTGGCGTAGTGGTCGCCAGTATAGTAGATTTCGCCTCCCTGCCCGGTGACAATTCGCCGCGCTCCTCGATGCCTGACTCCTGGCGTTTTCACGGTGTATTCCTGGTAATAGCCTGTCGCTGCCTGCGGTAGCCGTCGCTCTCGATTGCGAAACACCGTTCCGTCTTTGGGGTAGGGATACGGACCACCCCGCCTGATCAGGTTGATGGTTGATCGCGCTTCGGGTGGCAACCGATTGATAGACACAACCGGGATTGACGGAGCATTACGCGCGACGATCGTCGTCTGAGTTTGCGCCATCTGCCCTTGATGTGGTTCTGGTTGTGCCTTGACCTGCCAAACCGTTGTCAATCCAATCAAGGCAAGCATTGCCGCAAAAAAACCGACGTAGCGAAGCATCCGTCTGCTAAAGCGCTGATTCACTGACATGGCGCACTCAACATCGCAAAGAGAAACTGACTGTTGCTAAAATAACCGTGCAAAAGAGCGATCGCCCCATTCCGTAACGTGGCTTCATGTCTCTATGCCAACCCTCGCGCTGACACAATCGCCCAATGTTCTGGGAGAATTGGAGAGGAGCGGCAGTCATCCCAACACAATCGACGAGGGCTTACGCAGAAGAAATTCCCCAAACCGCTTTTAAGGGAGCCTTCGGCATTCTCCCCTTTTTAAGGAGGGTGAGGGGGGATCTAAGTTTAGACCTCAAGTGCGTAAGCCCTAGCTACCCGACTCCGCTTATCACTTTCATCGCTGAAGGCTGACCGCTGAACGCTGACAGCTAATCGCCCTTTTTACTGGAAACATCGAGCATGTCTGAACCCTCTTCGTCCGCATCATCCTTACCCCAAAACTTGAGAAGTCGCACGGTGACTCAGGGAGTCCAGCGATCGCCCAACCGCGCCATGCTGAGAGCCGTGGGCTTTAAGGATGAGGATTTTACGAAGCCGATTATTGGCATTGCCAGTGGGCACAGCACCATTACTCCCTGCAACATGGGCATTGAACCGTTAGCCAAACGGGCAGAAACAGGCATTCGCGGGGCGGGTGGGATGCCCCAGACCTTTGGCACCATTACCGTCAGCGATGGGATCTCGATGGGCACTGAAGGCATGAAGTACTCGCTGGTGTCGCGGGAAGTCATTGCCGACGCGATCGAAACCGCGTGCAGTGCCCAGAGTATGGATGGCGTACTGGCGATCGGCGGCTGCGACAAGAATATGCCGGGTGCGATGCTGGCGATGGCGCGGATGAATATTCCTGCCATCTTTGTCTACGGTGGCACCATTAAGCCGGGTCACTTCAACGGCTGCGATCTCACCGTTGTGAGTTCCTTTGAAGCCGTTGGACAGTACAGCGCAGGCAAAATCCCTGAAGTAGAACTGCTGGCTGTCGAGCGCAATGCCTGTCCGGGTGCAGGTTCCTGCGGTGGGATGTACACCGCCAACACCATGTCGTCGGCATTTGAGGCGATGGGCATGAGCCTGATGTATTCCTCTACAATGGCAGCGGAAGATGCCGAAAAAGCGGATAGTGCCGAGAAGTCTGCCATTGTGCTGCTGGATGCCATTCGACACCAACGCCTACCGCGTCAGATCATTACGCGCCAATCCATCGAGAATGCACTCGCGGTCATCATGGCGATCGGCGGCTCCACGAATGCGGTGCTACACTTCTTGGCGATCGCTCATGAAGCCAACGTCCCCCTCACTCTTGACGACTTTGAAGCCATTCGGGGTCGAGTACCCGTTCTTTGTGATCTCAAACCGTCTGGTCGCTATGTGGCAACTGATCTCCACAAAGCAGGTGGCATTCCCCAGGTTATGAAAATGCTGCTGACACACGGGTTGCTGCATGATGATTGCGTCACCATTACTGGACAAACCATTGCCGAGTTGCTGAAGGATATTCCCGATGAGCCTCGCCCTGATCAGGATGTGATTCGTCCGTGGGACAAGCCACTCTATGCACAAGGCCATCTGGCAATCTTGCGGGGCAACCTGGCTAGTGAAGGAGCTGTCGCCAAAATCACCGGAGTCAAAAATCCTCAAATTACAGGTTCCGCTCGCGTTTTTGAATCTGAAGAAGCTTGTCTCGAAGCAGTTCTGGCAGGCAAAATCAGTGCAGGCGATGTTGTCGTCGTTCGTTATGAGGGTCCCAAAGGTGGACCCGGTATGCGCGAAATGCTGGCACCCACATCTGCCATCATCGGCGCAGGCTTGGGTGATTCAGTCGGGCTGATCACTGACGGACGCTTTTCTGGTGGCACCTACGGGATGGTCGTGGGTCATGTGGCACCCGAAGCCTACGTCGGTGGCACGATCGCCCTGGTACAGGAAGGCGACTCCATCACGATTGATGCCCATGCCCGTCTGCTCCAATTGAATGTTGCCGATGCCGAGATCGATCGTCGTCGTGCTCAGTGGCAGCCGCCCAAACCCCGCTACACAACAGGAGTGTTGGCAAAATACGCCAAGCTTGTCTCCTCCAGTAGCCTTGGTGCGGTCACAGATCTCAACCTGTAGCGGCTGACGGCGGGTAAAGTTCCTTTTGTAGGCATGCTACCCATAACGTCCCTACGAAAAGGTCAACCATCTACATGGCTAGCAGCGATCTCGTCGGCCATGCCGCTCCCTCCTGCATGCGAAGACGGTCTCTCCTCTTGCACGATCGCGACCGTATTTAGGACTGAGCCTTAGAATCATCTCCTTCTAGGGTCAGCCCAGCATCTGTGTCAAAATGAAGTCACCCAACATGAGAGAACTGAAGATTCGTGATTGAGGTAGAAGTCCACCAACAACTCCGAGCTTTTCTGAGAGAGCAAGGAAAGCCCTATTGGTCGCATCATCTAACAATGGCGCGGTTGGTGGCGCGTGCTTTACGCCTGGGTCGCAGTGCACTGATGCAAACAGATGCGCTTTCGCGCTACCACGGACGCTACAGGCTGAGTTACTTGGTTCCAGTACTCATGTGGCAAGGCCCTGTTGTCCTGGTAGCGACTGAAGCAGTGCAGCAGCGGTTGCTCATGGTTGAAATTCCGCAACTGCGTACTTGCATTCAAACATCAAAAGCCATTCGTACTGGCGATCGTATTCCCAGTGCAGACTTTCAAGGGCTGTTATTAACCACACCAGAAGCCTGGTTGAGCGATCGGCTCTATCAGC
The DNA here is from genome assembly GCF_059505485.1 of Stenomitos rutilans. Taxonomy (NCBI): domain Bacteria; kingdom Bacillati; phylum Cyanobacteriota; class Cyanophyceae; order Leptolyngbyales; family Leptolyngbyaceae; genus Stenomitos; species Stenomitos rutilans. The sequence continues at coordinate 52,040 of NZ_JCACKR010000170.1, forward strand.
AAAGGCGCTTTCCAGAGGGGCTGCCAACGATTTTTGATGGTGTGGATGACTTGGAAGCCTGGGCGTTTGATCAGTTGACCACGCATATTCAGCCAGCAGACTGGGATGAGTTGATGCTTGCCTGTCCCAGTCATACGGAAGCCATTCGAGATGCCCGTGTTCAGCTTACAAGCTCCATCTTTCAACGCCCAGCTAATCCCTACGAATGCTGCTTGCTGGAACTCTTTGAGCAAAAGGTGCTGGCAGCGCTCTTCCAAGATTTACACGCTCAAGAATCACAGTCTCAAGACCCACAATCTCAAGACTCACACCGCTCTGCGCCTGAAGCAGAGGCTCAAGCTTTACCAACTGTCTGGGAAAGGTTTGGGCGAGCCTTACAGCTTGATCATCAGCTTCTTTGGGCAGATATTTCGCGTCGTCAGGGGCAATTCACCCTTCACTGTGGCCCCGTTTCCGTTTCAACCGAGTTAGCATCCCTCTGGTCGCAGCAATCGGTCATCCTGATTGGGGGTGCGCTCGATGTCGATGCGGAAGCGACTGTCTACCGTCAACGGTTGGGACTGGATGATCTGACGTGCTTGAAGTTTACGCCCGATCGCCAGGATGAACTCATCCAGCTTTATTTACCTGAGCGGATGCCAATGCCCAATACGCCAGAGTTTCAGTGGGCGCTCATTCGAGAAATGCACTCGTTACTCAGGGTTAGCTCAGGCATGAACGGGCTGACCGTTCTGTTAGTGGATGATGTGCCGCTCAAAGCACAAGTTGGCTCTGCCTTGGCATCAGAGTTTGGTTCGAGAGTGCAGGTTGAGCGTACCTGTTTAGATGACAACGGAGTACTGGTGGCTGGTTGGGAGTTCTGGCGGCAGCATCAAAGCGTTTTGCCTGCACCTCACTTGCTGGCGATCGCCACACTCCCCATTCCCTCACTCGAAAACCCGTTGGTTGCTGGACGAGTCGCTTACTACAAAAAGCTGCGGCAAGATTGGTTTCGCCTGTATCTACTGCCAGAAGCGTTGTCAGAGCTACAGCGCGCGATCGCTCCTGTCCGCGACCATCAAGGGATTGTTGCCTTGCTCGATAGCCGGGTCGTTCACCGCAACTATGGACAGCAAGTCCTGAACGCCCTACATCCCGTCGCACGCCTCAACTATCTTGAACCCAACTTGTTTTCACAGTCAAACTATTCAATTTTAGATTAAGGAGCACTACGCGCCTTATTGCTCAGTGGCAAGTGCCGCATGAATTTGCAAGGCATCAAGGAGAACAGCGATGCGGTTTGCTTCCCAGTAAGGTCAACTTATGTTCCGATTGCTTTAGAAAGATCAAGCAACAATGGGTTGTCTTTCCACTAAAATCAAGAAGTTGAGTGTCGTGTGTGTAACAGTTATGGGCGAATCAAAGCGGCGGAAAGAAGCTTTAGGAGAAAAATACGGTCAAGAAGATCACATTTTTTCATGGTTGCCAATCACAAAAACTCAGGCCAATCAGTTTGTGCAGCTATCAACAAAAGGCGCATGGATTGGCATTGGGGCGCTGATTGCCGTTTGGATTACGATTCGTTTCGTCGGTCCGGCTTTTGGGTGGTGGCAGGTGGATTAGTTGTCAGCAACCAACACAAGCCAATATTTGTTACATTAGTTTAGACTTCAAATGTCTCAAACTAGGGAACTTTTTTAAGCGATTGGAGTCACAGAAGCCATAGCTTCCTGTTTGTGTTCAGCTATGGTTCGCAGAGTGCACTACAAAGGTTAGTGGGCAGACGTAAACTTTTAAGTGAGTGTCTTTCTGAATACTTTCTTTCCTGGCTATTTCGCTAACCTTAAGGCTGGGGTCACCTCTAAGCTGACAAGGGCTGGAAAGTCCTTGCATTCGTGGATTTTAGCTTGTAGGCTGCATCGATTGATAGATATTTCTAACGTTTACAACTGAAACTCTTAAGAAAGTATTAAAAAGGTATAAGGTTAGGTGTGGTGATTGGAGGGCGATCGTGTTCTTAAGACTTGCAGAGCAACACCGTCAGTTTGTACAAGATCTCGTCATGAATCTTCAGGCACTTGCCACCGTGTTGGAGCGCCAAGGCTATCTGGCATCTTGCTATACCTGTGGCGGGCAGATGAATAGCGCCTCGTTTATGGTGAGTCTGGCAGATAACCACCTCATTCGCTTCCTCGTGTCTGATTACGGCATCACCTGGACTGAGATGCGAGACGATCGAGAACTGATGAAGCTAGAAGGCGCAGAAGCCATCAGCCAACTTCAAGAGTTGGCAAATTTGGTGAAATACAAGGTCAAGCCGTCTGACTATCGACCTGCGGTTATTTCAGAAAGCTTTCACTAACGCAAAAGACAAACAGCCTACGCAGCGCTAGATTCAGCGTTTCTAACGGTGGTCTTGGTTGCGCCTCTTTAAATCGCAGCAAAAAGCCGTGGAAAACGCTGATCGTTCTGCTGAAATGACTTCAATCGATCGATCGCTGAAAAGGGAGGGAACAAAGACAACTCTTCGTTCTCTGTGCCTCTGCGGCCATTCCCAATGTTATTTAAGCGTCATTAGATTGTGCAACTCAAATCGCCAGCGCGTTGGGTAAAGCGAAGATTTTCCCGATAATCGACCGGGCAGTCAATTACAGCGGGCACATCTTGTTCCAGTGCCTCTTTCAAAATGGGGATCAAATCTAGGCACGATTCCACGCGATACCCCTTTAAACCCATGCTTTCGGCCAGCTTCACAAAATCAGGGTTGCCAAATTTAATAAAGGCAGAACTGCCGAATTGGTTTTGCTGCTTCCATTCGATTAACCCGTAGCCGCCATCGTTGAAAATTAGCGTGACAAACGGTGTCCCAACCCGTAACGCAGTTTCTAGCTCCTGGCAGTTCATCATAAAGCCGCCATCGCCCGTCACTGCAACCACTCGCCGATCGGGATGCACCAGTTTTGCCGCGATCGCGCCTGGAATCGCGATCCCCATTGCGGCAAACCCATTTGAAATAATGCAGGTGTTGGGCTGCTCGCAGTGATAGTGCCGCGCCATCCACATTTTATGAGCGCCCACATCGGAAATAACGATATCGTCGGGTGCCATGACCTGTCGCAGATCGTAAATTACTTTTTGGGGCTTGATGGGAAAGCCGTCATCTTTAGCATACTGCACGTAATCGTTGCGGATGTCCGTGCGTAACTCTAGAGCGTGGGGATCGGGTTTGTTGACACGATCGGCACGGTACAAAATCTCTCGAAGCGAATCGGAAATATCACCCACCACTTCGGCTACCGGAATATAGCTGCTATCAACCTCAGCGGACATAGCCCCAATGTGAACAATCGGAATCGTGCCATCAGGATTCCATTTTTTGGGTGAATATTCAATTAAATCGTACCCTACGCAAATAATCAGATCGGCGCGATCGAAGCCACAGCTAATATAGTCACGCTGCTGTAACCCCACAGCCCATAACGCTAAGGGATGGGTATAACGAATGACGCCCTTACCCATAAAGCTATTAGCAACCGGAATATTGAGCCGCGTCGCAAATTCCGTCAACGCCTCACTCGCATTGGCCCGAATGGCACCATTGCCTACAAGAATCAGCGGATTTTCTGCCTGAGAAATAAAGTCAGCCGCTTTTTCAATGCTATGAAATGAAGCGTAGGTTTTTTCTTTGTTGTCTTTTACCAACGGCTTACCGGGAGCAGGCATTGCTGCAATATTTTCTGGCAGATCAATATGTACGGCACCTGGTTTTTCGGATTGAGCAATCTTAAACGCTTTGCGGACAATCTCAGGGGTATTGCTGGGACGGACGATTTGGGCATTCCATTTGGTAACGGGAGCAAACATCGCCACCAAATCGAGGTACTGGTGGGACTCAATGTGCATGCGATCGGTACCAACCTGCCCTGTGATAGCGACTAAGGGGGCGCGATCGAGATTCGCATCTGCAACCCCAGTCATTAAATTGGTGGCACCAGGTCCTAAGGTTGAAAGACAAACCCCTGGCTTGCCCGTCAACCGCCCATACACATCGGCCATGAATGCGGCCCCCTGCTCATGACGAGTGGTGATGAACTGAATCGATGAGTGTTTGAGTGCTTCTAGCACGTGCAAATTCTCTTCACCCGGTAGCCCAAAAATGTAGCGCACACCTTCATTTTCTAGGCAGCGTACCAGTAGTTCAGCCGTATTCATCTCTCCCATAGCCGTTACCCCCTTCACAAAAACTAAGTATTCCCTTCACCCCATCGTCATGCGTCTTTCGCGATCGCGAAACCACTTCTCTTTCAGCGCCTTTCTTCGGGATGTTCTCTCCCCTTCTTAACACGATCCAGAAAGGCTCCTATTCTATTTTGTTACAAGGAACACAGTCATGAAAAGGAAAATGTTGCGTATCGCTGATATTACCACCACAGAAAAACGCGGCAGTAAGTAGAGTTACTTAGCCTACTCCCCTGCCCTGCCCTTTAAATGCGAGTAAAAGCGCTCAGCGGTCAGCGGTTAGCTATCAGCTTTTTTCTAAAAACTAACAACCAACTACTCCAACGAAGCCATGCCGAAAGCTTTACAACTCCTTTAGCCCTTTGTCTTCTGCCCTCTGTCTTTCTACTTCACCCACACCGTTTTGATATTCACAAACTCATGAATGCCCTGAATGCTCAATTCACGACCGAAGCCTGATCGCTTGGTGCCGCCAAACGGTAAGCGTGGATCAGATTTCACCATGCTGTTGATAAACACCGAGCCAGCATCAATTTCGTGCGTTAAACGAGTCTGTTCCGCTTCGTCAGTTGTCCAGGCACTGGCTCCCAAACCAAAAGGAGTGCTGTTTGCAAGCTGAATAGCCGCGTCAAGATCAGTTACGCGAAACAGCATGGCTACAGGGCCAAATAGTTCATCTTGAGCGGTGGAGCTATCAACGGGAATCTCCGTCAAAATCGTTGGTGGATAAAAGTTTCCAACGCCATCCAGCGGTCTACCACCAACTAGTACCCGTGCGCCTTGCTGTAAAGCGGTCTGCACCTGCTGATCCAGATCTTTGAGAATGCCAGGAGTCGCTAAAGGCCCAACATCAGTGTCCGGCAACATAGGATCGCCTACTTTAAGTGCCTGATACTTCTCCACCAGCCGAGTTTGAAACTCATCGTAGATTGGGTCTGCCACAATAAAGCGTTTGGCAGCAATGCAGGACTGTCCATTGTTAATCATGCGTGCGGTTACCGCTGTAGCGATCGCCGTTTCTAGATCAGCACTGGGCAGCACAATAAATGGATCACTACCACCCAATTCCAGCACTACTTTTTTAATTTGTTTGCCAGCCGTAGCTGCCAAGCTTGCACCTGCGGGTTCACTACCTGTAAGCGTTGCGGCTTTTACTCGATCGTCCATAACTACTGCTGCCACCTGATCGGCTCCAATCAATAAGGTCTGAAACGCGCCTTTCGGGAAGCCTGCTCGCTGCAAAATGTCTTCGATCGCCAATGCCGACTGCGGCACATTTGATGCATGCTTGAGCAAACCCACATTGCCCGCCATCAGGGCTGGAGCCGCAAAGCGAAACACTTGCCAAAAGGGAAAATTCCAGGGCATGACCGCCAAAACGGTTCCGATCGACTGATAGCAAACAAAGCTTTTACTGGCATCGGTTTCAATGGGCACATCCGCAAGAAACTCAGCCGCACGGTCGGCATAGAAGCGACACACCAGGGCACATTTTTCGACCTCTGCGATCGCGGCTTTCAATGGTTTGCCCATCTCCAGCGTCATGGTTCTGCCAAACGCCTCTTTTTCTGCCTCTAAAATCTTCGCTGCTGCGGTCAACCACTGCGATCGATGCTCAAAATGGGTATGGCGATACTGCTCAAACGTTTGCTGCGCTAACGCCAGTTTGTGCTCAATTTCTGCATCGGTTAACGCATCAAACGCCTTGATAAATTCTCCCGTAGCGGGATTAACGGTTGCAATGCCCATCGTTGTCCTCCAGTTTTAAAGTGCTCCTAATGGTGGCTCATTGTGCCCTACCAGCGATCGTTCTCAATTCACTTGGCTGTACAAAGCCTTGCGGCTAAAAATGTTTCATCAACTAAGGTCTTAGCGGTGTTTGGTGAAAGCGAAGATCAACGTTCGTCGTTGGCAACATCAGCAAGACGAAGGCGAAACAATGGCAGTCAATCTACCTCAAAAATTAAACTAAAATTAAGATTTGCGCTTAGAATTGACTAGAGGAGTAGGGTTATTCACATTTCATGGTGATTTGTTACATCTGCTTAACCTAATCTACCGAAAAATAATCTCTCCGCCAAAGCCCTCTTCGTTTACGTGCCATAACGCCATTTCTTCCACCAGAACGCATGGATTTTTGCCACCTCAACTCGCAATCAACCCACACAACTTCGTGCATTCTTGCAGTGGATGACAATGACGACAATTTGCTACTCGTCACCCAGATTCTCACTCGGAGCGATCGCACCCTGCTCACGGCTCAAACTGGTAGAACAGCGCTGGCTTTAGCCCAGACTTTGCAGCCAAATCTGATTCTGCTCGATATCTTGCTGCCTGACCTCAGCGGGTTTGATGTTCTGCATCGTCTAAGACAACATGTCACCACTGCGCATATTCCCGTCATTGCGGTTACGGCTCTAGCGAGGGTAGACGACTGCCGAAAGCTACTGCAAGCAGGCTGCAACGATTGCATTAGCAAGCCTTACCTATTAGAAGACTTAGAACTCGCCGTAGAGCGCTGGTTAAAGCAAACAACGTTATCGTGCGCCTAGCACCTTGACTACACCAATTGAAGCTTAAAAATCAGGAAGCCTGGAAACTCAAAACGTTGAGCCAACCTGGCTTCGCAGGCGCTTCTTTTTCGCACTGTGCGCTGTTTCTCAGCGCTCTCTTGGTCAAACTAGATCGGTTGGTCACCAGAAGCCTTAGACTGGATGATGCAGTAAATTGTGCATTCAACCCCAACCGAACGACCCGTGCGAAAAATTGTTATTGCTGGCAACTGGAAAATGTATAAAACCCAAGCAGAAGCAATGGAGTTTCTGCAAGGATTTATGCCTCAGCTCAACGACGTTGCAGACGATCGAGAGGTCGTGCTTTGCGTCCCCTTTACGGCGTTAGTCAAGATGTCTCAGTTTTTGCACGGCAGTTTGGTTCGCCTTGGTGCTCAAAACGTTCACTGGGAGACGTCAGGGGCCTATACCGGAGAAGTGGCAGCCCCCATGCTGACTGAGATTGGGGTGCGCTATGTCATCGTCGGGCATAGTGAACGGCGGCAATACTTTGGTGAAACGGATGAAACCGTCAATATGCGCTTACGAACAGCACAGGCGGCTGGTTTGACCCCAATCTTGTGTGTGGGGGAAACCAAGCAACAGCGGGATATTGGTGAAACTGAATCAGTCATTTTTAGCCAGCTTGACAATGGTCTCAAAGAAATTGACCAAACCAATTTGGTGATTGCTTACGAGCCGATTTGGGCGATCGGGACAGGGGATACATGCGCCTCAGCCGAAGCAAATCGTGTCGTTGGTCTCATTCGAAGCAAACTCACCAATCCTGATGTGCCTGTTCAGTATGGTGGTTCTGTCAAGCCCGATAATGCCGACGAAATTTTGCAGCAGCCTGAAATTGATGGGGCTCTTGTAGGGGGGGCCAGTCTCCAACCTGACAGTTTTGCTCGGATTGTCAACTTTTCCGCCGCTTCATAGGCAACCACAACAAAACGGCAAAGAGGCTGCTTGAACCAACGTTCAAGCAGCCTCTTTTGTATGGATGGATCAGCCTACCGTTATTCAAACTTATTAGCTGCTGTCATGGCTGGTTCTACAGCCTCTGGTTGAGTGAGTGACAGCCCGTGGACGGAACGCTCTGGGTTCAAGACTAAGCAATTGCTTTGTCAGTACTGCCGAGCACCATCAGGCGTTTACTTATAAAGCTTTTGTAAATTCAAGGCGATCGCTCTGGGTTGTGACTTCACAGACCTGTAATTGAAAGAGTCATCATTCAAAGCCTTCATGAAGATCGTCAACAGACCTCAAAAACGTCAGGAAATTACCCTACAAGTGATGTAGGTTAACCTAGCATCTGATTCAGGTCACCAGTTTGACCCCGATCTTGTTCCTATACTATCTGCCAAGCCGCAGAAACGATATGCCCCTGCTACTAGCCTGTTGGTTTGTCGCTAAGCTAGCAAGCTTACTGCGCGATCGCATGCTAGAGCAGTCTTAAAGCGGCACAGAATCCTGGCGGATTAACCAAAAAAGGACAAAACGGAACTCTTCAAGATGTTCTTTAGTCCTCAATGGCGGGAACACTATCTAAAAGCAGCCGACCGAAGCCTACTCTTACCCGGAGCAACTGAGACGAGCACTATGCCAGCATCTTCTTTTTACGCTGAAGCAGAATACGACGAACAGCTACATGCCCAGGGCTTTCGACCCGGTGATCCTGATGGAGACCGCGACGACTTTGCAAGCATCGAAATGGAGTACGCTGACGCAGCGAACCTCCAGCGCAGTGTCAGTCGTCGCACAACCGATCTGGTGCGTCTATACCTTCAGGAAATTGGTCGCGTTCGTCTCTTAGGTCGTGACGAGGAAGTCTCGGAGGCTCAGCGAGTCCAACGCTACATGCGCTTACTAGAAATGCGCACAGAAGCCGCTGAAACGGCAGGTGGCTCTATCCAACTCTATGTGCAGTTGGTTGATGCGCACGATCGCCTAGCATCTCACTTGGGCCATCGTCCCTCCTTAGAGCGGTGGGCACTAGAAGGTGGTGTTGCTGTGGCAGACCTCAAACCTGCCCTAGCAGAAGGAAAGCGCCACTGGGCTGAGTTGGCTGGTTTAACCATTGAAGAACTAGACGAGATCCAGTCTGAAGGCGGTCGAGCAAAAGAGCACATGATCAAGGCGAACCTACGCCTGGTAGTTTCGGTTGCCAAAAAATATCAGAATCGTGGACTTGAGCTACTAGATCTGATTCAGGAAGGAACACTGGGCTTGGAGCGCGCGGTTGAGAAGTTTGACCCCACTAAAGGCTATCGGTTTAGTACCTACGCCTACTGGTGGATTCGTCAGGGGATTACCCGTGCGATCGCCACCCAGAGCCGCACGATTCGCCTGCCCGTCCATATCACCGAAAAGCTCAACAAGATCAAGAAAGCGCAGCGCAAAATTTCTCAAGAAAAAGGGCGTACCGCTTCCATCGAAGACATTGCGCTTGAATTGGAAATGACTGCGCCTCAGGTGCGGGAAGTGCTTTTACGAGTGCCGCGATCGGTGTCTCTAGAAACCAAGGTTGGGAAGGAAAAAGACACTGAACTTGGAGACCTTCTGGAAACCGATGATGTGTCGCCAGAAGATACCTTGATGCGAGAAGCGCTTCGCCGCGACCTACAGCAGCTTTTGGCAGATCTAACGACTCGTGAGCGCGATGTGATTCAAATGCGCTTTGGGTTAGGTGACGGACATCCTTACTCACTCGCAGAGATTGGCCGCGCGCTTGACCTGTCGCGGGAACGCGTGCGCCAAATTGAGGCAAAAGCGCTGCAAAAGCTGAGACAACCCAAGCGTCGCAACCGTGTACGTGACTATTTAGAGTCTCTGAGCTAGGGCTAGCTTCATGCCTTAAAGTTAGGTTCATGCCTTGAAACTTGAATCCTCCAGGGTTTTGACGACCTTGGAGGATTGTTTTCTGCACAGTCTGGCTTTTTTCATAATCCGGCTTTTGCATCGTCTAGCTTTCTGCACAGACTGGCGCGAGTTCCACAGTGGCATCTGCTCACATTGAGCTGACCATACTCTGCCTACTGCGACAAATTCTATTGTCGCCTGCGCGATCGCACGCTCCAGACTCAAATCTCTGCTGCTATGCACGATTCTTTTTGGGATCTATTCTCAATAAGACGTGCTACTTGAAAATAAAAGTTTTATTGTGTATTATTCTCATTAATACAGATTTATTGAGAAGAAGACAATGGCAGTTCCCTACACAGCCACTTCACTGAAAGCTGAACTGAATGAAAAGGGTTGGCGACTTACTCCTCAGCGAGAGACAATTTTGCAAGTCTTTCAAAATTTGTCGAAGGGCAACCACCTCAGCGCCGAAGATTTGTACAACCTGCTGAAAGATGATGGAGAAGCGATTAGCCTTTCTACTATCTACCGCACACTTAAATTGATGGCGCGCATGGGCATTCTGCGAGAACTAGAGCTGGCAGAAGGCCATAAGCACTATGAACTCAATCAGCCGTCGTATCACCACCATCACTTAATTTGCGTTCGCTGCAATAAAACGATCGAGTTTAAGAGCGATTCGATTCTTAAAGTGGGGGTCAAAACCGCACAGAAGGAAGGCTATCACTTGTTAGACTGTCAGCTTACCATCCATGCGGTGTGTCCTGTCTGCCAGCGATCGCTATTGCCCATGTAACCTGTGCTATGTAGCAGCAGGTATGGAGCATGATCAGAAACTAGAAGTAGCGTACCTGAGCATCTAGCCTGTTGGCCCGTAAAAGTGCTGCTCTTGCTTCAGCAATTCCCTTCTCTGCAAACGCACCTGCCCAAACATAGCGACCCAGGTTAGAAGAGGTATAAACGGCTCTAGGCTCAAACCGCTGGACTTGCCATAAAGTGGTGCTGCTTTTTGCTGGCACGACAACGACATAACGGTTGTTAACACCAGCGACGGGACGGTTAGCAATTGGAGAGATATAGTCACCGTTGCTATAAGATGGATTGCCTGGATCAACGGATGGAGACGGATAACCTATATTGGTACCGTTAGAAAGAGCACTGCGAGTGGCCGAACCAACGATGCCATCAGCAGATAGACCGTTAGAGGCTTGAAAGCTGCGGACAGCACGATCGGTTGCTGAGCCAAAAACGCCATCGACCGTGATGTCGTAGCCCAGGTTTCTCAACTGTTGTTGGATAGCTCTCACATCAGCGCCAGTACTGCCGCGCCGTAAGCCGCCACTATAGCTAATGGGGCGATAGTTGCTTCCCGATACAGCGTATGGCTGTCCTCTGAGCGCACGCTGCGTCGCTGGGCCCGCAACACCATCGACAGCCAAACCGCGTGATGCCTGAAATCGTCTGACTGCACTTTCAGTGAGGGTGCTGTAAACCCCAGTGGAACTGCGATTGAAGTAGCCTGCCGATCTCAACCGATTTTGCAGGGTGGTCACAGAAGGGCCACGATCGCCAACCTGAAGTGCTGAAGCGTGTCCTGCGACTGCCAGAATTGCAGCAGGAACAAGCAATTGCAGCATGAGTAAGCTAGCTTGACCAGACAGCTGCTTCACGTTGAAGCGATCAAAAGACAGTGCCAGGTCCGTTGCTTCGGGATCTTCATAGGCACACGCAGTATGCAGGTAGGCAAAAGTTTCCATAGGTTCCCCACAACAATTAGTTAGCTAGTCTACAAACAAGAGTTGGACGTTAATGTTAATAAAAATCTTAGCTTTATTAATCCACAAAGGGAAGTATTAGCGAAAAGTTGCATGGTAGTTCGCTAAGGATCGCGGATTCAATAACTTCGACAAATTAGATGCTCTGTAGGGGGTGCACGGGCGTGCGCCCGTACTTCAAGATCACGCTTTAATTAATTCTCGCCCCTAAGATATGTTTGAGAGGTGATGTGGATGTTTGATGCCATACTCTTTTTTGAGCTTCAAACTGTTGCTTAAAATGCTTCTGGAGCGAATGAACCGATTGCCGAACATCGCTTTCTCTGCACTCATTGCTGATAGGTTGCTGAGCATCTCACAGCTACAGCAGCGTTCAGGTCACGTTTCAGGCAGAGGAATGAATACTTTTCTTATTCGACTGCTGCTCAGCATAGTGGATGAGGGTCCGTCTGTAGTCAGAAAGCATGGCGTGTCGCTAGTTTTGCCCACTGGTGCAAGCCGCAATGTTACGATTAACCCCCTCTGGCCCATTGGGTACCCAACCAACGCGAGGAAGGCCTGCAAGACCGATGTATTTGACACGAATCCAGCGTCGGCCACCACCGTCTTGTAAATCGGTTGCTTTACCAGAGAATCTCACAATGGCCGCTTTTGTAGGCCCATCTGTTTGATTAGAGTTGCCTACATACTGAAAGATGCCATTTGCTGTATTTCGTGCGACTAACCCAGCGTTTAGATCGGCGTAAGCTGGGCCATCTGATGCGACGCTCCGTAACCGCCGACAATATTGAGGATTGGTATCAAGATCTACAGGTAAACCCCCATCAGGGGCTCCACCGCAATTTGAGACCAGTGTGTTGGTGGCAATCCATCCCAACTGAGGAGCTTTAATCTGAACAACGTCAGTACCAAAGATGCCTGTGAGCGTGACACTAGAATTTTCCAGGACGGTACCGATCGCGCCTGTCAACGTGGAGGTTGTGTAAATGGTCAGTGGAGTCGTTGTCCCACGGCAGGTATCAATTTGGTCTGCGCGTTCTGTCAGCGTCGGGGTATTCTGTGCCAATAGCAACGGTAAAAAGGAGAAGGCAAAGAGAAGGAAACTGGTACAGCTTGCCACTGTGCCCAATCCCTTTACCATTGCTACCAAGGTTATCATGTGTTTTTCACCCCGCTTGCTAAGTGCCTCTAACGTACCTTCAAATGGGGGCGTCGTTTAGCGTGAGCGATCGGCGACAGATGGAGCAGACGCTGAAGCGAGCAGGCGTGATTGTAGTGAATGGGTTCCAGGTAGCATTTGACCAACGAAATACAGTGGGTGTTCTTCACGATCGCGCACAAGTGACACACTCAGCAAGCACCAGATGGTATGACCGTCTTTGTGCCGATAGCGCTTTTCAAGATGATAGTAAGACAGTTCTCCAGACAGAAGCTTTTGTGCACAGGCCAGTGTCAGGGGCAGATCATCTGGGTGGGTCAGTTCTGCAAACGTCAGTGCCAGCAATTCTGCTTCGCTGTAACCTAGCATTTGACACAGCGATGCATTGACCTGCAAGAACTGTCCCTGCGGAGACGTCAGGCACATACTGACGGCGGTGGTATCGAAAGCATTGCGAAACCGTTGCTCACTTTGACGCAGTGCTTCTTCTGCTTGCTTGCGCTCTGTAATATCCAGCGTTGTGCCAAACATACGGATGTACGTTCCCTGTTCGTCAAACAGTGGCATACCTCTCACTTCAACGTACCGAATGGAGCCATCAGAACGGACAATGCGGAGATCTCGCTCGTAGGCTTTACGGGTGGTAATGGCTTGAGAGACTAAATCGATCAGGGCGGCGCGATCGTCTGCATGGATAAACTGTAAGGTTTCCACAGGGCTAGGTATGGGCTGCTGAGGATCAAGCCCATGAATCTGGAACAATTCTTCTGACCACCGCGTGGTTTGCGCAATGACATCAAATTCCCAACTGCCGATATGTGCAACCCGTTGGGCTTCGCGTAACGTTGCCTCACTATGGCGCAAGGCGGCCTCTGCCTGCTTACGTTCGGCTTCAAGGCGCATTGTGGTGGTTATATCGACATCTACAACTGTTGCAATCCAGCCTTGCAGAGTTTCGTCCCACCGAGCCGTGGCATAGCCAGATAGCCACCGCAATGTACCATCCTTGTGCCGGAAGCGGTATTGAGCGATCATTGTCTGCTGGTTCTGCAGCCGCTTGGGGTTACAAACCAGCACTCGATCCAAATCTTCTGGTAGCACCAAACTGAGCCAGAGAGTTTGATCTGCCATAAAGGCTTCGGGAGAGTAACCAAACACGGTTTCGCACCCCTTAGACCAATAGTCGTAATGCCATGAGCCATCCGGGAAGATATGAATGCTGGTGATGGAGGCGATCGCGCTAATGAGAATATCGTTTAGCTTTGTTTCAGAGCGTTGCAGTGCTAGTTCTAGCTGCTTTCGTAGCGTGATCTCACGGTAGATACAGAGCAATCGCTTCTGTCCTTCTAGCTCCAGCACCTCTGCCGAAACCAGGACAGTTCTCAATTGCCCTTGCTTATTGCGATAATCGATTTCGATCTCGCGGACGCGATTTTGTGTTTGCAGTACTTGCTCAAAGTGCGCTATCTGTTCAGGGGCAACGATGAGCTTGAGACTGACGCTATTCTGACCGATCACCTCCTCACGAGAGTAGCCAGTAAACTCCAGAAAGCGGACATTGACATCAAGGTAACGGCGTTCTGGCAGCGTCATAATGGCAATGGCATCTGGGCTAGCACGAAAGACCTTTGTGAACTTTGCTTCTGACTCTTGCAGCGCCGTTATCACTTGATCAAATGATTTTTGCAGATGCTCTGCCATTTGGTTAAAAGAGTGCCCTAACACTTCTAATTCGGCAATCTTGCTTGTGGCATCAATGGGGTGGTTCCACTCTCCCAAGGCCAGTTCACGGCTAGCGCGACTTAGGCGGAGAATCGGTTTGGCGATCCAGGAGGCGGTTACCCAACTCAGCGCGATCGCAGCAGTCAAGGCTCCAATGCAGAGCCAGAGCGTTACACGATGATTGCTGGCGATCGCGTCTCGTAGGTCAGCCTCTGGCACCACAACGACGGCTAGCCAACCCAGTTCTTGGTCACGCCCTAGCGGCTCGATGTGTACAAAGTAGCGCTGATGATCGACCTCAAAACTGAGGTGCTGCCTGTCTTGGATGCGATCGAACCCGCCAAACTGCTCCACAATTGAGGAGGCTGCTTGCTCCGTCAACGTATCGTAACTTCTGTCTGCGCGCAACCGTTGGTAAGCAAGTTCTGAAGGTGGGTTACTCGTCTTTGCAGGCGCTAGCAGCGCTGAGCGTTGGTCTGAGAGTCTCAGTTGCCGAAAGGGGCGATCGCCGTTGGAATTGGCGATGAGCAGCCCATGTTGATCAACAATAAACGCCTGTCCGGTTTTAGCGATTTTTAAGCTTCTGAGTTCGTTACTCAACGTGGTCAGCGAGATCGAAGACGCTAAAACGCCCTGAAATCTGTCAAGGTGATCATATAGTGACTGAAAATTAATGGCTGTTAGCATCGGTTGCTCAGACGTTGACAGCTCTAAAGCCAAGCGCCAAAGCGGTTTCCGAGAGCTTTTCGCGGCTAGATACCACGAATCTAAAGCCAAAGCCTTCTGGCGTTTAAGTGTATCAATGGAAGGCGGTGATTCTACTGTCGGAATGTTGCCCAAGTAACGGTTCAGCACGTCATCGCTCGTACCGTTGTGGACGATGACAGACATTAAACCATGTTGCTTTTCCACAGCAAACAGCAGGCGACGCTCATCCACAAAGGCGATCGCATTCGGTTGATCAAAGCGCCTTAGCTGTTGTTCAAACAACTGCTGCAAAGCGACACGATCGCGACGGGTAAAAGCATCAAACTGGATGACCGCTGCCGTACTGCGAGACATTTCCGCTGAAGCCCGTATATCTCCCATGAGGTTCTGGTCAATGCAATGACCAACCTCTCCTGCCAGTTGACTGGCAAGGTGATTACTCATCTGCTGTCCATGACGGTAGGAGAAATAGCCCACTCCCCCAACAGCAACGATCGTCTGCATGACAAACGGCACTACCAGTACAGCAAGCAGTGGAATCTTTTGTCGAGGGTAACGAGGTAAAGACGGCGTTGAAGGTCGCAATTTTAGATAAAAGAGCGTAATTTTGTCCTAGAGCAATTCTGTCTTAGAGTGACCCTGTCCTAAAGACTGAGACGACGCTAACTCGTAAAAGTTTAAGACAACTATACTCAATCAGCCACTGTACTTTACTTGAGCCAGTACCAAACCCGCCAAAATGCCGAATACTTCAAGCAGAAGCCGCCAATCAACTGCTTCTTAGCCGCTGCTGAAGCTAGGGGTCGCTTGAGTTGCAAGCGCTTGAGGCCAAGGATAGTATCCAACTGCTCAATGCTGGTGACACAACGCCGGGGGTTGCTTTAGGGACGGTTTAGGGCTAGTGTCTTGTTTGGCCTTGCTTCCATCAGAGCAATTGTAGTGATGAGTCTGAATGGTTGGCCGTCTCATCGGCTCTGCATTATCTTCTCTATAAATTGGGAAGTAGAAACAAATTGGGACGTAAAACCTCACCGGGACGTAAAGCGCTCGAACGTGATGCCACAAGCTTTTGAGCCAGAGGCGAGATGGTTGCAGGCACGATCGCCTTGGCTATGAGTGAGCGACTGAAAATCCTGCACTACTTTATGAGACCAAAACGGCTCTGGACTATGGTTACATTGAGACTTAAGGTTGCTTAACTGCTATTCAAACGCTTATGTTGCGTCATTATTTACCCAGATTTTTGCAGAAAGTGCTTCAAGGTAATCGCGCAATGGCGATCGCAGAGCCTACCTCCTTGCCTGCTGAAGGGGTGCACCCTGTTTCGGATCTGTCTGCGACCGAAGGTTCTGCGATTGAGCAGATTATTCCAAAAATTCGCCCCTACAGCATGGTGCCAAACTTGGGGCTTGAGTATCTGGTTCAGGCTGTTCAGTCTGTGATAGGGCAGCAAATTCCCGGAGACTTTGTGGAATGCGGTGTTTGGAAAGGTGGCTGTGCTGCTGCCATGAGACTGACTGAAAATTTATTACAGCCTCAATCGCCCCGGTTGTTGCACTTGTTTGATAGTTTTGAGGGTCTGCCGCCTGTGCAGTCAATCGATGGCCCCCTGGCCCGTCGCTGGCAAGAAGACGTGAATAGCCCTGGATATTTTGATAACTGTACAGCCTCACTAGAATTAGTCCAGCAGAACTTTCACCAGCTTGGGATTTTAAACTCTACTGTGAAATTTTATAAAGGCTGGTTTGAAACAACAGTGCCTCAGTTTGTGCAACAAAATCCTGAAAGCAAGATTGCCATCCTTCGGCTTGATGGTGACTGGTATGAGTCAACAAAGGTATGCCTGGAAAACCTGTATCCGCTGGTTTCTGAAAACGGTATTATCATCATTGATGATTATTACTATTGGGATGGTTGCGCCCTTGCAGTGCATGAGTATTTAGGTAAGCAGGGCTTAAACCATCGCATTCGTTCAATCGCCGATTTTTCATCAGCTTATATGATCAAGCAAGCGCATCGTGAGGTTTAAGAGTTTAAATTAATGGAAGATTTTCATTATTATCTGAACCCTCATCCTCAAGAGCGCCATTATATTGCCCGTTCGACTATCATCGCGGCTTTAAAGAAATTGGCACCGACCGTTAAAGGGCGCATGATCGACATTGGTAGTGGGCCGCTGCGTGGGTATGAAGACTTGTTCAAAGCCTATGTTAGTGAATATCTTTGCATCGATCGTCCGTCTGTCGAAAACGTGGATATTGGTGCAGATTGCTACAACATTCCGCTACCCAATGCGTCAGTTGACACGATTCTCTCTACCCAAGTATTGGAGCATTTGGTTACACCTGATCGCATGCTCAAAGAATCCTACCGTTTACTAAAAGCTGGCGGTAGCCTAATTTTGACTGCTCCAATGGTGTGGGGTTTGCACGAAGAACCGTTTGACTTTTACCGATACACAGAACATGGGCTGCGCTCCTTGCTCGAACAAGCTGGATACGTTGATATTGCAATCCATCCGCTTGAAGGACTTTTTGCCGTCTTATTGCAAATGTTCATCGACGAGTATCATGTGGGCTGGTCAACTAAAAATCAACGCCTTGCCACTTTAATGACTGGAGCGTTAAATCGACTCGCCTTGTGGCTTGAGCTAATGTTTCCCACGCGACGACTATGCTTGACCTATCTTGCGGTTGCTACAAAGCCAGCAGAAGATTCTAGAGACCGTTCTAGTCTTTTCCTGCCCTCACAAGTGATCAGTGAAATGCCCCGATCGAACAATACCAGTCAACTATCCCCTCTTTCTGACCAAAGGATTGATAAGACCATGCTTGTGGAAGAACTGAGTGAGCAATCAGAGCCATCAACGCCAATTAGTGAACTTGACTTCACGGGAGAGCGATATATTCCAGCCTTAGCGGGGGTAGACCTGTCGTTGTGGAATGTGGATCACATGGTTCGGTATGCGTTCGTATCTGCCTTTATTAAAGACAAGCGAGTGCTAGACATCTCCTGTGGCAGCGGTTACGGTTCGCGCTATCTGGCACTTCAAGGAGCACAGCAAGTCGTTGGGGTTGATGTTGATGAACGTTCCATTCAATTTGCCTCTAAGTTTTACCAGCATCCAGCCGTAAGTTTTATTCAGTCCGATGCGCATGCTATACAATCCTTAAAAGACGCTTCGTTTGATGTGATTGTGTCGTTTGAGACCATTGAGCATTTACAAAACCCCAGACAATTTCTTTTGGAGCTGCGGCGACTGCTCAAACCCGATGGTCAACTTTTCATCTCCTGCCCTAACGACTACCGCGTCTCTCCTGGAGTAAGCGAGTTTCATCTTCATAAGTTTAGATTTATAGAATTTCGAGATTTGTATTTGTCTATTTTTTCTGAGGGCGTTTTTGTAGGGCAACATTTAACGGTTGCTAGTTGCATCATGAAGCCCTATGCTCCTGGCTTGAAAGATGTACAGTTTGGAGCACATCATCAACCGTTACCGTCCGATTTTTTCACCAGCCAATACTTAGAGCATCTTTCCTCGATTGAAAACGCTGACAATTATATCGCAGTGCTTAATGTTGACGAGTCTTTGATTGGGAACCAGGCCAGTATTTCTCAACAGGCTTACCAGGTACTCATGCAAGAACTCTGCAATGTCAGTGCGGCAAGAGTAGAGTTAGAGCGGTTGCGTAGTCAGTTGCAGTCCGTTGAGGCTACCCTAGTGCACTCAAACGCGATGCATGCTCTCGCTAATGAACGAATACAAGCTATGGAAAGTAGTAAGTTCTGGCAACTCAGGAAGCTATGGTTTTGGCTCAAGCGAAAAACCAAACTTGGCAGCAACGGTTGAGAAGAACTGCTCCTCGCAGATAAGCGCTTAGACAAAACAGCCAACATTCCTGTAGAAATTTAATTGGCTTATGAAAAGAATCCTCTTTATTTCTCATGACGCTTCACGCACAGGCGCACCGATCGTTCTTCTCAATTTCCTAAGGTGGTTTCGTGACCATACGCATCTTCCTTTTCTCATTCTGTTAAGAGAAGATGGAGCGTTACGATCGGAGTTTGAAGCGATCGGGCCTGTGATTGTCTTAAATCAAGCAGGATTCGCAGAAGAGACTATAGCAGAGCAATTAGAGGAATATGATGTTCGCTTAATTTATTCAAATACGATTGTAAATGGGATGCTCTTAAAAGCATTGTCTCATTTTCAATGTCCGATTATTTCTCATGTTCATGAACTGGAACAAACCATACGCTATTACGTCAATCTAAGCTTTTTCCAATGGGTAGAAAGGTATACGACTCAATATATTGTTGCGTCGAACGCTGTTAAAAATAATTTGCATCTCAATCACGGGATTGAGGCTGAAAAGTTAAACGTTATTTATGAATTTATTCCCATTCGTTCTGATTCAGTTAACTCGATTGAGTGCAAGCAAGCCCTTCGTACCGAGCTAGCCATCCCTGAGAATGCGTTTATCGTCGGCAGTTGTGGCACAATCGAGTGGCGAAAAGGGGCCGACATTTTTGTGCAGCTTTTGCGCACACTCCATAAACAGCGAGTAGACGCACCCATTTATTTTTTATGGGTAGGCGGGCCAACAGATAGTGCCTTTTTTGATGGCATCTACGCCGACGTTAAGCTGCTGGGCTTGGAACACTATATTCACTTTGTGGGTGTTAAGACAGATCCACTGAATTATTTTGCGGCCTTTGATGTCTTTGCTTTGGTTTCTCGTGAGGATCCGTTCCCGCTGGTCTGCTTAGAAGCCGCATCACTTGGCAAACCAATTGTTTGCTTTGATGACGCTGGCGGCATGAAAGAGTTTGTTGAAGAAGACTGTGGTTTTGTCGTTCCTTACCTCAATACAGAGGCAATGGCAGACAGAATCCTGGAGCTTTTAGATGCGCCAGCATTGCGCGATCGCCTTGGACAACAGGCGCGACGAAAGGTTGAAGAACGTCATGACGTTAACGTACTCGCGCCAGAAATTCTCAAGCTGATTGAGCGCTTTTTCCCAGAGCCTAATTTTGCAGAAATCGCCGATCGAGACACAATTGTTTCTATCTTAAAAGTGCAATGTGCTGCGCTGAGTGACAGATTTTTGGAGACGCGAACACAACTCCAACACGCACAAAGCCAGCTTCACCCAACGCAAAGTCAGCTTCAGTTTACGCAGCGCCAATTGCAACAAACGCAAACCCAACTGCAACACATGCAGAGCCAGTTTCAACACACTCAAAAAGAGTTTGAGCAGACGCAATGCCAACTGCAAGAAACGCAGAGCCAATTGCAACAGGCACAGAGGCTTGCTGAGCATGTCTCTGCTGTTGTGCGATGGATGCAGACCAGTAAGTTTTGGCAGATCCGCCTAGCCTGGCTAACGTTACGAGAGCGGCTGTTGCGTTCACCGCATCGTGATCCAATCGACATAGCGCTACCGTCTCCGCCCTCTGTCGAGAAAGCGATGCCCGTAGTACAGGCGCAGGAGGCGGACGAAGCCCAAGCGTCCCCTTATCACCTCTGGCAAAAGAAACATACCCCTCGACCAGACGATTTACGAAAACTCGCTGAGACCATTGATTTGATGGCTTACAAACCACTCATTAGCGTGGTGATGCCTGTGTATAACCCTCCAGAGGCGTTTTTGCGAGCCGCGATCGACTCTGTCATTGACCAAATTTATCCGCACTGGGAGCTTTGCCTTGCGGATGATGTCTCAACTGCGCCCTATGTTCGCCCCATCTTGGAGTTTTATCAGGCGCAAGATAGCCGCATTAAAGTCACGTTCCGCACGACTAATGGTCATATTTCGCGTTGCTCTAACTCAGCTCTGGAGCTAGCAACTGGTGAATTTGTTGCCCTGCTAGATCATGACGATCTTCTGACTCCCGATGCCCTCTATGAAGTGGCTCTTCTCACGAATCGTCATCCAGAAGCAGACCTGATCTACTCCGATGAAGATAAACTCAATGATCAAGACGAACTTCGGGAACCTTACTTCAAGCCTGATTGGTGTCCAGACTCGTTTTTATCGAGAATGTATATCTGCCATTTAGGAGTGTATCGGCGATCACTGCTTGAGGCGATCGGAGGGTTTAGACCAGGGTTTGAAGGCAGTCAAGACTACGACTTGGCGCTCAGGTTTACCGAAAAGACCGATCACATCTTTCATATTCCCAAGATTCTTTATCACTGGCGAATTCATGCCGCTTCGGCTGCAAGCAGTACCGATGCTAAACCGTATGCCTATCAGGCGGCTGAAAAAGCTCTGACAGAAGCCTTTCAACGACGAGGTACACCTGGGAAAATTATTAACAGCCCTACTTGTGTCGGGCATTACATGGTGCGATATCAAATTGAAGACTATAAGCTGGTCAGCATTATTATTCCAACTAAAGATTTGAGTCAGATGCTGAATCAGTGTCTTGAATCGATTTTTAAGCACACGACTTATCCCAACTATGAAGTGATTGTGATTGATAACGGTAGTGTTGAAAAAGAGACAGCTAACCTAATCGATCGCTGGTCAAAGAAACAGCCACATCGATTTAAATGTTATCCGCTCGATATTCCCTTTAATTACTCAACCCTCAACAACTACGCAGTGACTCAAGCAAAGGGAGAGTTTTTACTGTTCCTGAACAATGATACTGAGATCATTACACCTGACTGGGTTAACGCAATGGTAGAGCAAGCGCAGCGACCGAGTATTGGTGCTGTCGGCGTGCAATTGCTTTACCCAGATGACACCGTGCAGCATGCAGGGGTGATTGCAGGGCTTGGTGGCATCGCGGGCCATAGCCATTGGCAATCTTCTCGTGATGACGCAGGCTACTTCAACCAGCTTCAAACAATCAACAATTATTCTGCGGTTACAGCCGCATGCTTAATGTGCCGCCGTGATGTTTTCATGGCGGTTAGGGGCTTTGAAGAACAACTAGCGGTTGCCTTCAATGATGTTGATTTTTGCTTCAAAATGCTGGAGAAGGGCTATCGGAATATCTACCTTCCACACGTCAAACTGTATCACTACGAATCGAAAAGTCGGGGCATTGAAGATACACCCGAAAAAAAAGCAAGATTTCAGCAAGAAACAGCTTATATGCAGCGTCGATGGTCGGCGCTAATTGCACATGATCCTTGCTACAGCCCTCATTTAACGCGACGAAAAGCAGACTACAGCTTAAATATTTGAGCTTTAAACAATTCCCATACCAAGAAGTATTTCTATGAAGCTTTCAGGCCTGTTCAGGATGTTAACGAGTCGCAGCACGTCTAGCGGCGCTGATCAGGTAACTGATCAGCCGACTGAAGCTCTCGTTCCAGCACCAGCCAGCGAACCTGAAGCAGCCCCCACTCCACCGCCTGATCTATCGATCGCGCCAACGCCCCAACCGTCCGTACTTGATTTGTATATAAGTTCAGCCCCAAGCCCACAGAATGCGTTAGACGTTTTTAAGGGTGAGTGGTCTTCCATATTGCCAGAACCGTTCTCTCATTTCAACGCTGGCAAAGCCAATCTATTCAATGATGCTCGCATACACTGGTTAGCTGACACGATCGAAGGTTTTACCAATAAGTCGGTTTTGGAACTTGGGCCTTTAGAAGCAGGCCACACTTATATGCTAGAAAAGCTCGGTGCGTCCTCGATCGTCGCGATCGAATCCAACACCCATGCTTTTCTGAAATCCTTAATCATTAAGGAATTGTTTGAGTTAAAACAAGCCCGTTTCCTTTACGGTGATTTTATCGCTTTTCTGCATCAAGAGAAAACTCCCCGTTTCCAGGTTTGCCTTGCGAGTGGCGTTCTCTACCACATGCAAAACCCAGCCGAACTCATTGCCCTACTCTCACGCCATTGTTTAGAGCATTTGTTTCTCTGGACGCATTACTACGATGCAGCAGTTATCTCAGCCGACCCATCGCTGTCGCCGAAGTTTAACAAGGCTACTCAAAGCGAGTATGAAGGGTTTCAGCATACGCTCTATCGGCAAGAATATCAGGCTGCACTGGCATGGAATGGCTTCTGTGGCGGCAGTGCTCTAGAGAGTGCCTGGATGACGCGTGACGATATTTTTCGCTGTTTAGAATTCTTTGGATTTGAGATTCAAGGAGTCAATTTTGAACAACCTGATCATCCGCATGGACCAAGCATTGCAATCGTGGCAAAGCGTCGCTAATCACGGCTAAAGCTCAGCCGACGCCTTTTCAAGTCAGTAGGATGTGCCTTGTACGGTATGGCATAGAATGTAGGCTGTTTCTCATCTAAAGCGGAACCGCGATCGAGCGTACAAACGTTAAGAACGTTGCCTGTTGTATGCTGAGTTTACTAGCCACACCCACTAGATCTGTGCCCCTCTCAGTCTTTCAATAAAATGTTACTAACTCGTAACAAAATGCTGCTGCATAGCATTAACCCCGCCCAGCAGGTAGGCGTTGAAATTGGGCCATTGACAAATCCAATCGTTACCCGCGACATGGGCTTAATTTACTATGTTGACCATGCCTCTACAGCAGATCTACAGGCAAAGTATGCAAACGATCCAGCCACTGATATCAGCAAAATTGTTGCTGTGGACTATGTTTGGGGTGAAAAAAGCCTGACAGAACTGACTCAAGATCAGCAACCCTTTGATTATTTGATTGCATCCCATGTCATTGAGCATGTGCCTGATTTGATTGGCTGGTTAGGTGAGATCAGGGCGATTCTCAAACCTGGTGGCGTTCTGTCTCTTGCAATTCCAGACAAACGCCACTGTTTTGATTATAAACGTCACACAACTCGCACTTGCGATGTGTTTGAAGCATATTTACATCGCCGCAAGCGACCGTCGCCGCGCCAAATCTTCGATTATGTTGCGTCTGCTGTCTCCTACCAAGGAGGACTTACATGGAGTGAAGCTGTTGATGATGCCGTAAAATTAACGCATTATCATTCTTTGCATGACGCACAGGCAATAGCGAAATCTGCTTTTGAATCACAAGCTTATCACGACATACATTGCTGGGTTTTTACGCCTAGTTCTTTCTTTAAGTTATTGGATGAAATAGCCGCATTAGGTCTGCTGAAGTTTGAGGTAGTACAGCTTTATGAAACTGAAGGCTGCGAGTTCTTTGTCAGCTTACGCGCTGTAGATCATCCCGTTTACCCATCCCTGATACAACCACAACCCGAAGTGAGCAAAACGCTCTCAAAAGTACTTGTAGAAGAAAACAAAGTTTTGCAGGAACAGCTCCAGGGTAAGCATCTGGAACAACAAGCGATAGAGAAGAAGGCAGAACAGGAACGCCAGGAGTATGAACAGGCGCGATCGCATCTGCAAGCATGCATCAAGGCAATGGAAAGCAGTAAATTTTGGCAGATGAGAATGCTTTGGCTCAAGCTTAAACAAGCACTGGGTCTACTGTAGGCGCTTGCATCAGGAGCCTTTTTCACCAGCCGCTACCGATCAATCGCGCGTTTCCTGACCTTTTCCAGCACTAGAAGACGTCTGACGAAACCGTCGCAAACGTCCTCTTAGCGTTTTTGCGTTTTATAGAGAATGAACTGTCCCAATACACCAACGCTTTCCACATGATAGGACGGCAAATCTGAACTAATGGATAGATCCGTCGTGTAGAGACTGAAGACGACAAAGTTTTGTCGCTGTGTGCCATCGCGAATGATCTGTTTAATTTTAGATTGATTGGCCTCCAGTTCTGACTGGCAGAGCTTTTGCAAACCAAAAGCGGTCGGAGCTTTGGCGCATGCCTCTGCTTTGAGATACGTGATCGCGGCTTGTGTGGCAAATTCGTCATAAGCCGCTTGTCCAGGATTGGTTACTGCCAGGATGCCGCTGACTCCTAGCAGTACGCAGCCCCCCACGATCGCCACAGTTTTGAGCGTCTTCATAGGGCTACTGATTTGGGCGGCAGGGATTTCTACAGACTTCAGACGAATAGCCATGATTAATTGCGTAACCTCGATCGCCAGAACAGAGTGAAGAAGACCTCGATCGCCTCCAGATGAGTGTAATCTATACGCGCTCCCTTTGAAGGCAAAGGAATCTTAGGCGGTTACTTTTAACCCTACACTTCAGAATGGTCAAGTAGACACCTCTAAGTATATGAGCGACTTAAGGCTTTGCCACCAGTAGAGCTTTTAGAAAAATCAATCCACGCTGCTCCTGCAAGTGTTATGATAAATGACGCGCGGCGAGCGTAGCCAAGTGGTTAAGGCAGAGGATTGTGATTCCTCCACTCGTGGGTTCGAGTCCCATCGTTCGCCCTTTGTTTCCAGTCCAGTCCTGAGCGATAGGGTAGGAGTCTGGCAAATAGATGTCGAAAGGCATTAGAGCGTTGCCGACTGTAGACTACTACCCTCGAACAGGAAGGGCTAAGCTTGCACGCCCTTGCGGCCATTCTGCCGCTACCCCTGCTTTGGTCAATTTTCTGCAAAGGAGTCAAATGAGGCTTGCTACCTCATCTTGTATGTTGGCTCTCTGTGGCTCAACCCCTTATTTAGCCTTTAGGTGCAAGATTGTAGCTCCTGGAGGCTAAATAACCTAAGACGTTATGATAAAATCTTGAAGAAAAATTAAATCGTTGAATCTTTCGATTTTTGGCGAAAGGGTATCTAGATTCGACCGCGAGCCGTTTCTGGCTGACCTCAAGCCGTTTGACTGCCATTGGCTCAAGCTCGCCGTGCTCAGAAGCCATGTTCATGCTTTCAGACGGGGTTCGTATCCAACGAATGGCTTACTCAACCAAGCGAACGAGGAGATTGAAATGCAACGTAAAATCGGCGATCGTTATGCCTGCGAACAGTGCGGAGCTCAGCTTGTTTACGAGAAACCTTGTCCCTGTTCAGGAGAAAAATCGTCTCCTTCTGAGATCTGTTGTGGAAAGCAGATGACGCTTGTGCCACAAGAGGTTCCAGCGGAGACCGTAAAGGGATGAACCTCAGCCTGCTTCTAGGGGCTGTCATCAATGATTCGTACATATGACTTACAGCAGGGGTTCCAGCCCCTAGTCTTGTTTATTAGAACGGGCGCGGTAAGGCTGATACTCAAGGTTTTTGAGCTTCATTGATGACGCGCCCTAGTACAGCGCATCGAAAGTTCTGCAACATCGGTTGAAAGAGCGCTGAGGACTGAGTATGCGCCTTTTCTCAGCACTCAGTCCTCAGCACTTTTAAAACACGCTGTGGGGGTCGTTCCTGGATGCACGCAGTACAGAACGATCAGCTAGATACTGCATACAATTACTGGGGCAGTTCAAAGCTGGGCAGCTTTTCTGGCTCGGCTTTGGCCGCTTGAATCCAGGTTTGTATGGCGGGTAGCGCCAGGATCGACTCAACATATTGGCTGCAAGTGCGATCGAGCGGCACCTCATAGGTGACAAACCGTAACGCCACGGGAGCAAACATGGCATCCGCGATCGTGAAGGCACCAAACAGCAGTGAGCCACTGGTACCATAGGTTTGCCGACAATCGCGCCAGATCGCGGTGATGCGATCGATATCCGTTTGCACATCAGGGGTCATGCCTTTGCCGGGAAGTTTGGCGCGGCAGTTCATAGGCATGTGGTGACGCAGCGCTGCAAAGCCAGAATGCATTTCGGCACAGATTGAACGGGCGATCGCGCGGGCTGCAATGGGTTCTGGCAACCAGGGTAAGGTAGGAAAGCGTTCTGCCAAATACTCAAGAATGGCGAGCGAATCCCAAACCGTCAGTGTGTTATCGATCAGCACGGGGACTTTACCCGCTGGGGAATACTGCTGAATTTGTTGCGGTGAGTCTGGTGTGTAAAGAGTCAGGCGCACCTCGTTAAACTCAAGCCCAAACTGCTGCATGGCTAGCCAGGGACGTAGCGACCAGGAGGAGTAGTTTTTGTTGCCAATTACAAGGGTTAGTGTCATCGCTTTAGGTAGTGAAGTTGCTCAATCCAGGCGCGAATGTCGGCTTCCGACCCAGAAGTCGATCGCCCAGTAACGGGATCATAGGCTTGCCAGTAAAGTCGCCCAGCGCGATCGGTGCATTGCCAGACGTGGAGTTCTTGAGCATAAATTAACCGGATGATCAACTGCTGCAAGTGCTGCCGCAAGCTAGTTAGCCCGATCCAGAATGGGTTTCTGGTGGAGGCGATCGTTCCATTATTTGTTTCAAGTGGCTTTAAGGGCGCATATTGATCTGGGCTGTTCATTGGAATTTCTCCTGGCATGAACGGGATATTGCTTACGCTAGCAAGGCTCCAACAAGCAATCAAATGGTGGCGTGGATGGGTTCTATCGATAGAATCTATAGAAGCGTTCAGCGAACTGTGCAAGGCTGTTAAAGCGGTGATCGCCTGGATTAGCGAGGCTTGAGTCTGACGGATGGGGGTGTAGGGCTTCGACGTGAGCGCTCAGCAGAACGGTAGCGGGTGGGTAAATGCAACACAAAAGAGTGGTTTGTGTGAATGGTGACGGTCGATCGCGGCGCAAGGGTGAAGGAAAGGGAACATGATGAAGCTGTCTCAACTGCGTGCTCTGGTAGCCGTGGCAGAATATGGCAATTTTAGTGAAGCTGCGTTGGAACTAAACCTGTCGCAGCCCACAATTAGCCATGCGATCGCCACGTTGGAAGCTGAACTGGGTGTGTGTCTCTTTGCCAGAGGTCGTCGGGGTGCAGTGCTGACGGCGGCCGGAGAGCAAATTGTGACCCATGCCCGTCAGGTGATCCACCATTTAGAACTCATGCAGAAAGAGGCTAACTTGCAACGGGGGCTAGACGGTGGGCAGGTGCGGATTGCCTCATTTCGCAGTGTGGCAACCCATTTATTGCCCAGGGTAATTGCCCAGTTCCGCGATCATGTCCCTAACGTGAGCATTACCATCATTGAACGCCCCGACTATTTGGATATTGAGCAAACGCTACGTGAGGGGCGCGCCGACATCGGCATCACCTATCTGCCCACAAGTGCTGAATTTGAAGTTTGGGAACTGCTGCGCGATGATTACATTGTGCTCTTACCGCCTAAAGCCAATCTCCGCAGCGCACACTTGACATGGGATGATTTAGCGGCATACTCACTCATTCTGCTGCCCTGTCTACCGTGCGGGCGGATGCTTCACAAACACCTGGAGACGATTGCGCCAGTGATGCATACGGCCTGTGATATTCAAGAAGACTCGACGATCGTCAGTATGGTCATGCAGGGGCTAGGGGCCGCAATTTTACCGCGTCTGGCCGCAGAACCGATTCCATCGGCGCTGCACGTTCACCCGCTACCCATTCCACTTAAGCGGGTCATTGGGGTAGCGACAATGCCAGAAGCACTCCACACGCCAGCCGTGTTTGCCTTTCTAGAAACGTTGAAAACCTTCGATTTGCAGAGCCTGGTGACGGCTGGATGATGTAGATAAGCATGATGAAACCGTCTCGACATTATCTGGCTCTGGTGGGTCTTCTGCTCCTGGGAGGCATTCTCCGGTTCTGGCATCTGGACTTAAAACCGATCTGGTTAGATGAAGTCATTACAGCTTTGTTTAGTCTGGGGCGCACCTACTATGATGTGCCGTTGCATGAGGTGTTTCCCCTTACAGCTCTGGATCAGGTGTTTACGCTGAAGCCAGAAACGAGCTGTGCCCAAATTGCCCAAACGATCGCGACCCAGTCGGTGCATCCGCCGCTTTTTTTTTGCTGGATGCACGATTGGCTGCGCTGGGTGCAGGCGTTACCGCTATCGTGGGTCTGGAAACTGCGGGCACTACCTGCGATGGTGGGAGTCGTGGC
The DNA here is from genome assembly GCF_059505485.1 of Stenomitos rutilans. NCBI lineage: Bacteria > Bacillati > Cyanobacteriota > Cyanophyceae > Leptolyngbyales > Leptolyngbyaceae > Stenomitos > Stenomitos rutilans. Next base: position 80,800 of record NZ_JCACKR010000170.1, read on the forward strand.
GATCGCTGCACTCTATCAACTCAACCGGATCGCCTTCTTTCCAGGCGCAGGCTTAATGGGAGCCATGATCATGGCCGTCTCCCCCTTTGCCGTTTACCTCTCACAGGAAGCCCGACACTACACGTTGCCCATGCTGCTGGTGACGCTAGCACTACTGGGGCTATACCAGGTACAAACCGATTTATATCAACGACGAATTCGCCCTGGCGTCTGGTTCGGCTGGGTCATCGTCAACAGCCTCGGCTTTTACGTCCACTATTTCTTTTTACTGGCCTTTGCCGCCCAGGTCGCCACGCTGTTGATCAATATTCTGACCTTCAAAGCCTTACCCACCCTACACCCCAGCCCCTACACCCTGCACCCACGCCGCGCGCTGATTGCCGTTACGCTTGCTGCTACTGCTGTCTGCCTCACCTATCTGCCCTGGTTGCCAACCTTTCTCAGCCACATCAACCGTCCCGAAACGGACTGGATGAAGCCCTTTGAACCAGATTGGATGGACACGATCGCGCCGCTGTACCAATTGCCAATGGGTTGGATTCTGATGGTGATTGCGTTGCCTGTCGAAAATCAGCCCCTTTGGATTGCGATCGTGATGGTGCTGTTGATGGTGCTGTTTACAGGTTGGTTGCTCTGGCAGCTTTCGCGGCGCTTTGGGTGGCTTTGGAGCGCACCTGAAACGCATCTGGCAACGCGCATGCTGGTCGTCTTTGTGCTGTGCGTGCTGCTGGAATTTTTGGCGATCGTGTACGGATTGGGAAAGGATATCACCTCTGTGCCCCGCTACAACTTCCTGTACTTTCCAGCCATCTGTGCGCTGGTGGGAGCGTGTCTTGCACAACCGGAGCGGGTCATCAAGCGCTGGGACGAGGCAGAAAGGCCACCCGCTGCGATCGTGACTCCAAGCCGCTTTCAACCATTTCTAATCTGGATCGTGCTGATGGTAGGCGTTCTGAGCAGTACGCTGGTCGTTGCCAATCAAGTATTTCTCAAGCCCTATCAGCCAGACCAGGTCGCTAGAACCGTGCAGCTTGACGGCGAACCTGCCCGCTTGATGAGCATGACCTACGGCGATTTGCAGGATGTGGCGCTGGGGCTGAGCTTTGCGTTGGCGCTACAGTCGAACGTTGGCGCGGTTGATCCCCAGCCATATTTCGCCTTCATCCCCCGTGTCCATCTTGCCAAAGCACCATCGGCAAAGCCTTCAACAGGCGCTGTCGATCGCGCCTCACAAACCCCAACCTATGCTCAAGCGTGGCAAAATCTGGCAGCACTCAAACTACCGCTGCATCCGCCCCTTGGTTTGTGGATGGTGGCACCCGGATTGAAGCAAACCGATTATCCACCCAGGTTGTCACTGCTCCAGACTTCAGGAACACTGATCGCCTGCCAGGTCGATCGCGATCGCTTCTACCGTCGGGGCATTCCCTACCAACTGTATCGCTGCAAACCGTAAGGATTACTCATCGGTTTGCCAGCCGTCATACCCTGGTCGGCTACCAAAAAAGTCCTTGGTGGAATCCTCATCCAACACCTTTTTCGGACGCATGATGAGAATGACTTCGCCCAGTAACGGCTGATCGGGCTGCACATCGAACCATTGAATCTGAAGTTGGTTGGTGGCTTCAGTAATGAAGTAGCGATCGTTCCGCCACTCTCGCTGTGCCCGATCGACGACCACCAGCACAGCCTGCGGTTTGCCAGAAAGCGGTGTTGGGAGATCCTGATGGCTATCGCATAACAGCACGATCGGGTCGCCTGCCACCAAAATCACTTGCCAGCCAGGAATGGGCACCCAGGCCGCTGCACCCTCAAACTTCACCATCCCAAACGGTTCGACAGCATCGATTAACGGCACAGCCTGGAGATCGGCTTTTGTTAGCGGTAGTTTGCCAACCACAGGCAGCACGCGCGGCAATTCTTCATCACTTTCTAACCGATAGACTGGAAGTGAGGGAGCGGGGATCGTGCGCACAACGCTGAAATCAGTCAGCAAACGTTCAATTTGCTTGCGGGCATTGTCACTGTGGACAAAGCGCAGCCCCCTGGCAATGAGGCGCGATCGTTCCTGCAAATCTGTTTTCTGGCGGGCAAGCTTCCAGCATTGATAGGCGATCGCATCCCCCGGATGATCGGTAAACCCTTCGGGTAAGGCACCGAGTCGCGAAAAATCTTTAATGGCCTTCGCCACATCCCGCGCTTCATCCGCATCAATATTTTTCTCCACTGCCAGAATGGCGGCAGCAGCCCGTTCCGGCTGCGTTAGGATGCGAAATTCGTACAGGAGATCACTCCCTTTCCGCTCAAAATGGCTTTTGACAGCTTCTGGTACCCCGGCGCTTACCGCACTGCCATACACCTGCCCACCGACAATAATCTGGTTTTGCTGAATTGGCTCAAAGCCCGTTGCTTCAAAAATGGCTTGTGGATTATGACCCGCTTTTTGTAAGGTCTGACAAGCCTGACCCCAGTCAACCCAGGTGCCTTCTTTCTGCCGTAGTAATTTTAATAAGCTCTCTGCATCGACATCGGCTTGAGGTTGAGGCTGGGAGAAATGTTGAGGAGTGTCTGTCATAGAGCTGAGTTCGAGCTACGTGAGAGTTGTCGTCGAGTTCAAGACGGATTGCTTTTGGCCGCTAGTTCAAACAGTAGACGAAAACGCGCGATCGCTTGGCGTTTTGACGTGCATTTTGAGTCTAAAGCGCTGCTAGCCCCAAACGTGAAAAGAAGCTGCGTCAATTGTCCGTGCCAATTTGCTGCTTGGCTTTATGGTATCGCAAGAGGAAGGGGCGAGGGAACGGCACCAAATGTCACGAAAGCAAAACACAGCTCGATAAAATCTACCAAAAGATAGAGATCAGCAAATTGTTGTTTGTATAGCCCTGTACCTAAAACAATTAAGGGGCTCACCTTAATTTCGTCTAAGGGTTAAAGCCCCAGTTGTTGGGCATTTCATACATTAGTCACAACGAAACTACGCACATTAGCAGCCTGTTTACTTCCATGTTTAAGGATTTTTAAGCTTCTATGAACAACAGTTAATATTATTAGGACTTACGCAGTCGCCCCCTAAATCCCCCAATTCTGGGGGACTTTGAGTGCTTGCTCCCCCTTTCTTGTATGCCCGCTAGGGCTATAAATTGGGGGCTGGGGGGCTAGTTTTAGAGAATTTGCGTAAGTCCTGTATTAGAAAACTTGTGCAGCTTAGATGAGCTTTTCATATGAAACGACTTTTGATTGTTGTCTCTTTAGCGCTGGCTGGGGTTGCTGCGACTGTGGGTTACTACTGGCAACAAGCAACTCAACTGCCTGCCTGGTATACAACCAGTCAATCTGACTCGACCATTCAACCTCAGCAACCATCTGCCGAATCTCCCACAGTTGTCGCCAATGCTGACCAAGACCGCTCTGGTCAAACAGTTCCAGATTCGCGATCGTCCGTTCAGTCAGGCACCACAAAGCCTCCAAGCACTAAAGCACCGCAACCCGCACCGTTAGAGGCTCAGAAGCAGCCCACAAAACAACAGCTACGCCAAAACGAGCTGACGCGACTCTTTACAACCGAAATTACCCGCAAGGCAGAAAGCAAGAAGCTGGGCAGTGCGTTGAAAGGAGCCAATACCACGATGCAAAACGGCACTGTTGAGAGTGGAGCGGTCGTGAACTTGAGTGGCATTTCGCCCGATCAGTTGCCACCCGACGAACGCGCCTTTTTCTCTAAACTGATGACGGCGTTTCCAGAGTTGGGTCGCCAGAGCTTTTACGTTGGCGTTGAAGGTAAGCCAAAGGTGAAGAATGGTCAGGCCCAATTAGATGAAGACTTGCGGGTTAAGTTGGGCAATCTGAGCTTTACGCCTGCGCAACTATCAGAACGGCTGGGCATTCCAGAAGACCAGATTCGCCAGCAGCTTCAACTGCAAGTGCAGCTAGGCAACCTGAAAAGCAAACAATTGGCGGACGATCGACCAGCCGCGCTGAACGGCTCGTATTAGAGAAGGCAGATTAGGGAGTAGGGAGTGGGGAGTGGTTAGAAGCAAGCGATCGCTCAGCCAACTCAAAACTCAAAACTCAAAACTGCTTCCCCCTCTTCCCCCACTCCCTGTTCCTTTTAAGAATGCACCGATACACTAAGGAGTGCTTTCATCGATCGCGCTTTCACCGTTGCATTCTTACCGCCCCATGACGAACCGTCTCGCCCAAGCCAACAGCCTCTACTTGCGTAAACACGCTGAGAACCCTATTAATTGGTGGTACTGGTGCGACGAAGCGCTAGAAACAGCTCGACGTGAAAATAAGCCGATTTTTCTCTCGATCGGCTATTCTAGCTGCCACTGGTGCACTGTGATGGAAGGGGAAGCCTTCTCTGACGGGGCGATCGCAGATTACATGAATACGTACTTTCTGCCTATCAAAGTCGATCGAGAAGAACGCCCCGACCTCGACAGTATCTACATGCAGGCATTGCAGTTGATGGTTGGGCAAGGCGGTTGGCCCCTCAACATTTTTCTATCGCCTGACGACCTGGTGCCATTTTATGGAGGCACGTACTTTCCTGTCGAGCCTCGCTTCGATCGACCCGGCTTTTTGCAGGTGCTCCAGTCGATCCGCCACTATTACGACACCCAAAAAGACAAGCTTCAGGGCATCAAGAGCGAGATTTTGACGGCCTTGCAAGGAGCAGCGACGCTACAATCTGCCCAGGCGCTAGGCGCAGATGTCTTGCAAACAGGGTTAGACGCAAATCTGAGTGTGCTAGCAGCTCAAAATCCTGGCTCTCGGTTTCCCATGATTCCCTATGCAGATGTGGCACTGCGATCGCGACGGTTCACAGTCGATCGTCCCACTGCCATTGAGCTTAGTGAGGAGCGAGGACTGGTGTTAGCGCTAGGTGGCATTTTTGACCATGTGGGCGGCGGTTTCCATCGCTATACCGTTGACTCCACCTGGACGGTACCGCACTTTGAAAAAATGCTCTACGACAATGGGCAAATTGTGGAATACCTGGCAAATCTGTGGGCGGCTGGGGTGCAAGAGCCCGCTTTTGAGCGGGCGATCGCGTCCACGGTCCAGTGGCTTCGGCGCGAAATGACTGCACCAGAAGGCTATTTTTACGCGGCTCAAGATGCCGATAGCTTTACCGACCCTACTGCTGCCGAACCGGAAGAAGGAGCCTTCTACGCCTGGGATTACCAGCAACTTGCGGAACTTCTGACGCTGCCCGAACTGGCAGCACTAAAAGACCAATTCACCGTCACGGAAAGCGGTAACTTTGAGGGCTTCAATGTCCTGCAACGGCTTCACCCTGGCAAACTCACCGCTTCCGTGGAAAAGACGTTGGGGAAACTCTTTCTCGTCCGCTACAGCGCGTCTGCTGAGGCGTTGCCGACGGTTCCACCAGCCCGTAATAGCCAGGAAGCCAAGAGTACGGGTTGGACAGGGCGCATTCTCCCTGTGACGGATACAAAGATGATCGTCGCCTGGAATAGTCTGATGATTTCTGGCCTTGCCCGTGCCGCCAGCGTGTTTCAGCAACCGTCTTACCTCACGCCGGCAATCAACGCCGCCAATTTCATCCTTCAGCACCAGTGGGTTGATGGACGCTTCCATCGCGTCAATTACGACGGTAAACCAGATGTTTTGGCACAGTCCGAAGATTATGCCCTGTTCATCAAGGCCCTACTCGATCTAGATCAAGCGTCCCTTACTACTCCCCACTCCCTACTCCCCACTCCCTACTCCTGGCTCGATCGCGCTGTCGCCGTCCAGACTGAATTTGACGAGTTTCTCTGGAGCATCGAGTTGGGTGGCTACTACAGTACGGATGCAAGCGACGATCTGCTGCTGCGAGAACGAAGCTACATCGACCATGCCACCCCTTCAGCAAATGGCATTGCTGCTACAAATCTAGTCCGCTTAGCGCTGCTGACCGAAGACCTCAGCTATCTGGACAAAGCAGAGCAATCCTTACAGGCGTTTAGTGAGGTGATGACACGATCGCCCCAAGCGTGTCCCAGTCTTTTCACCGCCCTCGACTGGTTCCACAACCACATCCTGATCCGCACGACGGTTGATCAGCTTGCAGCGCTTTCCACGCACTATTTGCCGACGGCTGTTCTCAAGCTAGCAACAGACTTACCGGAAGGAACCATTGGTTTAGTGTGCCAGGGTTTAAGCTGTCGGGAACCTGCGTATAGCCAAGAACAGTTGCAAGAGCAGGTGAAGTTGAGTCAGGTGCGAAGTTAGAAGTTAAGGCAGAAGGCTGACGGCAGAGGGCAGAAGGTAAAAGTCAGAAGGTAAAAGTCAGAAGGCTGACGACTGATGACTGATGGCTGATGGCTGACCGCTAATCGCTCAACCAACTCAACATCTAATACCGATTTAAAGAATGACGGCTACAGATCAATCGGTGGGTAGGGGCAAGGCAATGCCTTGCCCCTACAGGATATGTCGCATTTTCAATTCAAATTGGTATAAAGCTTCCTGCTGAGCAAACTGGGTTGAGCAACAAAGTCCGGGACTACTGTCAGTCGATCGCCAAACGCGCAGTATAAGATCAAACAAACGATCTCTCGTACAGCACGGTGTCTTCCTCAAATGCCAAGCGATTCCATCGAACCCTTTGTCGATAATTGGGCATACCTCAGAGCAGAACTGGGCTGGCTCGATCGAGTTTTGAGTCTGGCGATCGCGCGGCAGCGACAGGAGACAAAAGTCGTTGATCGGATTGCGCGGACGCGGGGCGATCGAGTAACCAGCCATTGGTGGAAAGGGTTGGTCACGTTAGAAGGAGAGACATCCTACGACTCGCCAGCCGAAAACCCTCGTCGTCGATCAACCCTATCTAAAGCCAGCTATCAGCAGCAGCTAGAAGCAAAAATCCAGGTGAGTCACCAGCGCGGTATTTTGCTGGGTTTGCCACTGCTCTGCCATCGCTTGCAATTAAGCATTCTTGAGAAAAATTTGCTCTTGATGGCACTTGCGCCTGAAATTAGCCGTCGCTATGCACGCCTCTATAACTACCTGCAAGAAACCGAACAGGCCGAAGCGACCGGGCTACCAACGGTCGATTTAGCGCTACGGTTGCTGTGCCGAACCGATGCAGAATGGCGATCGCTCCGATCATCCCTCACTGACGATTCTGCCTTAATCAAGCATCATCTGCTGGAACTGCGATCGCCTCAAACCGCGTCGCTTCTCGCCCATCTTGTCAAACTCCCCGATCCGCTGGTCAACTATTTATTAGCCGATCAACCCGAAAGCAATGTCCTGGAGTCCCTTTTAGACCCGCTCCCTTCCTCCCTCTCGCCTCCTCCCTCCCCCCTCTCCCTTCTCCCTCCCCCCTCCCAGGACCTTTGGGCACAACTGATTTTCTCGCCCCCGTTGCTTACAGACTTGCACCACCTGTGTCATCGGGTACAGTTTGGGCAACAAGTCAATGAAGACTGGGGTTTCGCGGCTACTGAAGCGCTCACGGCACTTGGCACGATCGCGCTTTTGGTGGGTGCTCCTGGTACAGGTAAAACATTCGCAGCACGGGCGATCGCGCAAACCCTGCAAACCCCTTTAGCCTGTGTCGATCTGGCCCAAGTGCCGTTAGAAGATGCACTGCAGCTACTCCAAACCATTGCCGTTCAAGCCCCAATGGTTCTGTTGCTTAAGTCCGCCCACGTTTGGCTGAGTCGGACAGCGCTGCTACCTCCCACCGTCGTACAGCAATTTCTTGCTCTGCGACAACAGCATAATGGCATTACTCTCCTGAGCGTGCATCACAAGCAGCGCCTTACCGCCCACTGGCGACGACAAATCACGCCCTTACTGGACTTTCCTCTGCCAGATTACACCGCTCGTCTCAAGCTTTGGCAGCAAGCCTTTCCAATGCAAGTGTCTCTGAATGCTGAGATCGACTGGCACTGGTTAGCCAAACAATTTAGCTTGAGTGGGGGAGAAATCAACGCGATCGCCCGTGACGCTGCGATCTACGCTGCTGCCGAAGCATCGCACGTGACAATACATCATCTGATTCGGGCGTGTGAAATGGTGAAAGGAAAACGGGGGAAGTAGCAGCAGCAGCGGGAAGCAGAAGAGTTAGGGGAAGCAGGGGGAGAGGTTTAAGTTGATTAAGCGGGGTCAGCGGTCAGCGGTCAGCCACCAGCCACCAGCGATCAGCCTTGTGCCTTCTGCCTCCTACGGCAACCGATCGCCCAATTTACTCACGATCGGTAGCCGCATCGGTTTGCGCCGCCATAGCTGTACCATCAACCAAAGGTTTACCACAAAATAGCCAGAGGTGAATAAACTACTGGTGATTAGCAGTGGGAGTGAAAGGGCTTCTGAGGCGTTTGCACCTGCGCCCAGCAAGACGTAACCCAGGAGCCAGCCTAGCGCTAAAGTGATGACCAGGCGGCTGAGGGTTTTTTGCTGTCGTGTGCCGCGATCGCGATACAGCGTCCAGAGAGCGGGAAAAAAGCCAACAACGGGAATCAAATAAACGAAGAGCTGAAGACGTTTGATGTCCTGATTCTCAAACGGGTCTGGAGCAGCCATAATTGCCTATCTCGCTGTATCTCTTAAGAGTAATTAAGTCTGAGCGTCAAAAAGGATACCTCATGCTATTAAGTTTCAGTATCTGCTGTTTGTAACGAGTACAGTTTTTCCTATGACAGAAAATGAAAATCCGAGGGGAATCGTCCGCTACGAATCGGTTGAACAGGACTACCTGGAAAAACGCCAGCTACGGCGTAGTGCAGGTTGGGTCTTGTTGTGGGCACTGGGCGTTGGCGCGGTTATTTCTGGTGACTACTCTGGCTGGAATTTTGGGTTGGCCTCTGGTGGTTTTGGGGGCTTAGCCATTGCGACCCTTTTGATGGCATTGATGTACGTTTGCATGGTCTATAGTATCGCCGAACTGTCGGCAGCTTTGCCTCATGCGGGTGGCTTTTACTCCTTTACGCGCAGTGCGTTTGGGCCATTAGGCGGTTTTATTTGCGGGGTGACCGACACCATTGAGTATGTGGTCACCCCTGCGGTTGTAGTCTTCTTTATCAGTAGTTACATGCAAACGCTGCTGCCAAGTGTGCCGCTGGCAGTTTGGTGGGTGGTATTCTATGCCATTTTTGTGTTTGTCAATATCAGGGGTGTAGAACTCACGCTGAAAGCGGGGCTGGTGGTGACTGCGATCGCGGCAGGGGTACTGGTCATTTTCTTTGTCACGGCGCTTTTTTCGGGTAAGTTTCAGCCAGATCTGCTGTTCAATATTCCACCCGAACCGGGAAATCCTAACTGGTTGCCGTTTGGCTTGGGTGGTGTATTTAAATCGTTGCCCTATGCCATCTGGTTTTATTTGGCGATCGAGCAATTGCCGTTAGCCGCAGAAGAAGCGCACGATACCGTGCGGGATATTCCCAAAGCGCTGAACTGGGGTATTATTACCCTCCTGTTGCTGTCGCTGTTTGTGCTGGTGTTGAATCCTGGTCTACCCACGACTTTTACCGACCCGGCAACCAATCAGACCTTGACAGGAGCGGCAGCAATCAGCAAATCAGGTGCGCCGATCGCGGATGGATTTAAAGCCATCTTTGGTGATGGCCCCATCTTCACCATCCTGACCACGCTGGCGGTAACTGGGTTAATTGCCAGTTTTCACACAATCATCTACGCCTACGGACGTGTGCTGTTTTCGCTGTCACGAGCAGGCTACTATCCACGGTGGATTTCGATCACCAGTCGTTGGCATACGCCTGCGATCGCGCTGATTGTGGGTGCTGCCGTCGGTCTGATCTGCTTGCTTATTCTGGAGCAAACGGGCCAGTCAGCGCTGATTGGCAGCACGCTCATTAATATGGCGGTACTGGGTGCTGTGATCTCCTACGCGATGGTGATGATCAGCTACGTGAAGCTAAAGCTTTCGCGGTCTGACATTCATCGTCCGTATCAAAGTCCGCTGGGGATTGCGGGTGCCTCGATCGGTGCGGCCTTGGCAATCATCGCTCTGTTTGCTTGCTTTGCCGATCCGGCGTATCAGCCAGCGGTTGTCTGGGTGGTCATCTTCTTAGCCGTGATGATTGCTTACTTTTTGCTCTATTCCCGCAAAAAATTGGTTGCACGGGCACCAGAAGAGGAAAACGCTCTGCTGGCAAGAGCCTTGCAAGAAATTGAGCAACCAAAGGCGGCAGAGTAACGTATGGGTTCGTTGTTAACAGAAATGCTGCTGATTGGAGGCGATCGCGTCCCTGCGGCCTCCGGTCAGCAGTCTTCCTTGATTGATCCAGCTACAGGTGAACCCTGGGCAACGGTAGCCGCTGGTGACGTTGAAGACATTAATCGTGCCGTGCAGGTCGCAGAGAAGGCACGGGTAGGTTGGCGTAAGGTCAACTCCCGCGATCGTGCTCGTATGCTTTTTACCCTCGCCAACTTGATCCGCACCAATTTGGAATCGTTGGCGCGTTTAGAAAGCCGCAATGCAGGTAAGCCGCTTCGTGATGCACGCGATGAGGTGAACTTAGCGGCCGATTGCTTTGAGTATTACGCTGGAGCCATCAATAAGGTGGGTGGGCAAACGGTTCCTGTGGCAGCAGCAGGGACGCACCTGACCTTTCGGGAGCCGATCGGGGTGTGCGGCATGATCGCGCCGTGGAATTTTCCGATCGCCATTACCGCTTGGAAAGTTGCGCCTGCCCTGGCAATGGGCAACACGATCGTTCTCAAGCCAGCCTCCCAGACTCCTCTAACCGCCTTGCGCCTGGGTGAACTGGCGCTGGAAGCAGGTGTGCCCCCCGGTGTGTTTAATGTAGTGCCTGGTGCAGGCGGTACGGCTGGTAATGCGCTGGTGCGCCATCCTCTGGTACGAAAAATCTCCTTTACGGGATCAACTGAAATTGGCACGCAGGTCATGAAACTGGCCGCCGATGACATTAAAAATGTCACGCTAGAGCTGGGCGGTAAATCTGCCAACCTCGTCTTTGCCGATGCTGACCTGGACAAAGCCGTGGTGAAATCGTTGTGGAGCGTCCTGGGTAATGCGGGGCAGGACTGCTGCGCCCGATCGCGCATTCTCGTCGAGCGTCCCATTTACGATACGTTTCTCAGCCAGTTATCTGAACAATTTCAAGCGCTCAAGGTCGGGCACCCTTTAGACGACCAAACTGAGATTGGGCCACTCATATCGACAGGGCATCGCGATCGCGTCCATCATTATATCGACCTTGGCAAAGCCGAAGGAGCTAAACTGCTGTGCGGCGGAGACATTCCCACGGGATCACTGGCTCAAGGTGCCTACCTGAAACCCGCTATTTTTGCCGATACGACCCCCGACATGCAGATTGTGCAAGAAGAAATCTTTGGGCCTGTGGTTTGCGTACTCCCGTTTGACACGGAAGAAGAAGCGGTGACAATTGCCAACGACAGCCTTTACGGTCTCTCTGGCTCCATCTGGACGCGGGATGTGAGTCGAGCCTTGCGAGTGGCACGGGCGATCGAAACGGGCGTACTCTCTATCAACACCGGGCACAGCGCCCACCTCGAAGCCCCCTTTGGCGGCGTGAAACGTAGTGGTTTGGGACGCGAGTTAGGTTTAGCGGCGCTTGACCACTACAGCGAATGGAAAAGCGTCTTTATTGCTGAATAGGAGTTAGGAGAGCCGCGCCACAGGCAAATTCGTGATGAGATCAGGAACAGAATGGAACGTAATGGTGAACCTTCAAAGCATCAGCTTAGAAGCTTTTCAAGCAATTGATGGTGCTAGACGGATTATTGTCCACGACCATCCTCGACAGTTTGCGCGGTTAGATTTGGGCGAATCCTTGGGCTGCTATGGACTTAGCTGGCGTAGCAATCTTCCACTCATTCAACCAGTGATTGCATATGCTCACGATCGCCAAACACTTTGGGTTGGAGTGGATCAACGTCTTGCTGCGATCGATCTGCAAGATGGACACATTAGCCTTTCTCTAGCGCTTTACTACAACCTGTTCCAAATCTTGCCAACACGCGATTGGGTAGCTGTTTTGACTGAGCTTGAGGTTCTACTGTTCGCCAATTCTGACTGCTCCCTTTTCTGTAGCCAAGCCCTACCAGATCTTGCGGCTGAGCTTTTGATCGTCAACTCGGATTTAGTGATTCGGCTGGACGATGATCGCCGTTTAAGCCTGAATCCTTAGACATGTGAGCTTTACGTTCCTTCCAGGGCGCGCAGTTCGTCATCCATGTAGGAGCGATCGCCTAATACTTCCAGCATGGGACCATGTTCCGTGAATTTAACGACGCTGATCGAGGCTGCAAGGGTACTGATGCGATCGCGGTAGCGTCCCAAATCGATGCCTAACAAGCTGCACAGGATGATCCGAATGGTGGCTTTATGCGATACAACTAGGACGTTGCCCGACGGATGCTTTTGCTCAATTTCGGCAACCACAAGAGAGGCGCGGCTGGCGATTTGCACAGACGTTTCGCCGCCTGTAGGTGCATTCCAGGCAGGCTCCGTTAACCAGCGAATGTAGTCTTCTGCATAATGTTCTTTCACATACTCCTGGGTTTTGCCTTCCCATTCACCGTAACGAATTTCTTTCAAGCCATCGCGGAACTGCATCTCCAACCCGATCGCCTGACAAAGGGGTTTAGCAGTGGCGATCGTGCGCTTCATCGGACTCACATACGCCGCCGTCCACTCCATCGACTTGTACGCTGTGGCAAAAGCTTCTGCCATTTTAGTCCCGTTGGCAGTCAAGTCTGGGTCAAGCTCGCCACAATACCCACCCGTGATGCTGTAGGTCGTTTCGCCATGACGCACAAAATATAGCTTTAGACTCATGAGGCTTTGGGGGGACTGGTAGGGGAGGGATGAGGGAGGAAGGGATGAGGGGTGAGGGATGAGGGAGGAAGGGATGAAGGCTAAAGGCTAAAGGCTAAAAAGAAGGCTAAAGGCTAAAAAGAAAGCTGACTTCTGACTTCTGACTTCTGACTTCTGACTCTTGACTCCCTTCTAACAACTAAGAACTCTAGCGAAGCCATGCCGAAGGCTTTACAACCAACAACTAATTAGCTGATCGCCGCTCCTGCCTGAACATATTCCTTTTGCTCGATCGTGATGGGTTTGACGTGCCAGATGTCTTCGCAGTATTCCCGGATAGACCGATCAGACGAGAATTTGCCCATCCTCACCGAGTTGAGGATCGATAAACGTGTCCAGTGCTCTTGATCCCGATATGCCTGACTGACCCGATCTTGACAGTCGATGTAGGACTGGTAATCTGCCATCAGTAAATAATCGTCTTTATACAGCAAAGTGCTGACTAGCGCGTTGAATAAGTTGGTATCGCCGTTAGAAAAACCACCAGAGGCGATGAGATCCATTGCGGCTTTCAGTTCAGCGTTGCCGTTGTAATATTGCCAGGGGTTATAGCCGCTGGCTTTGAGGGCGTAGACTTCGGGAGTCGTGAGTCCGAACAAGAAGAAATTGTCGGCTCCCACTTCTTCGCGGATTTCTACGTTGGCACCATCCAGGGTGCCGATCGTCAAAGCCCCGTTCATCGAGAATTTCATGTTGCCTGTACCGGAGGCTTCCTTTCCTGCCAGCGAAATCTGCTCAGAGAGGTCAGCGGCAGGATACACGCGCTGGGCAAATTTCACGTTGTAGTCTTTGAGAAACACAACTTTGAGGCGATCGCGCACATCGGGATCGTTGTTCACCACATCGCCAACCGAGTTGATGAACTTGATGATGAGCTTTGCCATATAGTAGCCAGGAGCCGCTTTGCCACCAAAAATAAAGGTGCGCGGCGTGATTTCGACATCAGGATTGGCTTTGATGCGGTTGTAAAGCGTGATGATGTGAAGGACATCCAGATGTTGCCGCTTGTATTCGTGGATGCGCTTGGCCTGAATATCGAACAATGAAGTGGGATCAACGTCAATCCCGTTAACTTGCTTGATATAAGCCGCGAGATCTTGCTTGATTTCCAGCTTAATTTGCCGCCACTGCTGACGAAACTCGGCATCTTCAACGTAGGGCTCAAGCTGACGCAGTTCGTCCAGGTGCTTGATCCAACCATCGCCAATCTTGCTGGTGATCAGGTTTGACAATCGGGGGTTGCTCAACACCATAAAACGGCGGGGCGTGACTCCGTTTGTCTTGTTGCTAAACTTTTCGGGATAAAGTTCGTAAAAGTCGCGCAGTACGTCTTGTTTGAGAAGTTCGCTGTGAAGTGCGGCAACTCCGTTGATAGCGTGGCTACCGACACAGGCCAGGTGCGCCATGCGGACATAGCGTTCGCCCGCTTCGTCGATGAGCGACATACGGTTGAGGCGATCGAGATCATCGGGAAACTTCAGGCGAATCTCGTCGAGAAAGCGACTGTTGATTTCGTAGATGATTTCGAGGTGGCGCGGCAAGAGTGTGCCAAAGAGATTCAGTCCCCAACGCTCCAGGGCTTCGGGCAGCAGGGTGTGGTTGGTGTAGGCGAGGGTTTTTTGGGTAATGCTCCAGGCGGCTTCCCATTCCATCGCGTGTTCATCCATGAGCAGGCGCATGAGTTCCGCCACGGCGATCGCGGGGTGCGTGTCGTTGAGCTGAATCGCAAACTTTTCATGGAATTGGTCAAGCGGAATGTCTTGGCGGAGCAAGATTAAAATCATGTCTTGCAAGGAACACGACACGAAGAAAATCTGCTGCGCCAGACGGAGTTTCTTCCCTTGAGACGACTCGTCGTTGGGGTAGAGTACCTTCGTCAGGGTTTCGGAAACGGTCTTTTGCTGCACCGCGCGGAAGTAGTCGCCAGAGTTAAAGGCGGCAAAGTCGAATGATTCAGCCGCCGCTGCACTCCAGAGTCGGAGGGTTGTCGCCGTATTGGTCTTGTAGCCCAAAATGGGAGTGTCGTAGGGAATGCCCATGACCAGTTCGTTGGGCACCCAGCGTACCCGGTTGCGACCCGTCGTTGCGTCAGTGTAGGTTTCGGTGTGACCGCCCAGTTTGACTTCTACGGCCCATTCAGGACGGGCAATCTCCCACGGGTTGCCATAGCGTAGCCATTTGTCGGTAATTTCAAACTGCCAGCCATCGCGGATGTCTTGGTCAAAAATGCCAAACTCGTAGCGAATGCCGTAGCCGATCGAGGGAATGTCAAGCGTTGCCATTGAATCGAGGTAGCAGGCCGCTAAACGCCCCAGGCCACCGTTGCCAAGTCCAGGCTCTTCTTCCTGGTTGGCAATCTCAGCGAAATTGAGACCGAGTTCTTCGATCGCTTGCTTCACTTCGTCGTAAATGCCC
Organism: Stenomitos rutilans; assembly: GCF_059505485.1. Taxonomy (NCBI): domain Bacteria; kingdom Bacillati; phylum Cyanobacteriota; class Cyanophyceae; order Leptolyngbyales; family Leptolyngbyaceae; genus Stenomitos; species Stenomitos rutilans. The sequence continues at coordinate 96,059 of NZ_JCACKR010000170.1, forward strand.
AGGCTAATCAGGTTGTTGCCCAGATGCGGCCCCATGAGAAACTCGGCAGACAGGTAAGCAACCGTTCGCACAGTCTGTTGGGTGTAGGTCTCAGCCGTGGTGAGCCAGCGTCTCAGCAGTCGATCGCGCACGGTGTAGGCCAGCGCCATGTAGTAGTCGTTTTGGGTTGCGATCTTGGGAAATTTGCCCTGAATGTAGAAGAGATTGTCCTGAAAGGCGCGTTTCAGGGTTTCGATGCTCAGCCCTGTGCGATCGTCCTCAACAACAATTGTGGGTACGCACTCGATCGGTTGGTTTGGTGCGGTCTGCATAGTTTGAGTCCTTTTCAGAATTTACGCTTCAGCCAGGTGGAACGCGGCTCCTAGTCCTGCGCCCATTTCGGCTGGTGTAATTTTGCCGTCGTGGTTGACATCCAGGGCATCAAACACGGCATCCGTGCCCATCCATTCTTCGCGGGTGATGAACCCGTCGCCATCCAGGTCGTAGGTATGAAAAATATCTTCGGCGGCATGGATGACAGCTTCTTCGCCCTCTAGCATCGAGAGTCGCTTTTCGAGGAGCTTTTCGAGAGCCACCAGCGCTTTTGTAAAGCCTGTAATGCCTTCGTCAAGTTTTTGCGTTGCCATCGGGTCTTCAGCGTGAAGCTTATCAAAGGTGTCCTGGTCGATCGTGATCTTTTCCAGTTGCAGCCCAGCAGCTTTAGCGGGATCAAGCTTGCGTGGCAAGTCGGCTTCAGTGGTTTGCAGTTCTTTGAGCAGGGCAGGTGAAATGGTGAGCAGATCGCAGCCTGCCAGTTCAGTAATCTCGCCGACGTTGCGGAAACTGGCCCCCATCACTTCCGTCTTGTAGCCAAACTTTTTGTAGTAGTTGTAGATTTTGGTAACAGACAACACGCCAGGATCTTCAGTCGCTACGTAGTCTTTGCCCGTGCTGGCTTTATGCCAATCGAGAATGCGCCCTACAAACGGAGAGATGAGGGTGATCCCCGCTTCGGCACAGGCGATCGCTTGATGGATGCCAAATAAGAGGGTCAGGTTGCAGTGAATGCCTTCTTTTTCCAACACTTCAGCCGCTTTAATGCCTTCCCAGGTAGAGGCGATTTTAATGAGAACGCGATCGCGGGAGACACCCGCCGCCTCGTACTGGGCAATGAGAGCACGCCCCTTAGCGATCGTCGCTTCGGTGTCGTAGGACAGGCGAGCATCCACTTCCGTTGAAACGCGACCGGGAATAATTTTGAGAATGCGGAGTCCAAACGCTACAGCAAGGCGATCGAACGCCAGCGTCAAAATCGTTTCATTTGAAGCACTTTCACCCGCATCCAGCTTTGCCTGCTTCAGGGTACCATCCACAATTTCCTGATACTGGGGCATCTGTGCTGCCGCCGTAATCAAGGAAGGATTGGTCGTCGCATCGCGCGGCTTGAAGGTTTCGATCGCTTGGATATCCCCGGTATCTGCGACGACAACGGTCATCTCCCGCAGTTGTTCGAGTAAATGCTTTGCCATGAGTGACTCCTAAGGGATGGACGCAAAGTGGGCAGTGGGGCAGCGCGTTAAACGTGACGTACAGGTTATACCATCGCACTCGCGATCAGTTTCGCTACGGCTATACTACTGGGCGTTTGTCAGAACGGAGATTATCATCCAAAAGCTTTAATCTACTGTTTCGCTCACTACTGACCGCAGGGTAAAACCTAACAGGTTTCTTAAGGTTTTGGCAGTCAGGGCACCCTACGATACGAGTGTGATCTGGTTGACTGACAAATCTTTTAGTGATCGCCTGACCCGCCCTGCGCTGAAAGTGCGGGCTCATGAAGGGAAGCCCTCTTTAAAGGACTGCAAGCGTCTTGTAACCCGTTTTAACGGGTTTTCACACTGTTAGCTCAGATTTTAATCACGGGCGAGTGAGCAACGAGCGATCAGCCTTTCAAGATTTTTGTTAGTCAGTCAGGAGTGTGACTGTGATGTGAGCGTGGGAATGATAAGAGAAACCACCCTCTTAATAGAGAAAGACGTATGTCAACGGCTCCCATGAGCGCTGCGCTGATTGCCGCAGACCGCAATGCTGTCATGAACGCGATTACTACCATCACTCTTCAGCCTTTTCTGACGACGATTGTTTAGGAACGAGAATTACTTTAAGTGTGATCTTGAGGTACGGGCGCACGGCCGTGCGTCCCCTACAGAACATCTCACTTGTCGAAGTTATTTAAGCCGCGATCGTTAGCAATGTCAGCACGTTCATGTCAAAGAGAAAAAACTTCCTCAGCAGAAGAAGGATGAATGCCGATCGTCCGATCGAGGTCTTGCTTTGTCACGCCAAGCTGTAAAGCAACCGTCAAACTCTGGATAATTTCCCCCGCGTGATCGCCAACCATATGAATGCCTAGCACACGACCGGTATCGCCCTGCGCCACCACCTTAATGAAGCTTATTTGACTGCGATCGGTGAGGCTATAAAACAAGGGTTGAAACTCCGTTCGGTAAGCACACACTTTATCACCATACGTTTCGCGAGCCTTCGCTTCGCTTAAACCGACCGAAGCGGCCTCTGGATAGCTACACACGGCAGAGGGTACATGGTCATAGTTCAACGCCTCAGGGTCTTGACCAAGGATGGTGGCGGCAACGGCCTTTCCTTCTGCTCGTGCCACCGGAGTCAGTTGCAGACGATTGGTACAGTCACCGACCGCAAAAATGTGTGGCTGATTTGTACGACTGTCACCATCAACCGCGATCGCCGTTTTATCCGCTTTAACCCCTGCCTTGTCTAGTTTTAACTCATCCAGTCGTGGGGCGCGGCCTGTCGCGCAAAGAATGGTATCCACCAGCAATGTTTCCGGACGGTCACCCTCTAGCGTCAGGTTAAAGCCTTCACTAGCTGGCTCAATGGCTGCGATCGTCGTGCTACACAAGCTTTGAATGCCACGATCGATCAATCCCTGGCGTACGGTGGTTGCCAAATCATCATCAAACCCCGGAAGAATGCACGTTTCGCGATTCATCAACGTCACGCGACAGCCTAACCCACGCAAAATGCTCGCAAACTCAACGCCGATATAGCCGCCACCCAAAATGGCAATATGCTTTGGCAGTGCTTCCAGGTTAAACAGATCGTCCGAAACAAGAGCATGTTCAATACCGTCGATTTTGGGTCTGATGGGCTGACCACCTACCGCAATCAGAATGTCTTTGGCTGTCAGTTTGCGATCACCCACTACCAGCGTGTGGTCATCGACAAAACTGGCGTGCTCATGAATAAAGGCAATGCCTGCATCCTGCAATGCCTGCACCTGGGTCTGCTGCAACCGCTCAATTTCCTGGTTTCGAGCACGAACAAAGCGCTGCCAGTCAAACTGCCGCTCACAGGCACTCCAACCGTAGGCGATCGCATCCTGATCGAGCCGCGTGAATGCAGCCGCGTAAACCATTAGCTTTTTAGGAATGCACCCCCGGTTGACGCACCCGCCGCCAGCCTGCGCTTGCTCAGCGATCGCCACTGTTGCACCGTACTCTGTTGCCTGTTTTGCTGCCGCAAGACCGCCTGGCCCAGCTCCGATGACAAACAGGTCGTAATCATAACCCATACCTTGCTGCTCACTTACAGGTAACGAAACGTACTGCTAGCCTACTGAGTTAGCAAGCAATCCCGATACAGTCAAAAGTCGGAGTTCTGAGGCAATGGTGGTAGTAGGTGCGATCGCCACTAACTTGCCATAATAGGAGCAGCATTACTCTAATTCTGCAGGAGTATTTATCTCCAAGGATAGGAAGGCCGCCCTTCTCAGCCAGCCTTAGCAGTGGCAGTCCGCAACGTGGAACGATTACGTTGCTTTGCGAGATGGCGATGAGATTGAACGCATTCGGCTCTTATTTAATGCTACCGTTTGCCTTTGTAAGCTAGAGAAGTAGACCATGAACCGGAAAAGCAATGCAACCCTACCCTGCTGTGATTGAAGCTCAAATGCGACGGTACTATCAATCGTTATTTGACGCCGTCGCTATGCTGCGATTGAAGCGAGCAAACTTGGCTACGGAGGGCAAGTTTCTATCCGACAGTTATTCGGCTGCCATCATGAAACCCTAGCGTTGGGGCTGGCAGCACTGGGCGACGAAACGGTCCTCGAACCGGAACGGAGGCGTCAAGTGGGGGTGAGCGCAAGTCAGCCTTTGAGAGCCTTGATGGGCTAGATGAAGCATTTTTGCGTGTGCTGAAGCAACACACGGCCGATTCGCCGATAGCTGCAACGGTGCAATGGACGAACCTTAAACGGCATGAAATGGTGGCTTTGTGAAAAGACGAGGGGATTGAGGTAAGTGTGACAGTGGTCGAGCCGTGGTTGGAGAAGCACAACTTTCGTAAGCGCAAAGCCGTGAAAACTTTGGCGACCGGAGAGCGTGAACAGCGCAAGGAACAATTTGAGCGGCTTGAGCCGTGGAAAGACATCGATCAAGCTACTGGCAAGCCCCTCATGAGTATGGCTACAAAAAAGAGCATTGATGGGTACATTGTCTCGAGCGGGGCAACTGTACACCCAGGAGCAGGGAGTCGCAGGCTTGGACCATGATTGGGCAACACTGGCAGCAGGCGTAGCCCTTCCTCACGGGTAGTACGACTTAAGCGATTCTATCGGCTACATGCAGATTGGCACCAGTCATGCGACCAGTGAGGTTGCGAAGCGATGCGCGACTGGTGGAACACCGATGGTCAAGGACGCTAGCCCCTCGCAGACGCGATTTTGCGGCTCTGCGAGGGCGGCGGTAGCAACAGGTCTCATGACTCATGTTCAAGCTAGCCTTGCCAGCCTTGGTCAACGCGTTAGGGATGAAAATTTGCATTGCTCACTCTCCGCCCTACACCGCCAAAGCCAACCCGCTTGAACCTCGCTTGTGCCCTCACGGCTCAACAATGTGTCAAAGAGCCCTTTTGGAGCCTGTCCATCTGGTCAAAGCATGGCTGGCAAAAGTAACGACGCGTACAGGTCTCAAGAGCATTATGACAAGGCTCGCTAAAGTGTATCAAAGCGGTCGAAAAGTCGCTGCAGGCTGCCAAGCCAACCTGCAGCTTGTCTGCGACCAACGTCTGCCGCGATGGCATGACACAGTCAAACCAGCATGACAGATGATTGAATTCGCGTTCCTTGGGGCGATCGGGAGGTCAGTAGGGGAAGCATAAAGACATCGGTTCAAGCAGCCGATCTAGGCAACTAACAACTCAAAAGCAAAAAACCAATAATCAGTAACCCCAAATGAAGTGGCGATTACGGCAGAAATCTCCTTATTTTTTCTTAATTACAATGAGCCTTTCAGTTTTTTTGGCTGAAACGTTCATCATGTTGCTTTTCTTAGTCTTACCAAAGTTTCCTGATTTGGTTGAAGCGTTTTTAGATTCGACACTCTTGTCGATTTTGATTGCCCCAGCATTATACGGTCTTCTATACCGTCCGCTGGTGCAGGAGATTACTGAGCGATCGCAGGTTGAACAGACCCTCCGACAATCGCAAGGTTGTCTCAAACAGCAAACAGAACAGCTAGAAGATTCGCTACAAAAGCTTCAGCAAACAGCACAACTGGTACAAACCGAAAAAATGTCTAGCTTGCGGCAGTTAGTCGCAGGTATTGCCCATGAAATCAATAATCCTATTAACTTCATCCACGGCAACACTAAATATGTTGATGGCTACACGCAAGTTCTCTTGGCGTTGATTCAGCGTTACCAGCATCATTATCCTGACCCTGTGCCTGAGATTACTGATTTTATGGCAGATCACGACATCGCCTATATGGCAACAGACTTGCCTAAGGTGATTGCTTCCATTCAGGCAGGTACCGAACGTATTCGTCAAATGGTACTGTCCTTACGCAATTTCTCACGTTTGGATGAAGCTGCCATCAAGGCAATTAGTCTGCACGAGGGCATTGACAGTGCATTATTGTTACTCCAATTAAGACTAAAAGCAAAACCTGACCTTCCAGCAATCCAGGTCATTAAAGACTACGGCGAACTACCGCCCGTAGAATGCTACGTAGGGCAGCTAAATCAAGTCTTTATGAATCTCCTAAACAACGCGATCGACGCACTTGAAGAAGCCGCTAGCAGTAAACAACGGCAGGGCGTTCAGCTAGCACCGACCATTCAAATTAGTACACGTCTGCTCTATTCAGATTGGATACAGATCAGCATTCAAGACAATGGGTTGGGCGTTAGTGATGCAATTAAGTCCAAGATCTTTGATCCGCTCTTTACCACGAAACCTGTGGGCAAAGGCACTGGACTAGGTCTCTCAATCAGTTACCAAATTGTGGTTGGGAAGCATAGCGGGCATTTAAAGTGCATCACCACGCCCGGAGGAGGAGCGACGTTCATCATTGAGATTCCGCGATGGCTAAACAAAGAGGAAAAGCCCGACGCTAGCGCAGAGCGTCGTCTGAAGCATGACAAGCTAGCGGATTTTCAGGGATGCTGATCGCATTCTCATCAAGGAAGTGGCGATGGCGGCTGTTGCTTCCGAACGGGTAGCAGTACTGTAAACGTAGACCCTTCACCTGGTTTACTTTTAACAGATATCGAGCCGCCACAGTGAAGGAGTAACTGCTGGACGATAGTCAGCCCTAAACCAGCGCCACTAGCATCTTCTAGCGAAGACTGCCGCACTCGATAGAAGCGGTCAAAAATTTTGGGTAGTTCACCAGGAGCCATCCCAATGCCGGTATCTCGCACTTCCAAGTTGATATAGTTGCCCTGCTGCTTAGCGCGTACCCAGACTTGACCGCCGCCAGGCGTAAACTTGATGCCGTTGTGCAACAGGTTAATCACAATCTGTTTCAGCCAGTTGCCCATGCAGGCGATCGCGGGCAGATCTTCGGGTGCTGTATAGACAAGTTTTACGCCCTTCTCTTCTGCAAGGGGCTGATAGGTGCTGACCACACCAGGTACAACATCAGAGACGCGAATGGACTGTAGCACCGCGGGATTCACAGCCTGATCAAGCTGCACCAGATCGAGCAGGCTGGTAATGAGCGAACTTTGGCGATCACACTCTTTGGCAATGAGATCCATATAGCGTTGACGCTGCGGTGGCTTCAGATTAGGCGAATTTAGCAACGTGAGCGCTGTTTTAATCGTAGTCAGAGGGGTGCGCAACTCCTGCCCAACGGTATTGATAAAGTCGGCTTTTGCTTGCAGTGCATTGGTCAACTCCTCTTTTTGCAACTGAAGAATTTCCACCAGATCCGCTTGCCGTCGATAGATGGCATTGCGCTGCAAAACCTCTTCCTGCCGCTGAATCTGCTTCATAAAAAGCTGCCCCCAACTGGTCGGATCGGGCGTTGTGCTCGGCATGGTACTGATTGTCTGTTGCCATTGCGCGACGGCTTCCTGCAAAAGCATAGTCGGTGAGATGCTGGCATCAACGGTCGTCGATCGCCCCATTGTAGTTTTTGCCTGCTCTAAGCCGCTTAACACTCGTTGCATTAAGTTTCCATCAAACGACGATAGAATCAGCAGATGCTGTCGCCGCTCTTGACTGTCTTCGATCGCACCAGCCAGGGATAGATCGACGAGTGCTGCACTTGCTTCTACAGCGTTGGGTTCAGGCGCTTTCGCCAATTGGGCCGATCGTGGACGATGAGCCAGCACGCTCCCCTGGAATTGCGCAGTCCAGACAAACAAAAAATACTCACGTCGCAGGCAGCTTTCTGAGTCAAGTAGAATTTCTAACCACGCAGGGTCAGTCGTTTCAGTGTTTGTCACAGCAGACATTTCTATAGCGGCTGAGGCTGGTGCGATCGTCGCTTCTGCACAGGTATCGACCTCTGCACTAGAGTGGTCTGCACTCACGCTGTCCGTACTGTCATCTCGATAGTCTTTAAAGACGTAAATAGCTTTTGGCACCCCCTCCAATGTGCTATAGCGTTCCAGTTCTGTTTGCCAAACCACGCCTCTAGGTAACTTTGCCCACACGATCGCAGGCAGCTCACGCTCTGTAAGGAGATCCATCAGAGCGCTAAAGACCGATTTGAGCGTTGCGGGACTAACCTGAAGAATGGAAAGCGCTGGATCTATTTCGAGCGCTAACTCATAGAGCGATACATCTGAAGCGGGTGTTGAAGTCATGAGTGAGTGTAGGGCAAACAGTTGAACACTGTTCTGAAGCGCTGTGAAATGGGGCTAGTGAAATAGCGTGACGGCTGATGTGCGATCGACCCGTTCCCTTCCGAAGCAATTCTATCAAGCCCACAGCAATGTGGCAGTGATCTCTCTAATCCTCCAGTTTGTGTAATGGGGCATACCTATTGTCAGAGATACGTCTTTTTCATAGGTTTGATGAGCGTCGCCTAACAAGATTCAGTTTCTGGCTCAATGCCAGCGGCTCGGAGTTGAGCTGCAAGGCGATCGGCTCTTTCCTGTAATAACGCGGCTTTTTCAACCCCCCACAGCAGCAGCTTGCCAGCGTCGTCCCACCAGCGCAACCAGTTTCCGGTGCGATTTTCGCGTGTGCCCTGCCAAACGCCCAAAAACAGGTTCATTTGCGCGATCCAATAGCGGTTATTGGCATCAGGTGTACTCAACTGGTAGCGCCCAGCGTCGTTCAGGTGATAGACCTCCAGCACACCTGTATCCAGCGCGAAAATGACGTAAGTGGGCACTGCCAGAATTTGTTCGTAAAACAACCATTTGCCGGGTGGATGGGTTGGTTTAACCGAATACTCGCCACCATCCGTCGCTGACAGAAACTCCATTACCACAGCAGGACTGTCGCCCTGAAGTTGAGGCGTGTAGCTGCGATCGACCTCAATTCGCGGTACCCGAATCGCTGGGATGTACGACCAGTCAGGCGCTTTTACAACGATTTTCTCGTTGACTGTGGCGCAGATGCCATAGTTAGTAGTGGTCAACGCATACGACGGCAATTTGCCAGAGTTTTCCAGGCTATCGCTTAAAGCGGCTGTCAGCAGGGGTTGATTGATATTGTCTACAGGATCATCGGGTAGCACAAAGTCATCGGGCAGTTTCTCCCAGGTGACAGCATAGCGAGTAGGACTGGTGAGCATGAGCAGACCTCCACGATCGCGTGATCTAAACGTTAATCTGCGCCTTCAATCGGTGCGAAGCCCTGACGCTGAATGTTTTCAGTTACCACGCGGGGTTCCAGGAATTGCAGCAGGTAATCGGGGCCACCTGCCTTGGAACCAACACCCGATAGCTTGAAGCCCCCGAAGGGTTGACGTGCGACGATCGCTCCGGTAATGCCCCGATTGATGTACAAATTACCCACTTCAAAGTCAGCGCGCGCCTGCTCAATGTGCGATGGGGTGCGGGAGTAGAGTCCACCTGTGAGAGCATAATGGGTGCCATTAGCCAGCTCTAATGCGTCCGCAAAGGTCTGCGCGCGCATGACGGCTAGCACGGGGCCAAAGATTTCTTCACGGGCGATCGTCGCAGTTGGAGACACATCATGAAAAATGACTGGCCCCACAAAATAGCCACCTTCAGGTGCGGACATTTCCAGGGCGAGTTCACATTCCTGCCGACCTTTTTCGATGTACTCCAGAATGCGATCGCGCGCGGCTGCATCAATCACTGGCCCCACTCGTGTACTGGGAAGATCGGCGCGGCCCAGGTTGAGTGATCGGGTTGCCTCCACCAGACGCTGCAAGAACAGGTTGTAGATTGGCTCCAGCACGATGACACGCGAGCAGGCAGAGCACTTCTGACCACTGTAGCCAAAGGCTGACTGCACCACACCCTGCACAGCCTGATCCAGATCAGCACTTTCATCCACAATCATGGCGTTCTTACCGCCCATTTCTGCCACCACGCGCTTCAGGTGCTTCTGTCCCGGTTGCAGAATCGCGGCATCGGCGTAGATGCGACACCCAACCTCCTGAGAACCTGTAAACGTAATCATGTTGGTGTAGGGGTGCTTGACCAGATGCGCGCCCACAGTGGAACCCTTACCAGGCACGTACTGAAACACGCCGCTGGGAATGCCTGCTTCAATGAGAATCTCGGTGAGTTTAGCGATGATCACGCTCGACGTTTCGGCAGGCTTGAGCAACACACAGTTACCTGCTACCAATGCCGCAACCGTCATGCCCGTGGGAATCGCCAGCGGAAAATTCCAGGGCGAAATGACAACGACGATACCCAACGGCTGATAGTGGTAGCGGTTGGTCTCACCCGGAAAATCGTAGGCAACGCCCGCGTCGAGCCGCTCCATTTCGTCGGCATAGTAGCGGCAAAAGTCGATCGCCTCCGACACTTCACCATTCGCCTCATTCAACGGCTTGCCCGTTTCAAAGACCATCCAGGCGGCGAGTTCATCCCGTCGCTGCGTCATTAAATCAGCAGCAGTACGCAGGATGGCGGCTCGTTCCGTTGGTGGAGTGCGCTTCCAGTTTAGAAACGCCGCTTGAGCAGCCTCGATCGCGCGATCAGCTTGCTCAACGCTGATCAGTCCCACCCGTCCGACTGTTTCACTAAAGTTAGAGGGATTCAGCGAATTGATGTGCGTTTCGGTTGCCACGTACTCACCATTGATGAGGGGCTGATAGGTCTTACCCAATCGCTGTCGCACGAATTGAATGGATTGCACAGCGCGATCGCGCTGTTCGGCATCGGCATAGTCGGCATCGGGAGCATTTTGGAAATGGGGAGTGGGGAGTGGGGAGTGGGGAGTAGGGGGGGAGAGTTTTGAGTTTTGAGTTAAATTCTCCGCGTCCCCATGTCCCCGTGTCTCCGCGTCTCCTCCTGACTCCTGACTCCTGACTCCTGACTCCTGACTCCCTGGAGCGGCTAATAATTCCTCGATCGGGCGTTCTTCCAAATTTTGACGCAAGAACGAACTATTGGCAGTGTTTTCCAACAGACGGCGAATCAGGTAAGACATACCCGGAATGAGTTCGCCATAGGGGCAGTAAACGCGCACCCGGTAGCCTTTAGCGACGATCGCTTTTGCCAGCTTATCCGCCATGCCATAGAGTACCTGAAGCTCAAAGCGACGGGGTGGAATTTGCAGGGTTTCGGCGATCGCCATTGCATAGGCTTGAGAGCGGACATTATGGCTGCCGATCGCGGCGTAGAGATGCTCGTGGTTCTCTAGCAGCAGGCGCGTCATCGTTTCAAAATTCGCGTCTGTCGAGGCTTTGTCGTTGAAAACAGGCTGCTGCCAATCTTTTTGCGCGGCTTTGATGATTTCTTGATCCCAGTAAGCCCCTTTGACTAAACGGACTGTTAGTGGAGTACCGCGCTGTTTTGCCCAAGCAACGAGTTCCGTCAGGTCACGTTCACTGTCGCGCAGGTAGGCTTGTAGCGTCACGCCGACATCGGTACGGGTACGAAACTCATCTTCCAGCAGCAGGGCCTTCAAAATAGCCAGCGTCGAGTCCTTATAGGCGTACTGCTCCATGTCGAAGTGGACGGCGGCACCCAATTCCTTGGCGCGACGTAGCAAGAGACGAATGGAGTGGCTCACTCGATCGCGACTGCCTTCCACGTCTAACGGGTCAAACTGAGAATAAAAGGCTGTGAGCTTGACGGACACTTGCGCTTTGGGTAAGGTTTCACCATCAGCTTGATCGATCTGGGGCACGGTTGACCAGCTTTGAGCGGCACTCGTCAGTTGTGCCATGAGTTCGAGGTAGCGATCGAAATAGGATTGTGCCTCGGCTTCGGTGATGACGGCTTCGCCTAACAGATCCACCGTGAAGGTCATTTTATCCTTACGTAGACGCTCGATCGTCTTCAGCACTTGCTGAATGCTTTCACCTGCAATGTACTTGTGCGCCAGGGTTTCTACAGCCGTGGAAATGGTGGTTGCAGCCAGTTGACCGGGTACAGAGTCGGGGTTAGCAAAGTTGAGCATTCCTTTCAACGCGGCGGGTAGCTCTACCGTCTCGTCGCCCAGATACTCCTGGAGATGACGGGCAATCTCAGCTTTGCTGCGGAGTGAGGGCAGACAGTCAATGAAGCGAAACAACTGCACCCGCAAGCCAGGGTTGCCCATCGTCCAGGCAAGCAGCTTGTCATCCCACCGCATCTGGTCGCGCATTTGGGCAAAAAAGGAGCGGTTCTCGCGGGTAGCGCTGAGCAACTGACGGGCGATCGCCTGGGTTTGAGCTTCGTAGCGATCGGTAGAAATTTGTGCGACCACAGCAATGGGCTCCTATCAAAGGTCGGCGAACAATCCGTGCGACCGGATGCTGCAAACGGTCTAGCTGCGGGAGGATTCAGCCTGTAGAACCTATTTATTGTAACGTCGATCGCCATTGGTCAAGCGCGGCTCTCACAAGGATCGGACGCTTGCATGACAGCATGACGGATGATCTACCGCAGAGACACAGAGGTCGCCAAGATCCTAACTCTGTGTTCTCCGCGCCTCAGCGGTTACTTTTCAACGCTATTCAACCTTTGTGACGGTGAACAGCATTTGGGGCTGATGTGCCTGCAAGAATTGGGTCGCTGCTGTCGCTGGCATGGGGTGACTGAACAAATAGCCTTGCATCTCCTCGCAGTGGCGCGATTGCAGGTAATCTACTTGTGCCTGGGTTTCGACTCCTTCAGCTACCACGTTGAGGCCCAGTCCGCGTCCCAGGGCAATGACGGCATCGGCGATCGCAGCATCACTGGGATCGGTGGTCAATTCATGCACAAACGATTGATCAAGCTTAATGGTATTGAGCGGAAAGCGCTTCAGATAGCCAAGCGACGAGTAGCCTGTGCCAAAATCATCCATCGAAATGTGGACACCTATTGATCGCAACGACTTCAAAATGGCGATCGTGAAGTCTACATTCTGCATGGCGGTCGTTTCTGTAATTTCTAGTTCCAATGAGTCTGGGGTCAGGTGTGCCTCTGCTAGGAGTTGGGCGATCGTTTCTACCAACTGGGGCTGCTGAAATTGCCTCGCCGAAAGATTAACTGCCATACGAAGTGGGGCTAAACCAGCCATCTGCCAGGTTTGATTTTGAGCACAGGCCGTGCGTAGCACCCATTCACCAATGGCGATAATCAACCCGTTTTCCTCGGCAAGAGGAATGAAAACGCTGGGTGAGATTAAGCCTAACTCCGGGTGCTGCCAGCGAAGCAGAGCTTCCATCCCGGTGATTTCTCCAGTGATGACGTTGATTTGCGGCTGGTAGTGCAGCACAAATTCCTGCCGTTCTAAGGCGTGGTGGAGGCTGCTTTCCAGCGCGAGGAGTTCGGATGCTTGAGAGTTGATGGCAGGCGTATAAATTTGGTAGCCGTTGCGCCCTTGTTCTTTGACGCGATAGAGCGCGGCATCGGCGTTTTTGAGCAGCGTCTGCGCATCTTCGCCGTCGTGAGGGTAAAGGGCAATGCCAATGCTGGTGCTGATGTAAAGTTCGTGCGCTTCTAGATAAAAGGCAGGTTTTAGTGCTTCGCTAATGCGCTGAGCCGCTTTGGCTGCATCTTCTGCATTGCTAATCTGGGGTAATAGCAGGGTGAATTCGTCTCCGCCCCAGCGGGCGATCGTGTCTCCTTCTCGCATGCAATCGGAGAGGCGAGCGGCTACTGCTTGCAAAAGCAAATCACCGATCGCGTGTCCTAGCGTATCGTTGATGGTTTTGAACCGATCCAGATCCAGGAACATTACTGCTAGCATGGTATTTGTGCGGTGGGCATTTGCCAGGGCTAGCGGGAGACGATCGTTGAAGAGCATCCGGTTGGGTAAGCCTGTCAGCAAATCGTGAAACGCCTGATAGCGGATAGTGGCTTCTGCCTGCTGGCGTTTGAGTGCCCCACCAATACTGGCAGCCATTGCCACTAGAATCGACTCTTCATTGCTTGACCAACGGCGTTGCGTTTTGCAATTGTCAAGGCCGATAAAGCCCCAAAATTGCTCATCAACCAAAATCGGCACCAGCAGCACCGATAGAATTTGATCTAAGCGGAGCACTTGCTGCTTTGCTTCCTCAAAATCGTCAATCACGCCGCCGACGGATTGGCCGCTTGCCAGTGCATCGTACCAACCATGCAGCCCCGGCGTACTGTAAGGCTGGTCTTGCCAGTACGGTTGGTGAATGGTGGGTAGAATTGACTCGCGCACCCATTCGTAGCGGATACTTGTCAACACCTCAGCCGTTTCGGGATGGGGATCATTCTGGTAAATGTAGACGCGATCGACACCTGTAGATTGCCCCAACGTTTCCAGGACTTTCGCGATCGCCGCTTCATAGTTTGTGTCGGTCAATAGATGGGTCATGGCGATTGCCACCCCTTCTAGTAGTCGATCGCGTTTGAGCAGTTCGGTTTCTGCCTGCTTCCGTTTGGTAATGTCTTCGACGGTGCCTTCGTACCCCAAGAGGCTGCCATTGGAGCCGCGCAACGCCCGGGCATTCTCAGAAATCCAGATGACACGGCGATCTTTGCGATACACCTGCGACTCAAAATCCAGTACAGCATCCTGCGCTTGAAGCAGGCAGCGAAAATCGTCCCGCCGCTGTGGATCGACATAAAGCTGGTGCCGAATATCCGTCAGGGTATCGACTAATTCTGCGGGCGAGTCGTAGCCATAAATCTTTGCCAGCATTGAGTTTGCGGTGAGATAGTGACCTTCGGGCGTGGTTTGAAAGATGCCTGCAACGGCGTTTTCAAAGATGCTCCGGTACTTCTCTTCTGCCTGCTTGAGTGCGGCTTCTGCCTGTTTGCGATCGACTTCACTGCGTTTGCGATCGCTGACATCGCGGCAAACACAGAGCAACCCTTGATCTTCCAACAGCGTCAGGGAAATTTCTTCTGCAAACGTACTGCCATCTCGTCGCGTTGCGGTGGCTTCTCCTTGCCAGCGTCCCTGCTGCTGTAACACGGGCAGGATCTCAGCCTCGTAACGCTGTGCCTCGATCGGATCACAGAGCAGCCGCCAGTGTTTGCCTAGCAAGTCGCTAGCTTGGTCGTAGCCATAGAACTGGGCGTGCGCCTGGTTCAAGTAAACAAATTCACCGCTGGCGTTGAGTACGGCAATGCCCTCGGTACAGGCTTCGATCGCAGCTAGCTGCAAGCGGATAACTTCTTCTGCCTGTAGGCGATCAGTAATGTCTTCGATGGTGCCGAGTACCCCAATGGCACGATCGTTCGCGTCGTGGATGGGGATTTTACTGATTTGAGTCCAGTTCGGCTGACGGTTGGCGATCGTATTCTGCTCGGTGAGGTTGAAGAGGGGGATACCAGAGCGGATCACCTGCTGGTCTTGCTGCTGAAACCGTGCTGCGAGGGTGCTACTGTAGGGCAACTCGTAATCCGTTTTGCCAACAACCGTTGTGACTGCACCCAAGTTGAGATTGTTAGCAAACTGTTTGTTGCAGCCCTGATACACCGAGTTGGTGTCTTTCCAAAAGATGGCAAGGGGGAGGTTGTCAAGTACCAGCCTCAGAAAGGTTTCCGTTTCGAGGAGCGCTTTATTGGCCTGCTTCAGTTCGGTGATGTCGGTAATAAACCCTTCAATGCCCAGAACGATGCCGCTTGAGTCGTAAAGTCCGTGGCCTTTCTCCCACAGCCATTTTTCCTGCCCGGTTTTTGTGTAAATGCGGTATTCAACCACGTAAGGTTCCTGCTGGGCGATCGCCTGTTCGATACGGCTGAGCACGAGCGACAGATCATCTGGGTGGCAAATGTCGTTGTAAGCAAGCTGACGTTGATTGCCAGCCAGTTCCTGGCTGCAATAGCCTGTGATCGCCAGACACCCTTCGCTTAAATACAGCATCGACCACTCTGGGTCATTGCTTCCGGTAAAGACAATGCCCGGAAGCGAGTTGATCAGCGTAAACAGGCGTTGCTGATTTTGCCCTAGTGCAGCCTCAGCTTGCTTGTACTGCATGAGGCTGCCTAACTGTGATGCCACACTACAGACAAGCCGCACCGCTTCCTCATCTTCGGGTCGTGGAGTATCCAGGAAAAAAACGATCGTGGCTATGACCTCACGCTGAGTCAGCACGGGCACAGCCAGAGCTGCTTTAAGCTGAGCCGACTGAGCCACGCGCACGCGCAAAAACTCATGATCAGGTGAGTGGCTCACGTCAGAAAGCCATTCTGCTTGCTTGGTGAGCCAGATCCGCCCCGGCAGACCTTCACCAGGAGCAAAACTGCTTTGCTCACTGACCGCTCTAAAATGGTGCAAATGGTCTGGATTACCATGCCAGATGGGGCTGCATTCAAGCCGGGTTTTATCCTGGTTGGGAACCCAGGCTTCGGCAAAGATCCAGTTCATACTCTGGCAAACGTGCTGCATCACAAGGCTTAGGGCCAGCTCAAACTCCCGTACACCCGCGATCGCGTGCATAATTCCTTGCAGCAGGGAAGCTTCTGCTTGCGATCGTTCACAGGCCGCTATCTGTATGGCTGTAGCGGTTGTATTGAGAGTCGTGCTACCGAGCTCAATCTTTGATGAAGACGTTGACATCAGCAGTGTAAAAGCTTGAACGTAACCATAGCGCTAACTGCAGACAGGGCACTCACAAAAGTCCGAACATTTAGGCGGAGAAACTCAGCAGAATCACCAGGGAACGTAGTAATATATGTTACCTCATCTGTTGGGGCGTATAACTCTAAGTGAACAACCAAACCCGTTTTTCACAGTCTATGCAGAATTTGCCAGCAAAACTGGATTGAATCTAAGGATCGTCTAAATCAATAGCATGAGCATGACTTCTGATTGACTACGAAACCCAGAGGCAAGATAAACAACGCCCGCTCGTTGCTGCGGCAACGCTTGATGTCAGCTAATCTTCATAGCCCTTCTGAACATTGGGAGTAATCATTGTTACACCACTTGCCTGTTCATGAAAGGATGCTTGTGAAACTTCTTAGCACCCTAACCTTAGCACTATGATTTTGGCACCCTGAAGCCATACGGTAGAAAGCTCCTTGTATACAGTCTAATCTCTAACGTTAGCTTGAGACGAATGCCGATTTTAGCAACAAGCGACACAAAACTAAATCTTTCAAACGCCTTCTGTTCATACATCTTGCTTCCTGGCTCTCTAGCATGAGCGTTTGAGGATGGAGGTAGCCAATAGGTTGACGTCCAACTACTTACCCGTTAGTCAATCAAGTCAGAATACGTACTTCTCCTGACTCCTGACATTCGTCACAAACACTCGTTAAAGCGGTATCATGACGGGCTTTCGCTGGGCGTTGGCGGTAACTGTTGCCTGTGGTACCCCTACAGATGCGCATCGTACAGTACGATGTCTAGGCAATACGCGGCACGGGCAATATGCGCTGTCCTTCACCCCCTCTCAACCCACTCGAAAGGAGTAGTTAGCATGTACATCGAGGAAATTATTGCCAGCGAAGTGCTGGACTCACGGGGCAATCCGACTGTCGAGGCACGCGTGGTACTTGAGGATGGCACAGAAGGATCGGCGATCGTGCCTTCTGGTGCCTCTACAGGTGAAAAAGAAGCGGTCGAACTGCGCGATGGTGACCCCAAACGCTATAGCGGTAAAGGCGTACTCCAGGCCGTCGAAAATGCGAACCACAAGCTTGCACCAGAACTCGTGGGCATGGCTGTCACCGACCAACGGGCGATCGACCTTGCCATGATTGAGCTAGACGGCACGCCCAACAAAGCTGCAATGGGTGCTAACGCGATCCTTGCGATTTCACTAGCGGTTGCCAGAGCCGCCGCCAACTATCAGCAGTTGCCGCTCTATCGCTACCTGGGGGGCATTAATGCGTCATTGTTACCAGTACCCTGCATGAACGTCATCAACGGTGGTAGCCATGCAGATAATACAGTGGACTTTCAGGAGTTCATGGTTGCGCCCCATAATGCACCGTCCTTTACCGAAGCCATTCGCATGGGGATGGAAACCTTCCATGCCCTCAAGTCGATTCTCAACAAAAAAGGCTTGAGTACCGGAGTGGGCGATGAAGGCGGCTTTGCGCCAAACCTCAAGTCCAATGTCGAAGCGGTTGAAGTCATTTTAGAAGCGATCGAGAAAGCAGGCTACAAACCCGGTGATGACATTTCCATCTGTCTTGACCCCGCTACCAGCGAAATGTGGAAAGACGGTAAGTATGTGTTCTTCAAATCAGATCAATCCACCAAAACGTCTGAAGAAATGGTGGATCTGTGGGCTTCCTGGGCACGGCAATACCCGATCGTCTCACTTGAAGACGGTATGGGCGAAAACGATTGGCAGGGCTGGAAGCTGTTAACCGAGACGATCGGTGACACGGTAGAACTTGTTGGCGATGACCTCTTTTGCACTAACACTAAAATTCTGGCCGAGGGCATTGAAGCAGGTGTGGCTAACTCTGTCTTGATCAAAGTGAACCAGATCGGCACGCTGACCGAAACCCTGGACACGATCGAGTTAGCTGGCAAAAACAACTACAAGTATTTCGTCTCCCATCGCTCTGGGGAATCGGAAGACACCACGATCGCCGACCTCGCCGTAGCCACCAGCGCCGGACAAATCAAAACGGGGTCTGGTTGTCGCGGTGAACGGGTCGCCAAGTTCAACCAGTTGTTGAGAATTGAACGGCAATTGGGCAAATCGGCTCGCTTTGCGGGCAAGTCGGCCTTTAAGTAACGGCTCAAAGATGTACCGTTCAGGTTAGGCATAGCCAAACAGGTTCAAATCAGCGGGGGCATGGGGCTGTATCAAAAGCCATCACCCTCAAAGCCACCACTTTTGCTATCCGTTGATTTGAGCCGTTTGGTCATCGTTCAAAGCGACATTCTTGTATAGTCATTCAAAAAAACGTATACTGGGACTTCAGGTAAATCACCAAATTCCGAGTCTAGTGCCTTGGTTCGTCAAAGAGAGTTTGATACGGACGACATCTTAGCGATCGCCATGAACCTGTTCTGGCAGCGCGGTTATACAAACACATCAATGAAAGATGTGGTTCAAGCTACGGGTGTGCAGCCTGGAAGCTTATACAGTGCCTTTGGTGATAAAGAGAAGCTGTTTCAGCAAGCGCTTCGTAAGTATACTCAAGACTTTTTTCGCGCCTTTATGCCTCGCAACTGTCCGCCATTGGATTGTATTCAACAGTGGTTTGAGTACCTGGCTGACGCGATGGCAAAAGACCCAAAACAGAAAGGATGCCTGATTATCAATACGGCAATGGAACGAGAAGCACACTCGCCCAGCACGATCGCTATCATTGAAGATCGGCTGGATGAAATCGAGTCATTTTTCCGCCAAAACCTGCATCAGGCTAGACTAGATGGGTCTTTGCCAAAAAACTATGATGTGGATGTGACAGCAAAAGCGCTGTTGGGTACGGTCGTCGGCATGCTGGCAGTGGCACGAATGCGCCGTGATAGTCAAACGCTGCATAGCATTGCCAAAGGGGCGATCGCGCTGCTTAAAGCTTGACCGAACTGAGCTTGCTTTCGATGCCAGCCTCTTGCGGATTTGAAAGATTATTCAAGAATCATACCAATTTGAATTGAAAATGCAACACATCCTGTAGGGACAAGGCATTGCCTTGCCCCTACCCACTGATTGATCTGTAGCCGTCATTCTTTAAATCGGTATCAGAAGCAAAACTGTCGCAGATTTCAGCTTGGTCATCCCGATTCCCTGTAGCTGAAGACATAAAGCAAGGCTTTGCTCATACCAGTTTGATTTGCAAAGGCAACAGCAGCAGGCTTGGAAAGCCAGAAGCCGTAATTACTATGCCTCCTGACTTCTAACTTCTGACTCCTGATTTCTGGCTTAGAACATCTGGCACAAACACTATTGAAGCGGTATGACATGCTCTTGAACCGATCCTTTTGGAGCGATGAGTTGAATCGTTATTGTGTCCCGCCTAGGCTTGACAGATGAATTATTTCGCAGCTATTTTGAATGTACGTTAAAATTGAATACGCATTCAAGTAACATTTATTTCCCACGACACTTATGAGCGAACTGATTTTGCATGGTTTCCCCGTTAGCCCGTATGTGCGATCGGCGCGCATTGCCTTGTTTGAGAAAGGAGTGGCTTACCACTTCAATGAGATTGGGTTTGACTATCTCACCACAGATGCCTACACCAAACTCAATCCTTTTCGGAAAATGCCTGTCTTGCAGCAGGAGCAGTTTGTTCTCTATGAAACCCCTGCTATCTTGAGCTACATTGACGAAGCTTTTGACGGTGCTTCTTTGCAACCTGCACATCCCAAAGCGCGAGCACACATGCACAAGTGGTTTGGGATTGCGGCTCACTATTTGTATCCAGTGGGGGTGATGCAACTGTTTCTGCAACGGGTGATGTCTCCCATCCTGGGCAACCAACCCGATGAGGCGGTTGTGGAAGCTGCGGTAGCTGCGATCGCACTACCACTGGATGTCCTGGAGCGCGAACTGGTCGATACGTTTCTGGTGGGCGATCGCTTGAGTTTGGCAGACATTCTTACAGGCGCGATGGTGTACTACGTCAACATGACGCAAGAAGGGGCGACGCTCATCCGCTCAAGGCCCAAAACGGCTACGTGGCTCAGCCAATTGAGCCAGCGAGAAAGCTTCCAACAAAGTTTGGCTGGCCTGTTGCAGGGCAAGAGCATGGGAGGCGTTGAAGCATGAGCTTGCACCCCTTAAACAATCAGCACGTAGTGATTGTGGGCGGAAGTAGCGGTATTGGGCTGGCTACAGGCACCCTTGCCAAACAGTTGGGAGCTGATGTGACCCTTATCAGCCGTGAGGCAACAAAACTAAAGCAGGTGGCAACGCAATTGGGTGGTGTGCGCCTTGCGATCGCTGATTTTGCCGACGAAGCGGCGATTCATGCGGCCTTTGCAGACTTGCCTACTATCCACCATGTCTATGTGGCAGCAGGCGGCTTTGTGGGCGGTAATGTCTTGGAAGGAAGCATGGCTGACTTTCGTCGAGCGATCGATACCCGTCTTTGGGGGTCAGTGCATGTCGTGCGTGCGGCAGTGCCTAAAATGAATGGGACAGGTTCGCTGACCTTTACAGGCGGGCTATCGACCGATCGACCCGTCGCAGGAGCCTGGGCTACGGCGGTTGCTACGGCGGCGGCCGAACAGCTAGCACGTGCACTGGCGCTTGAATTAGCTCCCCTTCGAGTCAATGCGGTCTCTCCAGGCTGGACGGATACGCCCATGTGGGATAACATTCTGGGTGCAGAGAAGCAGACGGTATTTAGCGGGGTGGCAACTCAGGTTCCAGTGAAGCGCCTTTCCCTGGCTACAGAGGTTGCTCAAGCTGTGATTTTTCTCATGAACAGCGCCACTGTCACCGGAGAGGTACTCCACGTGGATAGTGGGCATCGCCTCGTCTGATGCCTGTTACGAGCAGCTCAACTATCACCCTCACTGGTGGTCGTTAAGCTCGTTGGCTGTACCGCTGGTCGATCGCCCGCCATCAAAAGTCCAATCTCTGCCACTGTTGCGGTTTCAGCGTCTAAAATTGCCAGAAATTGGCCTTCATAAAGGATGGCGATGCGATCGCTCATGGTCATTACTTCTTCCAATTCCGTAGAAATGTAGAGGATAGCGGCCCCGCGCGATCGCTCTGCCAGCAGGGCTTTTTGCACATATTCCGTTGCGCCGACATCTAGACCACGCGTGGGCTGCATGGCAATAATTAACGCGGGTTCGCCTGCTAGTTCACGAGCCAGCACCACTTTTTGTTGGTTGCCGCCCGACAATTGATGCACCTGAAGGTCGCCGCTGGTGGCTCGAATATCAAAGGCTTGAATGGCTTCATTCGCATTAGTGGCGATCGCTGATCGCTGAAGCAACCAGTGGCGGCAAAAGGGCAACCGTTGAAAAGCTTTGAGAATCAGGTTGCGGGCGATGCTAAAGCGCATAACCAATCCCATTTTTTGGCGATCTTCGGGAATGTAGCCAAGTTTAAGCTGCTTGACCCGCTGTTGCGCTGTCCATTGGGTAATGTTGATGCCATTGAGCGTGATGCTGCCTTGCGAGGCCGAGCGGAGTCCCGCGATCGCATCTGCCAGTTCTCGCTGCCCGTTGCCATCTACACCCGCCACACCCAAAATTTCTCCAGCGTGGAGCTGCAAAGAAATGCCCTTCAATGCAGCTAGCTGACGATCGTCATTCACATGAAGGTTTCGAAGTTCTAAGACCACACGATCGGGCAGGGCCCGATCGATGGTCTCCTGCTGGGTGGCATCACCCGATCGCTTATCGACTTGAAACAAAACCTCTCGACCGACCATGAGCCGTGCTAGCGCTTGACGGGTCGAGCCTTTCGTTGTGGTTGTGCCCACGACCTTTCCACGCCGCAGTACCGTCACGGCATCACACAGTCTCAGAACTTCCTCTAGCTTGTGGCTAATAAAGATAATCGTGTGATTTTTGGCGGCTAGTTGACGCAAAACCTCAAAAAACGTGTTGACTTCTGGGGGTGTCAGTACCGCCGTTGGTTCATCTAAAATCAGCAGTTTTGCCTGACGGTACAGTGCTTTCAAAATTTCGACGCGTTGCTGTGTGCCAACAGGTAAGTCGCCGACTCTGGCATAGGGGTCGATCGCCAACCCGTAGCCTTCTGACATCGCGGCAATTTCGTGAGCCTTTTGCCGCAAGTTCAGGCGTAGCGTGGTTTCAGTCCCCAGCACGATATTCTCAACGACCGACAGTTGGGGCACCAGCATAAAGTGCTGATGGATCATGCCAATGCCCTGCTGAATCGCCACATTGGGTGATGTGATCTCCACAGGCTGCCCGTTGAGATAGATCTGCCCCGCATCGGGACGGTACAGCCCACTCAGAATATTCATCAGAGTCGTTTTGCCCGCACCGTTTTCACCCAGCAGTGCATGAATGCCCCCCGTCTGGATCTCTAAATTAATCTGATCATTGGCGGTAAAGTTGCCAAAGCGCTTGGTGATACCGTCAAGGCGGAGGTAGGGAGTGTGGGGTGTAGGGGTTAGGTGCATGGTTGCCTCCTTTATGCGGCCTTCTGCCTCTTGCTAAAAACCAACAACTGACAACCAACAACTCCTTTCTCTCTCCTCACGCCCCTTTGACGCAGCGAGTTTCTTTGCCTCCTTCAGAGCAGCTTTCAAAGGTAATTTTTTTAGCCAGAATGGCGTCTTCAGTTGTTTTCACCTTATCTTGAAGTGCTTTAGGTACCGCACTGCCGTATTTACCGAGATACAGAATTTCGGGTTCCTCTAGCCCTAAAGAATAGAGTTGCCCTTTGAGTTCATTTTTGGATGACAGGTCAGCGAGTTTACCGATCGCCAGATCGATTCGCTTCACCGCACTAGTCAGAATGGATTTTGGCGTGATGTCATACTGATCAACCGTATTGCCGATCGTGTAGGCTCCTTTTTCTTCTGCCGTTTTTAGTGCAGTGGGAGCGGCATTATCGAGCCAGGGATAGACCACATCAGCGCCCGCAGAGACAAGGGCATCGACGGCTTCTTTGGCTTTTGCCGCATCGTTCCAGTCGCCTGTAAACGTATGTTTCACCTCAACACTCGGTTTGACTGATTTGGCACCCAGCGTAAAGCCGCGTAGCTCTTCTTGTGTCGCCAAAAATTCTTGCCCAGCAATATAGGCTAGTTTGCCCGACTTGCTTACAGAGGCAGCGAGAATGCCACACAGATAGCTCACCTGCAAATTATCCAGCCGCAGAGAGGCCACATTAGGGGCAGTGGCAGACCCGTTGACCACGACAAAGAACGTTTTAGGAAACTGGGTAGCCACCTGCTTGGCCGCCGCGTCAAACTGCCCTCCGTGGGCATATACCAGGTTGAATCCACGTCGAGCAAAGTCAGACAGCGCTTCGGCCTGGTCTGCCTGACCAACCTTCTCGACATAAGCGGTTTCGGCACCGAGTTTAGACTTGATTTCTTCTAACCCGGTATACCCTGCCTGGTTCCAGGCTTTGTCGGTGATAATGCCTGGTAGCACCATTGCCGCTTTGAACCCAGTCTTTGAGCCTGCCGCACTGGAAGATACAGAGGGAGACGCAGCGGATGACGCAGGACTGCTGCTAGTGGTCGGGCTATTGGCACAGGCGTTAAACAAGAGGCTACTGCCCAGTGCGGCTGAACCATACACCAGAAACTGACGACGATTGAATCCGGCCATGCTTTCTCTCTTCCTTGTAGACGGGCTTTAAACAGCAGCGGTTAGAACGGGATTGGAGCAGTACGTTTTGAAGCAGAACCTTGCTTTCAGTCAGGCATTGCTTTTAGTCGAGCAGTGAACGCGCTGATGGTCTAACGTTCACCGTCTACGATCAACGTTGCCCGAACTCGACACTGCGCGAATTTCACGTTATGCGATCGTGCTCTAAGCAGTCATTAAACGGCTTCTGTAGGAGCAAACTGTATCTTCAAGCACATTTACTTGCTCTAGACCTAAAAAGCATGGCTGAAGCGCCGATTTAGCGCTCAAACAAGCCGTTACCTTATGCCAAAAAAGGGGCTGACGATCGCCAGCCCCTTAGCTAAACTCGACTAACCAAGTAAACAGAAAAAGAATTATTTACCAGCGTTGCCTTTTTCTAACGCCTTTTGCACCAGGTCATCATTCACATTGCTGGTCGCCTGTGAGTTTGGATTCGCATCGGCTGCTATTTGCTTGTAATCGTCAGGATTACCCGTCGCATCGGCTGGCAGCGTAGCTTCTTCTGTAATGGGAACCTCAAATTTAGGAGCAGTCGCCGCCTCGGCAGCATTAGCCCCCTCTTCCGTGCGATCAATGTTGCTCACACTAAACTGTTTTGACGCTTCGTAGTCAGCATCCACATTGGCATCAGGGGCTTTGCGATCAGTCGTTTCAATCTCTTCAACCATTTGCTGAGCATCGTAATTCTCAGCCGTGTCGATATTATTGGCAACTTCAGACATAAAGACTCCTATTAGAACGCTTTGACTAATATGGATACCCTAGCAAAGCGATCGTCATCACTTGATCACCTTTGGGCAGATCTCGCTGTTCCTCCAGGGAAAGACATCAATCAGAAAAACTGTTCGCTGAACCTCTCCCTTTGGAAAGGGGTTAGTAACTGTAAGATTCGATACACCTTATAAATGATGTCTATTTCGCCTCTCTAACGGAGTTTGTTATGTCTCAATCTGCTAGTCAAGATGTGTCTTCAAGTGAGTACTTACCAGAGAAGACACAAGCGGTACTAAAGGCTTTTAAAAAGCTGGATACTGACGCAAAGCTAGCGTTGCTGTACCTTGTGTATAAAAAAATGGGAGATTCAATCACGCCTGCGGCTCCCTCTGCCACAGACCCTGAGCTAGCGCCTCTTTTAATGGACAACTTCTACACCCTGTCTCATGACACGCAGCTTGATATTATGCGAGACATTGTGAATGGGGTGGATAGTGAGTATGGTCATGCTTATGGGGCTTTAAAAGAAAATAACCAACTGATGGTCTGGTTTGCCTGGGCGCAGGCTATGGGTCAAAGCGTGGTTGGGTTACCAGCAGGCTATCAAGCAGCCAAACCTGTTACAGAAGCGGTTGGACAAATTGAAGGCTTGGAGTTTGAGGAGCAAATTTCACTACTGCGTGAAATCGTCAGTGGCATGGGTTTCAGTAATATTCAACCCATTCCATCGCAAGCAGAAACAGGCAAAACGGCTAGCCTTTGAGTGACCGTTCGTGCCGTTTGTAGCAGTGTAGATAGGAAGGGGAGTCAGGAGCCAGAAGCCAGTGATGGTAAGCGCAGTTTATCTCCTGAATGCAGTCTGACTCCTGACTTCTATTAGATTCTCTTGTTCTCTATGTGGTTTTTGCCCCCTTGATACACCAACTCGCTTTCCCACCTAGTTTGCAATCTTCAAAGGCAATTTTTTGGGCGGCGAGTGCGTCTTTTGCCTGTAATGCCTTCTGCCTAGTGGCTTCAGAGACGATCGCGCTGAACTCACCCAAGCGCAAGATGTCGGGTTTATCGAGTCCTAGCGTATAGACGTCTCCTTTGATCTGCCCATTTTTCGCAATCTCAGCCACGGTCTCGATCGCCAGCCCATAATTTTGCACAGCACTGGTCAAAACGGTTTTGGGGGCGCGGCTGAGCTGGTCTTCAAAGTAGCCGATCGCGTAGGCTTGCTTGTCTGCTACCGTTTCAATCACACCTGCGGCGGCGGCGTCCAGCATGTTGTAAACCACATCAACACCGCTTGCTAAAAGCGCTTGGGTTGCCTCCTTTGCTTTGCTGACATCGTTCCAGTCGTTTGTGTAACTGGCTTTGACTTCGATCGCTGGCTTTACCGACTTTGCCCCCAGTTCAAAACCCCGACGTTCTTGATCAGTTGTGGTGAACGACTGGGCTGTGAGGAAGGCCACTTTGTTGCTTTTGCTCATTTCGGCGGCCACAATCCCACATAGGTAAGCAATTTGTAGATGGTTCACTTGCAGAGAGGCAATATTGCTGCCAGTGGCAACTCCGTCTGAAATCACAAAAAAGGCGTTTGGAAACTGCGTTGCTACCTGCTTAACGGCGGCTTCAAACTGTCCACCGTGAGCAATGATCAGGTTAAAGCCACGTCGAGCAAAGTCAGATAGCGCTTCAGCCTGGTCAGCCTGAGCCACCTTTTCCACATAGGCTGTTTCGGCACCAAGCTTGGTTTTAACGATAGCCATTGACTCATAGCCTGCCTGGTTCCAGCCTTTGTCTGTAATTGGCCCTGGCAAGACGATCGCGACCTTAAAGCCTGTTCCTGCGGGTGATGAATTGGCAGCACTACTCACCGCTGGACTTTCCGTAGGCGTTGGATTCGCACACGCCTTCAACAACAAACTGCTCCCTAGAGCCGTCGAAGCATAGATCAGCAGTTGACGACGACGGTAGCGGTGAACCATGCTCAGACTCCTTGCCTTGATAAAGTCTCTACAAGAATACGTTATGGTGCTCTCTACGATTGTGCTTATGCATGCGTACAGGGCAGGCCTGCGACAGAATCTCTTCACCCAGATCTTTCCATTCATTCATGCCGCATCCACGCCGCGCCTTCCTTTCCACAGCTATTAGATGACGTGAAATTCTTTTAGTGCAGGTAAAAAATTGGCGTTTTCATGGTTAGAACGGCTGAGTTTAATGAGTGCAAAGCGCTCAACGACCAGCAATTGATCCCATTGGTCAAGGGTGATCGCAACGCCAACTTCCAGGGCTTTTGTTTGCACACTTTCTGGAATAGCGGTCGTATCCAGCCAGGGTGGTGCGGAGTCGATCGCCAACGTTGAGGCAACAGCACCCGTTCGTTCCCGAACAAGCTGGGTCAGAGAGTGGCGGTAGGCTTGCACGTCTAAAGCTGTTTCGCAGGGTAATTCAAGGAGCGATCGACGATCGTCCTGCGTCATCTGGTGCCACTGCGGCAGCTTCAGCTTAATGCCGCAGGTATCTAGCTTTAGCCGTACCTGCATGGGAATGCAGCGCAGCGACTCGACAAAATCGGCTTCAAATTGAAAGAACTCAGTCATACATTAGCTTTCATTGCCCTACACTCTACACCCTACACATTCACACCCACCCAACTCAAGACTCATCCGAATCGCGCGTCTTAGCGTGTCGATTCACATGGCGCACAAGCCAGTAGCTAATTGATAACGCTAGGATTGCTGCCGCCAGGGCAATGAGATCTAAACCTGCTGTTTTTTGCAGATCCAAAATAATGATTTTTCGCGAAACGGCAACCAGCGAGGTGACAATCACCAGTTCCACCTGAATCACGTGATTTTTCAGATAGGCCGTAATATTCTCCAAAATCTCTAGGGCAATGAGAACATTTAGGAACAACCCAAAGATCGTGAATAGGGTTGTTCCAAAGCGGCCATAAGGCTGCCTAAAAAGATCTGACCCTAAAAACGTGACTAAGTCGTAAACCGCCAGTAGAATCACAAACACCATTGCGATCGACAAAATCTTAGAGATTAGCCCTTCAAACCCTCGTAACGCCCTTAGAAAGCTGTCGTCGCTAAAGGTCTGTTGGAAGAAGCGTGCCACTCGCTGCCAGGATCGCATAGCTCAACCAAACCGATGTCTAACGAAGTGAAAATATCTAATGGAGTGAGAATACCCGATGCCATGCGCTAACGCAAATGAAAGAGTGGGCGCAAGTGACGGTAGCTCACCCAAAACCTGGATTTTCGATGGATGAGCTAAAACCCTCATCAGGCTTTGTTAGCCCTCTAAGACTGCGACTTGCTAGAATCAAGCTCAAGTAAGCGCGATCGTTCATACTGAAAGAGACCGTCACATCGGAAGTTTTTAAGGGTTGAGAGAATGGCTGTGCCGACAATCAAAGAATTAGCGACGCAGGCAAAAGAAGCTGCCGATCGCTTGGGAATCCACAAATTCGACATCTACGGCTCTACGGTGGATGAAAGCAGCGCCAAGGTCGATCAAGGTAAACCCGATCAGGTAAAAGCGTCCAATCGTTCTAGCGTGACTGTACGAGTGTGGAACGACGACCAAACAATGGGCATTACGTCCACGACCGATGTTGATCCAAACGGGTTAGCACTCGCACTTAAAACTGCTTACGAAGCCAGTTTTTTTGGCGTCAAAGAAAACGCTCCGGACTTTAGCCCTGAAGCGACGGCTCCCCTCGCACGCGAATTTGCAGAGAAAGCGCCACAGGCTCCGATTTCAACTCTCGTCGAAAAACTGGTTACAGCGGAGCAGGAGCTGACGGAGGCACATCCCGCGATCGCGTCTGTTCCTTATAACGGACTCGCACAACGCGACATCGATCACTTCTACCTCAACAGCGACGGTGCTTTGAGGACAGAAGCCTACTCTACCACTTCGCTCTATCTCTACACCAAAACGGAAGAAGACGGCAAAAAACCTCGCAGTGCAGGTGCATTCCGCATTAGTCGCGGTCTCGAGTCGCTCGATGTGGATGGCTGCTTGAAAGAAACTATTGAAAAAACGATCAGCCACCTCGACTATCAGAAAATTCCAACTGGCAAATATCGCGTTGTCTTTTCACCAGAAGCGTTTTTGAGCTTGTTGGGCGCGTTCTCCAACTTGTTCAACGCCCAAAGCATTCTCGATCACCAGAGCCTCTCAACGCCGGAGTCCTTGGGCACTCAGATTGCGTCTCCTTTACTGTCTATAGCGGATGATGCGCTGCATCAAGACAACATCGCGATCGCCACCTTTGATGGCGAAGGCACACCCACTCGTCGGATTCCACTGATTGCCGATGGAATGCTGGTCAATTTCCTTCACAGCGCTGGTACGGCGAAGCGGTTCAACACCCAGCCCACAGGACATGCAAATATGGGTGCAAAAGTAACGGTCAGTCCGCACTTTTACCACGTCTTCACTAGCAAATCGGCCGAGCAAGCGTATCGTCTAGAGACTGCCGAAAACGTCGTGCTCATTGACGACCTCCATGCCCTCCATGCAGGTGTGAAGGCGCTTCAAGGTTCCTTCTCGCTACCGTTTGATGGTTGGCTGGTTAACAACGGTCAGCGCACCAGCATTGAATCTGCCACCGTTGCAGGTGATTTTCTGGAGTTGCTCAAAACCATCCTTTACATTGAGCCAGAGGCACATCTGACGCCTGGTGGCGTTTGCCCATACATCTGGGTCGAGGAACTGTCGATTACGGGAGAGTAGGCTAGTGCGTGTTTTAAAACCCTCGGAAGTCCTCAACCCCCAAAATTTGGGGGCTTACAAACCAGCTTCAAAGTCCCCCAGCATGGGGGCTTAAAGCCCTTTGGGCATACAAGAAAAGGGGGCAGAAGCTATCAGCAATGAAACGATTGAAGTTTTAAAACACTGCCTAGTGCGCGGCCCGTTGTGACTGAAGCCAAGCCTTTGCCAAACCAGGCCGCGATCGTCAGGCTAAACAATCTTGCCTTTCTGTTGCAGTGCGTCGCGCAGGGAACCCAGCACAAACTCAGGCATTTTAGCAGCGCTATTTAGAAGGCGTGGCAGTTGATCGCGGACTTTGAGATTACTGCTGGTAGGCGCTGCCCTTTGCTATTAAGCCGTTTCAAGCCAGTCAAAAATCCGATCGAGTTCTTCTAACGTTACAAGTCCATATTGCCATAGGAGCATGGGCAGCAAGGTTGCGTTGAACTCCTGGTGGCGTTTAACTGTAGCGATTGCAGAATCCGAAATTGCCAGTTCTTCTTGTAAAAATCTAATCAAACGGGCTTCCATTGAGCCTCCATCCAGCCATTTGGCACTAAACGTATTTAAGGGTTTTTGTTAACTTTTGCAACACTCTCTCATGTTGCTCTCACTATTCTCTCTCAAAAAGCCACCGAAACAACAACCTCAGGGTATAGCTTTGTAAGCTCTTTAAGCACAGTTAAACCATTCTCCACTCTCACTTTAGACGCATTAACTTAACGTCCAATGAGAAAGCCATGAGTCTTGGCGTGATGCGACTCTTTCATCTTCACGGCTAGACACTCATTTTCCTGATTCGGATTACCGCATGTATGACACCGTAATACGTATGATACCGATGCGTATTACACCATAATAGCGGCGGGAAACCGTTCTCTTAGGGCAAGTACGATCGCAGACGGTTCACGTTCTTGCAAATTTTCTGGTTTGTTCCACGTAAAAGGGGCTTTTTGAGCTGCCGATAGCCACAACAGCCGTTTTGCTCGCGTCATGGCGACGTAAAGCAGACGAAACTCTTCTGCCGTTTTCAAATGTTTGGCGCGCGCCCAGGCATCCTCGATCGAAGACAGCAAAACCTGATGATGCAAATTAGCGCGAATCTGGGCGCGTGCGATCTCTGCCAGCGTAAAGTCACCGAGAAACTGCGCCTGTGGTGGAATCCATTGGGTCCCAGGAATGGTTTGCTCGTGCAGAAAGGGAATGAACACGTAGTCCCAATCCAGTCCTTTGGCTTTGTGCATAGTAATGACGGTTAACTGCCCAGCACGGATGTAGCGCTCTTCCGCATCATCTGTCTCGACGGGTTCAAACTGCTCTGAGGTGACGATCTCGCTCAAAAGCCCCAAAACGCCTGAAAGAGCGTGGTTGTCAGTCGTCTGCTGGGCAAGGCGCTCTGTGAGCTTGTCGGCAGTGGCTAGCTCTGTTTGCTCATAATCAAGTGTCTGCGCCAGAAACGGAATGAGTTGGGCGGTTGGAAGTTGTAGGCGGGCGTTGAGAAGGCTGGTGCAGTAGAGGCGTGCTTCGGCTACGGCATCAGGTTGGGCGGGGTCGAGGGGGCCAGGATAGAGAAACTGTTCTGGAAAGCTGACGATCGCGTTGAGATCTTGAGTAGGAATGCGCTTGCGGGCAACCAGAACCGTGAGAGCCGCTTTCAGGTTATCGGGCGAGTGGGGGCGATCGAGAAATTGCAGTAAGGTCAGCATTTCGGCTGGTACATGCGACTGGCGATCGCGTTGACCAACTTCATACACCCGCAAGGTATCGCCATACCATCGGTGCAGTTCCTTTGCCACAAAGCGCCCTTGCTCGTTGGTTCGAACCAGTACCGCGGCCCGTCGCTCAGGCTGTTTTTTGAACAATGCCAGAGATCGTTGCCCGATGCGTTCTACCGTTTGGTACACGTCGTCTGGCGTGTGTAGCTCCAGTCCCACACCTTCTGGCGCAGGATTCGCATCGGGTTGCGGATCATCTAAAGCAACTGGCTGAATTATTTGAACACTAAAGGGTTGCTCGTCCCCTGCCAATCTGGATTGGTTAACCCACTGCAAAGCAAAATTGGCTGCATCGATGATGGGATGACTGCTGCGTCCTGCCTGTGTCATCGTAGCTAGCCGCTTTTGGGCACGACACGCGTCACAAAAGTCTCGGAAAAAGATGGGATCTGCTGGGGTAAAAGTGGAGTTGATTGCCTGGTTGGGATCGCCTACGCGCACCAAATTCTTTCGATCGAGATTTTCTGGATCAGCCGGATCAGCCGCTAGAATCTCTAGCAGTTGGGTCTGTAGGGGACTGGAATCTTGTGCCTCGTCCTCAAAGACGGCGAACACCTGTTGCTGCCAGAACTGGCGCACTACCGGATCATCCAACACGCGCAGCGCCGCCAAAATCATTTCGTCGTAGTCAATCAGGTTCCGAAAGCGGAGTTGGGTCTGGTAGAACTCGTATAGTCCAGCGGCGATCGTCAAAACAGCATACGGATCGTCAATCTCATTGCTTTGCGATCGCAGTTCATCTGGCACTAAGCCGGAGCTTTTCGCCTCATGGATGGCGGTCGTTGCCAGCGCTGGCAGTACCTCCGATCGCAACACAGATTGCCGACGGAGGCACTCGGTTTCCTCGCCGTCAAACTGCCGCCCCTCCAGCAAAAGTTGATAGTGACGGGCATTCGCCGAGATCCACTGTTCAACGCAGGTACGAATGAGCCGATGGTTCTGGTTTGGCGTGACTAACACGCTGTCTGGGTTCAAGCCGGATAAATCTGGATGGGCACGCGCGATCGCCCACGCCAGCCCGTGCAGCGTTTGCACCAAAAAGCCTCCTGGTGGTAACCCCAACGCCTGCAAGTTCTGACGGATTTTTGCCTTTAAGTTTGCGGCTGCCGATCGCGTAAAGGTCACGACTACGAGTTGACGGCGGGCATTAAGCTGATGCTGAGCAATAGTGATCGCGGCGGCTACCGCCATCCCGGTAGACTTCCCAGCTCCTGGAACTGCCGAAACTGCTAACAGGCCTCCTTGCCACAGCGCAATCTCTCGCTGCCCTGGACGTAACGTATCGCGGAGTTGCTCTAGCGCTAAGGGAAGAGGGGTCGCTAACATGAGGAAGCGGGGGAGGCGGAGGGAGCAGGGGAGGCAGAAGGCGAAGGGGGAGTTTTAGCTTTGAGCTGGCTCTTCAAATAAATCTAACGGCAAATGCCCAAAGGTTTCGTTCACGTCACCATCATAAGCAGACTGGCAGGAAACAAGGACGCCTCGATGGGTACCTGTATAGGGCGCAACGTGGCAACGATCGCTCTTCGGGTTGAATTTGACGTACACAGAGCCTTCTAGCAAGGTGACTTCAGGCGTTGCTTCGTAGCCTAGCGCTTTGAGGTAAGACTTGAGCGCGATCGTGGCCTGGTTGATTGTGTCAGCACAGATGCCTAAGATTTGATAGTCAGAATGGGCAGCAACGAGCAAGAGTGCCTGTCGTATGAGTGCAGCTTCGGGAGTGGTTTCAGGTGATCGATCGACGCAAAGAAACGGCCTCAAAACACCTTGAGCCGTTTCTGTAGTCAAATCTGATTTAAGCGTTGGCATAACGTTTCAACTAATGTCCATCTCCTCAGCCTATCATTCATCGTAACGCCCGATAGGCAGACGCTGCGGAGTCATGACTAGCTATCGAGCAGCCGCGATCGCGTTGAATCTGTCAAAAAACGCCTGACGGGGGGCTTGCAAGAGCACTTTTTTGTTGTAGCTTAGTGAATAGACTTATTGAGTAATTTTCTCAATAGAAACGTCCCCACAACCCTTAGAACGACCCCTTAGAACAACATATGAGCAAAACAGAGCGGCGATCGACCTTGAGCTTGGAAGGACGGTGTTTAGGCTTCGTGTTTAAAGAGGGTACTCCCAAGTGCTTACGGCTTTTAACGGCAGATGGAGAGCATGTAGTGAAGCTGGCAAAAGAGGTGCGGTTCTCGCTGGATCAAGCGATCGTTCCAGGGGCGTGGATTCAAGTTTTGGGCAAAAAGAAACTGAGCCACAAGCCTGAGCAGACAACCTTTAAGGCCTACAGAGTGAGCCTTGCTACGCCTGGAAAGCTAGAAGAAACGCCATCAGTGACCGTGCCCAGACCTACCGCTAGCGCCAAAATTCTCGTCTGTCAAAAGTCAGACTGTATGAAACGAGGTGGTAAAGCAGTCTGTCATGCTCTAGAAGCAGCTTTGAGCGATCGTGAGCTATCTGATGTCAAAATTCAGGGCACAGGCTGCATGAAGCACTGCAAGGCGGGGCCTAACATTGTGTTTATGCCTGACAAAACTCGCTACAGCCGCGTCTCCGCCGAGGACATCGGAGCTTTGGTGGATGAACACTTCCCGCGCATATCGCACCCAGAAGCCAGCGCTGCCAACAACGGATGATCAACACTTTAGCTTGGCTCTGGACTGCTTCGGGTCTATGAAGCCAAGCGTACGCAGGTAAGAAGAACGGCGTTTAAGCTTTGCTTGATTCAGAGCGGGAAACGCCATCTTCTCTTGAAAATAAGTTTAGATAAAGAAATAAAGATCTGAGCCAAATATCGTGTTGCCCTCATGACCAGTAGGCTTACCCACCAAGGGAAATTGCCAAACTGTGTTCCATGAGGGCAACCGTTTGTGCTTTGCAATTTATGTCTTACCAAATGAGCACAAGAACTAGATCTTAGGGGTGCCTCTGCCTAATACCTGGTCTCTCAAGGAACCGAAACTAGCCGCTAGCTCTTCTCGGTTGGATGCTCTCCAGAGGTACCGATAGATAAACCAGGCTGTGTAGGCAAACCCAATCAGCTCAAAGGTGGGAGCCAGTAAAGGAATGTCGTTGATGGCACCCAGGAGGGCGAGCGTCAGTTTAACTGAAACGATCGACCCAAAAATCAAGCCAAGTGTAATGATGGGACGCCTATACTCACCAAAAAAGTCAGATAAATAGTCAGGCAATCCAGACAAAAAGGCATAAATGCGATCGGCAACCTGCTTCAACTGCTGGCTTGTCTCTGTTTCTGTCTCAGAGGCAGGCGGCAACAATGGTGGCTCTTCCAGGGACAAATTTGTCTCAGGAGCAAAGTCTGAAGGGCTTGTATCAGGAAATTCGGTTTCTTTAACGTCAGGGTTCATACTCATAACCTGGGGATTAACAACCTGGGCAGTGCTGGATCAAGAGAAATCTCCCAGCAATCGAACGACGAGTCTGGTTCGGCAGCTTTTTTTAACACTAACAACCTTAAAGTCAGGTTTTATCACTAGTAAGACGGATTAAGCAAGAGTGCAACAAACCCGATCGATCGCGCTCGTAGCACTCTCAACCTTAGCAAGACAGGTCAGTTCTGGTGCAGTTGAATGATTAAAAATCTTAGCTGCAACCGACCGCATCATACTCTCCAATGAGACGTTTTGAACACAAAGGTTAGCTGGTTACAGCGAGATAGCCCACAGTTGGGCCTATACAGGCGCATAATTGCCTGTTTTCAACGTTACTCAAGTTAATTTAGCGTCTGCTACGGGCATGCTAAAAGCGACACGTTGTGCCACAGATGCTTGGCATAACGTCATTCAGGCTCCCGTTTGCCATCACCAGGAAGGTGACAACCGATTGGACGATCGCAACGGTTCCTGATTAACACGACACCGCTTGTCCTTAGCGCTAGCTTTGCCTGTAACGGCTGAGCGATCGCCTTGTCATATTGTCCACTGCTCAACCGTGCGGGTTGGCAAAAGAGAAGCACAATGGCTCAGATTTTAGTGATTGAGGATGACCCCCTTGTCAGCGCGCTGATACTCAAGCTGCTGAAAGCTGAAGCGTTCGAGGTCTTGTTCGCTGATGATGGCCTTACAGGTGTGAAATTGGCGCAGGCATATGAACCTGACCTGATCATCTGCGACATCATGATGCCTGAGTTTGACGGCTATGAAGTCTTGCAGCAACTTCGCCATGAGCCAGTAACGGCCATGATCCCTTTCATTTTTTTGAGTGCCAAAGCCGATCGCACAGATCTCCGGCAGGGAATGGAACTCGGTGCAGATGATTACCTGACAAAGCCCTTTAAGCGTGCGGAGCTACTGGGTGCGATCGCCGCCCGTCTAAACAAACAGGCCGCTTTGACCAAACCCTACATTGATGAAATGAAGCGGGCTGCCAGTACTTTGGGGCAAATCGCGTATGTCGATCCTCTCACGAGCCTTCCCAATCGCATTTCGTTTCATACTGAATGCCAAAAAGCCATCGAGCATGCACAGCAGTCCAATCGACTTGTAGCTATTGTGCAGTTTAATTTGAAAGATTTTAGGGCAATCAACACGACCTTGGGCTACTTTAGCGGTGATCACGTGCTGCAAAAGGTCGCCGCACGCCTCAAACAAGCTGCTGCCAACTATACGGTAGCGCGTCTTGCAGGCAGCGATTTTGGCATTTTGCTCAATGCTCTCCCCAGCGAAAGCGCGATCGCAGATGCGGCTAAACGACTTCTGGCTGCCCTCACTGAGCCTTATCAGCTTGATGGACAGAGCATTCAAGTGCAGATGAGAGCGGGCATTGCCTTCTACCCAGATCATGGTAACGCCCCTGGCGAGTTGCTAACCTGTGCTGATCTGGCCGTGCAGTCAGTCAGTCAGAACGATCAGTATCAGGTCTATACTCCCGTGATGGCGACTATAGCGGCTGAAAGTCGCTTTATGGAGAGCCAATTCACACTTGCGCTGGATCAGCATGAGCTAGAAATTTACTATCAACCACAGGTGAATTTAATCACCGGGCGGATCATTGGCGCAGAAGCGATACTCATGTGGAATCATCCAGAGCGGGGCTTGATGCATCCCAGTGTGCTAATGCCAGTTGCAGAGGAGGCGGTTGTAGACCCGATCGAGCAATGGATGTTAGAAA
The DNA here is from genome assembly GCF_059505485.1 of Stenomitos rutilans. NCBI lineage: Bacteria > Bacillati > Cyanobacteriota > Cyanophyceae > Leptolyngbyales > Leptolyngbyaceae > Stenomitos > Stenomitos rutilans. Next base: position 132,524 of record NZ_JCACKR010000170.1, read on the forward strand.
CTGTTTGCACGCAAGCAAAAGAGTTACAAACCGTAGCACAGCGCCCCATCCGTCTAGCAGTAAACCTGTCAGCGCGGCAGTTTCAGCTTTCACAAGAGCGCTTGGTGTCTACCGTTTCTGCCGTGTTGCAGCAAACCGCGCTTGACCCAGAGGTGCTAATGCTAGAACTGACCGAAGCCTACGCGATGAAAGAAGTGGATATGACCAGTGAGAAATTTCAAGCATTCAAGGCGATCGGCCTCCACCTTGCCCTGGATGAATTTGGTAGTGGTTATTCATCTCTAGGCCACCTGAAGCGCTTTCCCCTGGATGGGCTGAAGATTGACTCTTCGTTTATTCAAAAAATGTTGACCGATAGTGATGCTGCTGCGATTGCCAAACTGATGATTGCGATCGGGCAAAGCCTACAGCTTAAAGTCATCGCTACGGGTGTAGACACGATCGAGCAGTTTAAATTTTTGCGGCAAAGTGGCTGTTATGCCATGCAGGGCACCTTGTTTAGCCCACCTATATCTACATCTGAACTTCAGGAGCTTTTGCGAACAGACGCACGCTTCGATAGCAGCACCATAGCGAAAGACGATGTGGTTGAGTAGAGGTCGAAATGGAGGAGGGGGTTGGGGTATCTTCCGACAACTAAAAACTTCTTTCCTTTACCTTCTGCCCTCTACCTTTCATTTTTGAGCTATCAGCCGTCAGCGGTCAGCCTCTTACCTTCTAGCAGTGTCTAGCAACTAAAAACTAACAACCCTAGTGAAGCCATGCCGAAGGCTTTACAACTCCTTCTGCCTTCTGCCCTCTGCCTTTTGCCTTCTCCGCCTTTCAGCGAGGTCGCTTGGTGCGGTAAAGTTACAGATATGTATGATGACGATGACTTGAGTGTCCTCGATTTTGAGGACGATCTGGAGAGTCCTCTGGATCACATGGAGCCTGCTGATGCTGGGTTAGAGGAGCCAAAGCCTGATCCGGAGGAAATGTTGCGGCTGTTAGAAGCCACGGATCCAAACCAGCGGATGTTGGCAACACGGGCGTTTTGCGAACTTCAAGACGATCGCGCCGTACCCCGACTGATTCAACTCTTGACTGATCCCTGTCCGTTGGTGCGGGTGAGTGCCGCCTATGCGCTAGGGCGGAACCCTAGTGTGGATGCGGTAGAGCCTTTGATTACGCGCTTTAACGACGATTGGAATGGCTATGTCCGTAAAGGGGTGGTTTGGGCACTAGGCAACTGCCGCGATCGCCGTGCACTACCAACCTTGATTGAGGCGCTGAAAACGGATATTTCGGCAGTGCGGTTGTGGGCAGCTAGTTCATTAGCTCAGCTTGCAGCCGTTAGCTATGAGGCTGTGATCGCTGCCATTCCACCGCTCATTGAGTCGGTACGACACGACCCGATCGCGGCTGTGCGGAGCAACTGTGCTTGGACGCTGGGGCAACTCTGCCGCGAACTTCCATCCAACATCATTTATGGAACAGCCATTGATGCTCTTTTGGAGGTGTTTGCTGAAGATGGCGAGCTGGGCGTGAGAGAAGATGCGAAGGCGGCACTGCTCAAAGTAGGCGATCCTCGTGGCCTACAGGTAATAGAAGAATTAGAACGCGAGTGGTTTTGGTAGCAGGCAACCGCGATCGCGTGCTAAGCGCCCCTTTGCTACAGCCCTCCAAACCATTCATAGCCCTGATCTTCCCAATAGCCTTTCATCGGTGTCAGCTTGCTTAAAAAGGTGATTTGCGTGACCCATTTGCTTTGCTTGTAGCCCAACTTGACAGGGGATGCCAATCGCAACGGCGCGCCATTGTCTGGAGTGAGCGGTTGCCCGTTGCGCTGATAGGCCATCAACGTTTGGGGGTGGACTGCTGAAGCGAGATCCCAGCTTTCATAGTAACCATCGGCTGAGGTGAAGTAGACGTAGCGAACCGTGTCTTTGGGTTGTGCCAGGGTAACTAAATCGCGCAGACGCACACCATTCCACTGCACGATCGCTGCCCAGCCTTCAACGCACACGTGGCGAATGTTCATCGACGTGAGCGGCATGTTTTGCAGGTCTGCCAGGCTTAATTGCATGGAGCGATTGACGTCACCATCGATCGTCAACCGAAAGGTCGCTGGATCAATCCTGGGTGTGAAGTCAAACGTGTTAATGAGCAGCTTTTCTGCTGGATCAAGGGCACTGGTTGCAAATTCTGGCACAGGTTTCTGAGAAAGCATCAGTGCTTCAACCCGCTCATTCAACGGTTCTGAAAACCGACCGACCTGTTCGGCAAACAACGACGACGCGCACCCGTTTAACAGCAGCCCTGCACCAGAGAGCCCAGACCATTGCAGAAGGCGACGGCGAGAGAGGGTGCGTTTGGGGAGAATCAGGTTCATGGGGAAGAGTGGGATAGAGAGGCGGAGGAAGCAAGTGGTGCAGGGGGAAGGAGAGAGAAAGAGGCAGAGGAAGCAAGGGAAGCAGGGGAAGCGGGGGAGATTTGAATTCGGAGTGTCGAGGCCTGCACTCGAAGGGTTGAGCTTAGAGGTTGAACGATGCAGGTGTGCACTCGGAAGGTGAAGCTTTGATCGCGAAAGGTTGAGGTTTAAGGTCGAAACGTCGAGCTTTTCACTAGAAAGGTCGAGGTCTGCACTCGAAGGGGTAAGTCTAGACAGTCGATCGGTATAGTTTAAGGGACTCACTTAACCCTTCTGCCTCCCCCGCTCCTCCTGCCTCCTGCCCTCTGCCTTTCTTCTCTACAAAAACATCGACTTAACCAGACGAATGTTGCCCACTCGGAGGGCGAGGAGTGAATGAATCAGTGTAAACAGCAACACGGTGGGGACGGTGATGAAATGAATAGTGCGGAGGGTCTGCCAGTCACCAAAGAGGGCAGCAAGCCAATGTAATTGGGCAGGTTTGTACATGGCAAGACCACTGGCGATCGCCAACAGCAAAATCGGCATAATTGCGGTATAAACCAGCCGATGCCACGCATAGGTTTTGCGTTTGGCATTTTGGCTTACCTGGATTGCTTTCACGTCATTACCACTCGCGTAGCGATGCTGCCAGCGACGTGTAATAAACACATACAGCCCATAAGCCAGCAGGTTCAACGCATACACCCACATGAGGGCAAAATGCCAATCGCGCCCCTCTGCTAGCCCGCTGCCAATCACCAAGACGCGTGGAAAATGCCAACCTGCGCGCCCGCCAAACACAGGATTGGCATTGTAAATGCGCAAGCCGCTGGCAAGCATGAGCAGCAAGCTAATAATATTGATCCAGTGAAAGGCTTTCGCCGCGATCGCTTGGCTGGGCGCTTTTACCTTGCGTTTAGTTGGAACGGATGCATCCATAAGCGACAACCAATGCAAAGGTTACTGATAGAGAGCGGCAAATTTGGTCTTAAGTTGGTCAAGCTTCGGCAAATCGTGAATGACAACATAGGGATGATTTGGATTGTTGTCAATGAAATTTTGATGCTCTGTTTCGGCCTCATAAAATCCCGTTAAGGGAGCAAGCTGAGTCACGATCGGCTTTTGGAACACATGCGCTTGGTTCAGTTGGTCGATATACGCCTGGGCCACCTGCTTTTCATCTGGGCTGGCAAAAAAGATCGCTGAGCGATATTGCGTTCCTGCATCAGGCCCTTGCCGATTCAACTGCGTTGGGTCGTGTGCGATCGAAAAGTAAACCTTGAGCAGTTGACCGTAGGAGACTTGAGTGGGGTCGTAGGTGATTTTGACCGCCTCCGCATGCCCCGTTTGCCCAAAGCTGACTAACCCATAATGGGCTGTTTCGGCATTGCCACCAGAGTAGCCCGACACGACATCAGAAACCCCTTTGAGGTGTTCAAACACAGCTTCCATGCCCCAAAAGCAGCCTCCCGCAAAAACTGCCGTCCGCAGTTCCTTTGCTTTTGAAGTGGGGAGATTAACAGCTGGGTCAGGAAAGACTTTACTCACCATCGCGATCGACGAGTTAGCGGCAGACTGAGAGAACCGCAAATACGAGACTCCGCCTATCAGTGCGAGTGCTACTAACGACAAGATTGATAGCTTACGTAGAGAGCGAAAAATAAGGTTCGTTGTAGATGTTGACATGGTGTGGGTGGTGTAAGTGAGGAGTAAGTTGCGTTCAAAGCGGTAGAGACGGAAAAAACGGGGCTAGCCAAAGCTGCACTTGAACATCCCAACCAAGCAAGATGGCGATCGCGGTAAACACGATCATGACACCTCCTACCCGTTGTAGGGTAGCGCTGTGAGCGCGTAAGTTAAGCAGGCGTCGGCTGGCAGCACGTCCGCCATACGCGATCGCCAACAAGGGAACAGCCGCACCGACTCCGTAGGCAACTAGCAACCCAAGCGCGCTACCAACATGATGATCAACGGCTGCTAACACTAAGATGCCGCCCAGCACTGGCCCAGCGCATGGTGTCCATAGAAGTCCCAGTTGTGTACCTAACCAAAATTCACCCGTTAGCCCACCGCGCATCGATTCCTTCGTCCAACGGTGGAGAGGCAGATAGCTAAAGATCCGGTAGCTCCAGGCTGGCACAATGGCTAAAAGGCCGAGCAAGAGCAAAATGACGATCGCGATATACCGCAGCACACTTGCCAGCGCGGCAAACCAACTTGCTGTAATCCCCAAAAGGCTTCCTGCGACAGCAAATCCACCCACCAGCCCAATCACTAGCGCGATCGGGCCATACTTATGAGACTGGAGCGATCGTCCAACCACTACAGGCAAGATGGGCAACACGCACGGCGACAGTACAGTCAGAATGCCACCGAGAAAAGCGAGTCCTATAGAGAGAGTAGAGGGAGGCATTGGCGGTCGGGGGGGAGAGGCAGGAGGCAGAAGACAAAAAGCAGCACAGAGAGAGCAGGGGTCACAGAGGAGGCTAAGAGAAATAGCAAACGCCCCGTTAGCCCAATAGCTTGCGAATTGTTTGCTCGGTGGTATCGTATGCGCCTTCACCGATGTGGTCGTAGCGTAGTAAGCCTTGGCGATCAGCCAGGAACAAATGCGGCCAATACTCGTTGTTGTAAGCTCTCCAGGTTTTGAACTCGTTGTCGATCGGCACAGGGTACGTAATGTTGTGCTTCTGTAAGGCCTGCTTGACGTTGTTAAGATCGCGCTCAAAGGCAAACTCTGGCGTGTGGATACCAATCACCTTCAGCCCTTTATCGCTATAGCGCTGATGCCACTGCACAATGTAGGGCAACGTACGCTGACAGTTGATGCAGGCAAACGTCCAGAACTGCACCAGCACAACACTCCCCTTGAGATCACTAACTGCCAATGGAGCCGAGTTAAGCCACTGACTGATACCCTGAAAGTCTGGCAACCCTCTACTGGACGCGATTAGAGAACTATTACTTGATGCAACTTCAGCAGGAGTGCTGCTGCTAGAGGATGAACTAGAGGGAGCGATCGTCGTCTCTGGAACGGCTCGTCTTGAAATGACGCCCAAAGCCGTTGCAACGCCTGCACCCGCAACTCCTAAACCAAGATAGGACAGGAGTTGCCTTCTGCGCCGTGAAAGGTTTTCCATTTCTGCTCCCTCAAAAAACATGATGAGACATATGCATAACAGATACCCTTACGAATGCTTGTAATTGCTGTTTGTTACAACAAGCGTTCGTGAGGGTACCATCTGCTGCAATGCGGCTTTACCCTAATGAGACGATCGATTATGGTTTGGTCGTGGTCTCTTTCTTCATGGCATCGCCTTTCATGGCATCACTTTTCATGGCACCACCTTTGGCATCGCCTTTCATCGCGTCGCCTTTCATGGCATCACCTTTGGCATCGCCTTTCATCGCGTCGCCTTTCATGGCATCACCTTTGGCATCGCCTTTCATCGCGTCGCCTTTCATGGCATCACCTTTCATGGCACCTTCAGGGCTGGTACTAGCGGCGGGAGCACTACTAGGAGATGCTTGATTAACGGTTGGCGTACTGGAGCAAGCAGCAAGGCTAGCCATCGTTAGACCTGCAATGAGACACAACAGTTTTGCTTTCATGGTGATTTCATCCTTAGAGTAATGGAATGAGAAAAGCTGCTTTTGATTGATCAGGTGATGCTTGGAGTACGAACACAATTGCTCGTAGGATCTCGTTGTAAAGGCGATGCCAACAGCGGTGCTCTTACTTACGCCTGGTAAAGTTGGTTTCAGTTGTACAGGAGCTAAAGTGATTGGCTCAGTACGTATAGAGTCAATCACCTTAGAAATGTCAGCCTGACAAACTTCTGATACTTACCAGGCTTTACCGACTTGAGCATTGACGAGGTTGAAGCCGCTCGCCGATGTGGAAATTTCAATGGTAAAAACCACCCGATAAAACAGGCTTTGCCAAAACCTTTTAGTGCCGGGTCAAATTTCGTAGTTACTTCACTTCGGCAGCAGGAAATTGAGCGATTTTTCCTTTCTTTACGGCAACAACCACATCAAAATGGGAGCAGTATGCAAACGTGACATCGTTCGCTTTGTTGTAAAGGTTTACGACGTGACCAGCACCTCCTACTTGAATGCCGATCGGCTCCAAGTCACCATAGAAAAAGCGACGCAGTTGGTCACCACCGCCAATTTGGCCCTTGTTTTTTGTAATCAGGTCAATTTTTTCTTGGACGCTAGGCCCTGATTGCTTTGCTTCAGCGGCAATCGCCTTACCAACCAGTGATGGATTGAATGCTTTGAGTGATGCATCGCCAATCGTAACCAAACCAACCATTGCGACACCTGTGAGCAAAGAAGCTATTTTCATTGGGCACTCCTACTGAAAGATTTGGATAGTGATTGCGGCGTGTTGTCAGTTGAATCACCATTGATTCACACTCAAAGCATCGCAGCCAGCACTGAAACCTGTCTGAAGCGCAACAAGAAATTGCCTGAAATTCAGCCAATAGTGTTCTCAGACATCTCTCAGCGATTTCTCAGCTTGTGAAGGCTAGATGAGACCAGATCCTAACTGTTCAACCGCCAACCCATCAGGAGATGGAAAAGCAACTAGCACTTATACCAAACCTGTCAACGGAACAGCAGCCAGCTTCTATAGTTGGCGAACTCATCCCATCACGGGGCATCGCTGGAAGCCAAGAGTGGATGTGATCTTTTGTGTAGTAAGAACGGGCTGAGGTTAAACCAATTCCTGCCTGGTTTGCTTGATCAAATACTTCACTATTCTCTAAGATCCGATCTTCTTTAGGGCAGGACTTACGCAAATTCTCTAAAACTAGCCCCCCAGCCCCCAAATTTGGGGGAGCAAGCACTCAAAGTCCCCCAGAATTGGGGGATTTAGGGGGCGACTGCGTAAGTCCTATAGGGGTTAAAAGAATGCGTAAAGGGGCAGGCATAATACGCGTATTGAGCAGGCGCTCCATCTTACAATTAATTTCATCCTCCTACTTATAACCAGTTCGTACTTCTACCAGCGCTCGAACAATGAAACTGAACAATGCTTCTCGATCGCTCACCTGGCTTAGGTGGACAACGGCACTGGGCTTCATCGCCTGTATCACCCCAACGGCTGCCACTGGTGCAACAATCAACCCTATTGATGAGCCGCCATGCTATATGCGAACCCAGGATGGCAGAATTGTAAATTTGCAGAGCCTTTGCAGCCGAACGCCTCCCCAATCGACGCAACTCGACCCTGCGACCAATCAGTTAACACCAAGAACGCGATTGCCTCAAGCCGCACCAACTCAAGTAGGCGTTCCACCACAGGCAGGCGAGCAAACTGGAAGCCATGCTCAAGGTAATCCAGACTCAGATGATGGTCGCTACTGAGGAGGGTGCAAAGGCTTAAAGAGACTGGGATGGCAGCGATCGCTACCATCCCAGCCATGTTTAACGCTCTAAAGTGACAGAGGCTCTCGCGATCGAGATCTTCAGTCATTCTTTAACATCACCGTGCCAACCAAAGACTGTCACGATGACAAGGGGGTTTGCAGTTAGCTTTTCAGCGCTGCCAGCATTGCCTGATAGATTTGCGATTGATCGACATGCTTGGGCAGACCAGGAATGGTGAAGCCATACTGTTCAAAGTCCTTACCCACGTATTGCTTCAGGTTCAGCGGTGCGCCCTGGTAGTAAACGGGCACAGGACGGTTGCTGTGGTTGCCCCAACCGTACTTGATCGTGTCGTAAGCACCCCAGAAGTGACCAGCCGTTTTAGGAGTGTGCTTGGCAAAGGTCAAATCTTTCGCACCATAGCGATCGAGCAGTTTAGGGAAGTTGTCGTTGATGGTCAGGTAATGGTCGTGGTCAGCCGTGACAACCAACACATTCTTGCGCCAGCCGCCATGACCCTCAATCCACTGAATGACTTCGCCGATCGCATTGTCAAAGGCAATCACATTACCAATCAGGTTTTCCATGTTGTTATCATGGGCAGCCCAATCTACATCGCCACCTTCCACCATCAGCCAGAAGCCATCCTTATCCTTGCTCAATACGTTGAGTGCCGCTTTAGTCATTTGAGCAAGCGTTGGGTTCGCTTTGCGTTCGCGCTGAATGAAGTTCGTTGGCGTTTCACCTAGCACAAGCGGACGCACGGTATCAGGGGTCGGAATCTGCGTACCGTTGTTGGCGGGTTGACCCGTTGCAGCAGTGGAAGCAGACGCGCTTGAGTAGACCGAGAAGTTATCCAAGCCAGTCAAGGCATAATCGCCTGTAGACCCACGAGTGGGAATATTGCCGTTTTGACCGCGTGCGCCATACAGCCCCAGCAAACGCTGTCCCTGATTCGGATCAAGGTCTTTAGACACATCCAGCAGTTGCTTACCAGCGTTCACAATGTCCTTTGTTTTGACACTCAAGTCTGTGACGCGGGTATCACGCTCTAAGAACTTGTAGCCATAACGGTTTGAGTCAGGCTTGCTGTGCAGCTCGTTATAGGTTGATTCTCTGATATACGTAAAGCCTTTGGGCACGATCGTGCTAGCAGCAGCCGTATTCTCAAAGTCTAGAGGATGACCACCACCCAACAGCACGGTGGGTAGGTACGGCTCACCGGGGAGATCCGAGCGGATGGCCTCTTGCAGAATGTTATCCAGTGCTGGGTAGTCTGCATCGTATTTGGCACGGCGGTTAACGCTAGAGATGGCTGCACCAGGAGTTGCGTGGGTAATGGGTACGGATGTCACTACCCCTGTTGCTTTACCAAGCTTGTTGGCAGCTTGCAGAATGGTTTCTAGCAGCTTCTCGAAAATATCAACAGCGATCGCGTTGTTGTAGCTTTTAACCCCGGTATACAGCGATGTTGCCGTGTTTGCCGAGTCAGGATAGCTACACGTGATGTAGTCGCGATCGTACCCTTGAGCTTCGGCAACCGCAGGGCTAATCGGGGTCCAGGGATTAGGGCCACCCTTCGCTGGGTCGTAGCCAACCAAATTACCACCAGAGGTACTGCCACCCGTGCGGCAAGGCTGGAGAGCCGCAGCCGTCAAGTTACGTGCAGGTGTACCGGGGTTGAACTCTGGGCTAAAGGTGAAGCCAGGAAGGGGTGGAGCCGCACCTGTCGCACCACAATCAATACCAGTCGGATTGGTCGTTGATCTACAGGTAGAGTCGGATGCATTCAAGGCAGAGTTGCCATCGTTGTAGACTCCGTTCGCACCAGGAATGGTGGTGCCGTAGGTGGTGGCGTAGGTGTAGCCCTTCAGTTGTTGCATGAACAACCCAGTACCCTTGCCAGATTTGTAGGCAGGAGCACCCTTCGCGATCGAAGCCGCGCGAGCCATTTCCCAACCCATGCCATCGCCAATCATTAAAATGACATTGACGCCGTTACCGGAACCACTGTCGGCAAGCGCAGGCGGAAGACCGATCGGGCTGAACAACAGTGAGGATGAGGTAAAAACGGTAGCCGCAAGCAGTGCTAACCAACGTGAAAAGGTGCTAAAAAAGCGAAGCATTGGCAGAGACCTTTGGTGTGCAGGACAAAATGCAAAATAAAACAGCAGCCGAAGATAGCTGGATTGGCGATCCACTACAGCGGGTAAACTCGTACTGCTATCAGCTAAGCGACTAGCAAACTACTTATTGGTTAGGACTTACGCACTTGCCCCCTAGCCCCCAGCATTGGGGGCTTTAATTGGCTCTGTTCTCCCAAAATTGGGGGCTAGGGGGCGAAAGATGACCGCTTTTGCGTAAGTCCTATTGGTAAAAATTAGGCTCTTGATGAGAGCTAGCAGCATCAGCCGTAACGCGAACGCCTATAGCTGTAATGGCTGTTTGATCGCCCCATACCTTCGTAGCAGCTTCAGCAGATGGCTGACTTGCCGTCATAGTGGCGAAAGACAGCGCGATCGCTGCCAACAGCCCACCCAAAAAGCAAGCAAACCAGCGCTGGCGGTTACTCAAAAAGGACATTGTGATCGGTCTCCTTGTGCGAATCGTGAACTCTATCTGAAGTGTGCGACGATCGCCGCACACGATGATTACTGGCTGCTGTGATGCATCGACCCTTCAGCAGTCACTAAATCACCCAACGTTGTTGCTGCACTTACGTGGGCACTTAAACGGCTGTCTAGCATTTGGAAACCTTCCAAACTCACGGCATAGCGATTGTTAAACTGCAAGGTTGCTTCCTGAATACCAAAGGTTTGGCTCAGTTCAGCTTGCAGCGCTGCTAACAACCGATCGCGCTCTGCTGCTGTCAACGGGTCGATCGCTAACTGCGCACAAAGCCCAATGCGATCGCTAGCAATTAACCAGATGCTCAGCGTTTGCACCTGATGAACGCCTGCAAAGGACTCCAGGCATTTCCTTACGGTTCCTGGATCGGTCGATCGCGGTGCATAGTTCAGCAAAACTTCCAGACTGTTCCAAATCAGCGGCAGTGCGCTCAACCCAGTCAGGCAAGCGATCATCAGACCCGCAACCGCATCAATCCACAGCCAGTGCAGGCTATAAATGACTAGCGCAGCGACCAAAAGGCCTACCGAACTAGCAACATCCGCAAGAACATGTAAGAATGCGCCCTGAAGATTGAGATCGTTGACACTATGCTTGTGCAGCAGTTTAAGATTAAGACCATTGACAAGCAGCCCCAACCCAGCCCCTAGCAACAGCGGCAAACTTAAAACAGGCTCAGGAAAGTGAAAGCGCTCTAAAGCTTCCCAGGCAATTAGCGCGGCGATCGCCAGCAAGCTAAACCCATTCGCTAGAGCTGCCAACCATTCAACGCGCCAATGCCCAAACGTGGCTCGACCCGTCGCCGGACGACGCGCAAACCAACTTGCAGCGAGCGTTATTGCCAACGCGCCCACATCTGAAAATAGATGCCCTGCATCAGCTAGCAGCGACAAGCTGTGACTCCATGAACCAATGCCTAACTCTGCAAACCAGAGACAAACGAGTAGCACAAGCACAAGCCACAACCGACGAGTGGCTCGTCGAGACTGACCTGATGCCAGGTTATCCAAGTCACAACATTGACAGTTCCAATCATTAACAGAAGAATTACGCCCCTGTGTCACCGCGATCGTCATTCAGCAGGCCTGGTAGATAAATCAACGAACCTCTGAACAGGCTAGCAGTGATGCAGTTAATAAAGCGATAAGGTCTAGTTAATATTGCGTAGGTATTGGTTAAGAGCATCGCTAGAAGCTCAGTAAAACCACACAAATCACTTCACCAAAGGAATTTAGTAGAGCAGCGATTCTGTGAAGATTCTATGAAGATAACTTTTGATCTGCGCCAACATTCAAGCGGCTTTCAAGCAGACTGTATTGCTGCGTCGCGGTGGCAAATGGCTGTAAAGTGCCTGGAACGATCGCATGCTCATTGCCAGTTAAATTCTGTACATCAAACGCATTGCTGTAGGCACTGTGTGCCGCTTTACTAGCGTTTACTAGCGATCGTGCCTTCAATGATCCGGCTTCAGAGCCTACAACAGGTTTCATGTCGTTAGCCTGGCTTTGAATTACGGGCGGGTAAGTAACGAAGCCAGTAACCTTTCAGAACTTTTGTCAGTCAATCAGGTTTGCCTCAGAGCACCAGTGTGTAACGAGCGAATTAATCCACATTTCAGAGGCAGTTAGCTTAAATTATTTTGTATTGTCACAGTACGTAAGCTTGCGCTTGAATTCTATCTATAAAAGGAGCTATAAAAAAAATGCTTTAGTCTTTCTACTGCCGTACTTTTATGAGTTCAAGCTATCTGTTGAATTCTGTTCTTTAAGACATGTTTGTATTAGTGTAGTTGCTAAAACATTCCGATCTATCGATACAAGGTGCGTCGTTATGTAAGTTGACAGTCGTTCTTGGTTTGCCTGACATTGAGTGCTGTCTACTGAAAGCGAAGGCTGAAGACCAATCCAGGATCGTTTTTCCAAAAGAGTAGAATTGCCATAGCTGCACTTTCAAAATCAGCAGAAATCACTCAATCGAGTGTAGACGGGTAGAGGAAAAATCTGCACTAATAGATGGGGCTAGATGGAAGCCCAAGACTCTGCTGAGTCTGGTTGTCATGGACAAAACAGCGGTAAATCCACAGGCTTTAAGGATGGGCTGTGTCTGCTTAATCATGTGTTACAAAGCAGCAAACGTTCGCATTACGAAAAACCGTGCTGTAAGCCAGCCAGATGATAATGGCGATCGCTAAGTTGACTCAAGCAAGACGTCTTGCTTGAGCAGGTGAAATGCAGGTTGTAAAGGCAGGATCAACGGCGCAGGATTTACAGGTTATCTCCTTACAGCAATCGCCGTGATGAACACCAATGCCATTATCTACAGCAGACAAACTGCATCATCTATGCGTAATTTTGCAATTCGAGCTGTAACCATTATTAACGGTTTCTTAAGGCTGAAAAGCGTTAAACGTTGCGCCTAAAAGCAGTTTGCTGCCTCGTATTGGCTCAATATTGCATTGGCTCAATGTATTACTTTTTCTTACAGTCAACCGGATCAGGATCATCCAACGTCTGCATTATACAGAACTGGAGGTAAAGACTATGCGGTTAAGCCGCCATGACAAAAAGCGCTGTGATCTCAAACAGTGGTGTGTGTGAGTTAAATTCCATTTTGCTTAAACAGTTTTTGTGCAACTAAGGCAACAAAACGTTCATTTCAGCCCCCAATGAACACAATAACTATGAATTACTCAATCAATTTCGATAATTTACTGCAATCGATCTTAGAAAGCTTGATTGATGGTGTTTTGGTCATGACCGATCAGCATGACCTTGTTTATGCCAACGGGATGGCGCGCGCTATCTATGCCCAGCTATGGCGTGACACGTCTGATCCGCTACCGCGTGAAATTCAGCGTGTTTATCAGTCGCTCATTGAAAGTAAAGCCATGTGCCCCACCAAGCCGATCGTGCTTGAATCAGAAGTGGTAACGTCCAAAACGACCTTCCGCATTCGGGCACAGTGGTTGGCGCTGGAGATTGCCTCACGGCCCTGTCTGCTGCTGCGCCTGCAAGACCAGAACCAGTCGGTACAAAGTCTGGCGCTGGCCGAAGCCCAAAAGTGGGGACTGACCCCCCGTGAAACAGAAGTTTGGTCACAACGACGATCGGGCTGTAGCCGCAAGGCGATCGCAACGAACCTCTATATTGCGCTTGATACGGTCAAAAAACACTTGAAGAACATCCACCTCAAACAACAGGCGGCAGAAGACGAGGCAGAATGGCGATCGAGTCAGGCATCGTAGGTCAGCATCTTGCCATTATCCCGTGTGGCTGTCATACCTGGCAGCACATTCTAGAAAGCGAGCCGGGCTTTCTGGATGCGTTCCCCAATGCAAGTGAAGATAGGATGCATGGAGATTGGGACGATGCCAGCCTTCAGGGGTGGGAAGTGGGGAGTGGGAAGTAGGGAGTAGGGAAAAAAGCGGAGACGTTGGCTCCTGAGTCAAATAGGAGCGATGAAACTCATGTCCGCAAACCGTTGAGTGACGCTCTAGCATCAGGCTATTTTGACGGGCGATCGCATGGCGGTAGCCCAGAGTTAAGCGCTTGCTCATGACAGCCGTGGTCGGTAATATGCCCGTCATCGGAAACGACTGTCCTTCAAAGGTCGTAATTTTTTCGCAGAGATACATCAAGCCACCACATTCTGCGTAAGTCGGCATGCCAGTCTGAATCGCCGCTTGTACGCTGTCGCCAGCAGACACATTCGCTGCCAACTGCTCAGCAAACATTTCTGGAAAACCACCGCCAAAGTAAAGCCCCTGCACGCCATCTGGCAACGCGCGATCGCATAGAGGACTCCAGGAAATCAACTCAGCGCCTAACGCTTCCAGCAAGTCTAAATTGTCGGCATAGTAGAAACTAAAGGCAGCATCCTGGGCGATCGCGATTCGGGGGGAAGAGGGGAGCGAGAGAGCTTTGAGTAGCACTTCGTGCCGCTGAGTCCGTTGGACACGCTTCGCGAACGCTAGAGAGTTTTGAGTTTTGAGTTCCGATTCCCGCCCTCTGCCTTCTGCCTTCTGCCCTCTGACTCCCGACTCCCAACTCCCGACTCCCGACTCCAATAACGGCATCAACTGTGCCCAGTCAAAACATGTTTCACCCACATAAGCCAGTCGATCGACGATCGCGTTCAGGTTTTCCAGTTCGGCAGTCGGGATCAGGCCCAGGTGACGATCGGGAATGGTAATCTCATCCTGTCGGCGTAGAACACCCAGAATGGGGATGTCGAGGGGTTCCAATGCGGCGGTGAGAAGTTCCAAATGACGATCGCTGCCAACCCGGTTGAGCACGACTCCGGCAAACTGAAGGCGCGGATCGAGCGAGCGATACCCGTGGGCAATGGCGGCGATCGAATGAGACATCCCGCTGCAATTTAGCACCAAAAGAATGGGACTCTTTAGCAACCGGGCAACATGAGCCGTGCTGGCAAAGTCTTTGCGTCCAGCAGCCCCGTCGAATAGCCCCATGACCCCTTCAACAAGCGCATGAGTAGCTGTCTTCGCATGGCGATCGAAACACTGCTGCACATAGGTTTCGGATGTCAGCACCGGGTCAAGGTTGCGGCAAGCGCGACCCGTGACATAACGATGAAACATTGGATCGATGTAGTCAGGCCCAACCTTAAACGATTGCACCGACACATTTCGCTGTCGTAAGCAGGACAGCAACGCAAGAGTGACCGTTGTTTTGCCCACCCCACTGCGCTCGCCTGCAACAATGAGAACCATAACAATAGTTGTTAGTGATTAGCTGATAGCCTTAAATCTGACTGACAAGGTGTGAGAACCCTTTCAACCGGGTTACAAAACGCTTGCAGTCCTCTACCTTTGGGGAAGGCAAAACCTAGAGAGGACTTCCTTCCATTAGCCCGCACTTTCAGTGCAGGGCGGGTCAGGTGATCGCTAAAAGATTTGTCAGTCAACCAGGTCTTAAACTCTAGCAACTAAAAACGAACAATTAAAAACTGTCTAGCTGTGCAATGCCAACACTTTGGCGACCACTGACAGGCTTTCTTCATACAAAACATCGTGTCCCCAGCGCTGTAGCTGCTGGCTGAGCAGAAATTCAGCCTTTTGATCTGAAAGGGATGAGACAATTTCGGTCTGACAGGCTTGAGCGCTGCCACCGGCTTCCATTCGCATACAGCCCGTTGTTTCTGAGCAAAGAATGGTGCAGCAGTTTGCTTGCAGGTTGGTGGAGGTAACGCGGATACCCACCAGATCGCCTAGTATCTCTCCCCAGTCAGCGGTTGGAATGGCGGCTAGTTCAGCTGTGATTTCGCGCTGATTCGCTCCCTTAAAGGTCACGTGCTTCAGGTCATAGTCTCCCCCCGTCTCTTTAAAGGCCACAGGTTGCCAACCTAGCCGACTGGCAATCCAGCCCAGATACATAAATGCTTGAGCCGCATTGCCTTTTTCATAGTCGATCGCAATCTGATCCACTTCAATCAGGGACGCACGGCGCTCCGGTGGATCAAACGCAGCCGCCATGAGTTCTTGCCAGGGTTCAAGGCGATGCCAGTTAAGGTCAGCAATATACGTGCCTTCATCAACCAAATTTTGAATCTTAAGAAACTCAGATTCTGGGTCACTAAAGTAGCAAGAGTCTAGAATCAGGCAATTACAGGTCTCAGCTAACCGCTTAAAAAGGGCTTGCTCAGGGTTAGGGGTCGCCTTCCACCACACAAATTTGGGAAGATCGTGGATCATGAGCGAGGCAACCAACTCACCAACGCGCTCTAGAGCAGCTTTAGTGCCCCGTAGGGTAATGTACTCGCAGCAGATGAGATGGGTGCTGCTGCCTTGCTGCACCGGACAGTAAGCAGATACTTGAGCCGTGACACCCTGGTCTTCACCTAGAATTGGACAAACCGTAATAATCCGGCAGGGGTTTTGTACCGCGATCGCATCGCTAATACTAAACCCGCGCGCATTTAAGTTTTCAAACTTGACACGATCGCTGGGCTTCTTCGCAAACTCTTCTCGCAGTTTTGCCAGCGTACCTGGATCAACGCGACCTGTAATAGACAACCCATAAGACTTTTGGGCGTCCTGCACCGCTGCTTTCGTCATGGGGCCATGAATACCATCGATCGGCCCTTCGTAAAAACCCAGTACCGCTAGCAGTTGCTGAAACTCTTCTGGTTCATAAATCACCATGCTAAACGTCGATGCTCTGGTAGCGCCTTGATTGGGCGAATCCACATTCTGAGTCTGCCAAATGGCACTGAGTTCTGCCTCAATTTCATCGAGAGAAATATCTTTGGGTCTTTGCAGCGCAACAAGTGGAGTGGTGGTCATAAGAGTTGTTAGTGATTAGTTGTCAGTGGTTAGAAGCATTAGGGAGTCGTGAATCGGGAGTGGGGAGTTGGGGGAAGAGCATTGGTGGTTAGTGAAGAGTCAGCAGTTAAAGTTAGCTAGCAACTAACATCTAACAACTTTTTAGCCTTCGTCCCTCATCCCTCATCTTTCATCCCTTCTTCAAAGTCTTCTCCAATTGCGTCCATCGCGGTTGAGTAACAGTTCTGATTCAACCGGGCCCCAAGTGCCAGCTTCGTAGAGGGGAATGGTTTCTGGTGGGGCAGGGGCATCCCAAACATTGAGCAATGGAGTGAGAATGCGCCAGGACGCTTCGACTTCATCGCCACGGGTGAAGAGGGTTTGATCGCCCAACATACAGTCTACAAGTAACCGACTGTAGGCATCGGTGTTGGCCTGTCCAAAGGCCGTGTCATAGCGAAAGTCCATATCGACCGATCGCGTCCTCAGAGACGTGCCCGGTGTCTTCACCTCAAAGCGCATCGCGATGCCCTCGTCGGGCTGAATCCGCATGGTCAGGATGTTTGGGTTCGCTTGCTTGGCGGCTGATTGAAACATCAAAAATGGCACTTCTTTGAACTGAATGGCGATTTCTGATACCTTTTTGGGCATGCGCTTCCCGGTTCGCAAGTAGAAGGGAACCCCTTTCCAGCGCCAGTTGTCGATCGTCAGCTTCAAGGCAGCGTAGGTGGGTGTCGTCGATTCGGGTGCTGCCCCTTCTTCTTGCCGATATGCTGGCACTTGTTTACCCTTCATCCAGCCTTCCGTGTATTGTCCGCGCACGGCTGAATTACCAAGAATTTCCAGATCTGCCAGGTGTGTGGCTTGCAGCACTTTCGTTTTTTCGTTGCGGATGCTGTTTGCTTCCAGGGAGTTTGGGGCTTCCATTGCCGTGAGGCAGAACAACTGCATCAAGTGGTTTTGCACCATATCACGCAGGGCACCAGCCGTCTCGTAGTAGCCTGCCCGCCCTTCTAGACCGACGGTTTCTGCTACGGTAATTTGAATGTGATCGACAAACTGGCGGTTCCAGAGCGGCTCAAAGATGGCGTTTGCAAACCGGAATACCATCAGGTTTTGCACCGTTTCTTTGCCCAAATAGTGATCGATACGGTAGACCTGTTGTTCGTCGCAGACTTTTTGCACGACTCGATTCAACGCTTGAGCTGAAGCCAAGTCGCGGCCAAAGGGCTTTTCGATTACGAGGCGCTGCTTTTTGGGGTCTTCGATCATGCCAGCAGCGCCAAGTTGCTGAATCGCTTCCGCAAAAAACTTGGGTGCAACGGAAAGGTAAAACACGCGATTGCCTCGTGTGCCGCGCTGCTGATCAAGCTCTGCCAGAAAGGTTTTGAGCTTCTGGTAATCATCCTGGTTATCCAGGTCACCGGGATGATAGAACAAGCCTTTGGCAAAGTCATCCCAAAGCGCCTGCGTTCCGAGACCGCCACCAAACTCCTCTACGCCTTCGCGCATGTGTTCTCGAAAGTAGTCATGGCTCCAATCACGACGAGCCACGCCAACGATCGTCAACTCAGGGGGCAACCGTCTCTCTCGCTTCATCTGATAGATGGCAGGCACAAGCTTGCGCTGAGTGAGATCACCAGAGGCACCAAAGATGATTAGAATCTGCGGTTCGGGAATACGGTCTTGTTGAAGTCCGACGCGAAGGGGGTTTTCGAGCAGAGTAACCATAAGGTAGAGAAGGATATAAGGATGAGGGATGAAGTTGAAAGTTTTGAGTTACGAGTTTTGAGTGATTGGATTCAACTCAAAACTCATAACTTAAAACTCATAACTCTTACACCGTAGCAAGGCGATTCACTTTGTCTTCGAGCGATTTCATCAACGACTGGAAGGGTTGGACGAATTTGTCGATGCCATCAGCGAGGAGTTCGTCCATCACCTCGTCAAGATTAATGTTGATGTCAGGGTCTTTGAGGCTTTCGATCAGGTTGTACGCTTCTTCAACGCCTGTTTCTAGACGATTATCGACGCTGCAGTGATCGGCACAGGCTTCGATCGTGGCAGGGGGTAGTGTGTTCACCGTATCAGGGCCTACCAACTCATCAACATACATGACATCACTGTAGTCAGGGTTTTTAGTACCTGTACTAGCCCACAGCAGGCGCTGGACGTTCGCACCTTTGGCACTTAGCGCTTTCCAGTGATCGCTTTGGATAATCTTCTTATACTCCTGGTAAGCAACCTTTGCGTTAGCGATCGCTACTTTTCCTTTAACTGCCACCAGACGATCGCGAATATTTTGATCGGGTACGCCTTCTTTCAGCTTTTCGTCAATCTTGCCGTCAATATTAGTATCGATGCGGCTCAGGAAGAAGCTGGCGACGGAGGCAATTTTG
This sequence comes from Stenomitos rutilans, assembly GCF_059505485.1. NCBI lineage: Bacteria > Bacillati > Cyanobacteriota > Cyanophyceae > Leptolyngbyales > Leptolyngbyaceae > Stenomitos > Stenomitos rutilans. The sequence goes on from NZ_JCACKR010000170.1 coordinate 151,608, forward strand.
CTGATGTCCTTCCCTTCAGCCACGCGCTTTTCTAAGCCTCGAATGTAGGCCCAAAACGTTTCGACGTAGCTGCTTACCGAAAAGAGAAGCGTGACATTCACGTTGATCCCTTCGCTAATCACTTGCTCTACGGCAGGAATGCCTTTTGAGGTGCCGGGGATCTTAATCATGACGTTCTCTTTGCCGATCGCGTTGTAATAGCGACGCGCTTCCGAAATGGTTTTTCCAGTGTCATTCGCGATATCGGGCGGCACCTCAATGCTGATGTAACCGTCTAGGCCACCAGACTCGTCATAGATCGGCTTGAAAACATCGCATGCATCTCGAATATCTTGAAAGACAAGCGATTCGTAGATTTCTAGCGTGGACTTCTTCGCGTTGATCCCGGCTTCAATGTCTGCGTCATACATCGCATTACCCGCGATCGCCTTCTCAAAAATGGCGGGATTGGATGTGATCCCACGCAGTCCACGGGTCTCAATGAACTTCTTCAAATCGCCGGATTTAATCAGATCCCGCGCCAAATTGTCCATCCAGATGCTCTGACCATACTCTTTAATCTCAAACAGATGATTCGTCGCTGTCATCGTACGTTCTCCTAAATCTCCTAAATGCAAGTTCCCAGCTATCAGCGTCAAAGCTCCGTCTAACAACTAACAACCAAAAACCAACAACTACCTAATGCGCTGCGATCGCCTGACGCGATCGTTCTTGAATAAACGACTCCACTAACGCCACATCCTCTTTACTGCCAATGATGAGTGGTGTCCGGGCGTGAAGTTTTTCTGGCACGGCATCCAGAATGTCCTGAGTGCCCGTGCTGGCTCTGCCCCCAGCTTGTTCTGCCAAAAATGCCAGTGGAGCCGTCTCGTAAAGCAGTCGCAGCTTACCCTCTGGCTTTTTGACCGTGCCGGGGTAGAGAAACACACCACCCTGAAACAGAATGCGATGGAAGTCTCCGACCAAGGCGCCACTGTAGCGAGCGGTATAGCCCTCATGCCGATGAACATAGCGAATGTAATCGCGGATAGACTCATCCCATTGCCAGAAGTTGCCCTCGTTAGTGCTGTAAACGGGACCATGCTCTGGCATCTGGATATTTTCACTAGAGAGAATAAACTCGCCCAGGCTGGGATCAAGGGTAAAGGCGTGGACTCCTTTGCCGATCGAATACACCAGCACGGTACTGGGACCGTAGAGAATGTAACCCGCTGCAATCAACTTGCGTCCGCTTTGCAGTAGATCGCTCGCCGTACCGTCCAGATCGTCGCCTTCCTGCTGACGCACCGCAAAAATCGAGCCGACGTTAATGTTGATATCAACATTTGAGGAACCGTCGATCGGGTCGTACAGTAACGTATAACGCCCCAATGGACAGTTTTCAGGAATGTAGTAAGGCTTCTCCATCTCTTCGGAAGCCAGACGGCAGACTAACCCGCTCTGCTTAAAGACGGCGATGAAGACCTCATTGGCATACACGTCCATCTTTTTAACGGATTCACCCTGCACATTCTCGCTACCCGTAAAGCCCAGCGCTCCTTCCATTAGCCCTGCACGGCTGAGGCGACGAGCAATGAGCTTGCCTGCCAGCGCAATGCGATTCATGATTGCGCTCAGATCCTGAGCATCGGCTGAGAACGTTTGCAGTTGCTGAAAAACGTGACGCGACAGTGTGGTGCAGTCGTGATCAAGCGCATATTCGTAGTCTAGTGATTCGTAGGCTTCGACCATTGGTTAACCTCCTGATAGCCGAGCTTGGTCGGAATGACTCCGCTTTATTATGCGGTATGATTCCACCTTCTATCTTAGGAAGCCATGAGAAGATCGGCATTTCCTTTAGAACAACTACAGAAATGGACTACTGGCAGGTGTTGGAGAATACGGAGGAGAAGGCAGGAGGCAGAGGGCAGGAAGTAACGTTGTTGAGTCCACAGGCGAAAGCGAAATGTTTAGAAAAACACAGGCCAGTAGACCAGGTTGAGGAGATGAAGCCCCAAAAACAAACAGCGCGATCGCGCTGTTTGTTTTTGTTCAAAAAGGAGGTACTAATGCCGAGCGGAATTACTTTTGAAATTAAGGCAGCGAGGCATGATGGCGACTATTTAAAGTTGAAAGACCTTAAGAGGGTTGAGGAAATTTCTCGCAATCTAGAAAAGGATCAATTATGGGGATGATGCATTCCAGAAGTTAAAGCCACTTTTGACATCCATACAGGAACCGCTCAATTGGCTAATGGCTCCTATGCTTCAGAAGAAGCTTTCAAAGCAAACCCAGATTATGAGTACCTGAAGGAATTGGCCCTTAGAGATATTCTGATGTCTATAGATGTGCGGAGAAGATTCTTTAAAAGAGCCGTTGAAGAATACTATGAAGGTCGAAGTGAAATCTCTAGAGCAATTTTTGATCCTTCATGAACTAGGGAGATTCAACTTTTCAAGAGTGCTTAGACAATAATAAGACAATTTGCCAAAGCAAAAAATGATGCGTGTTGGGTTTTGTGCTTCAACCTAATCTACAAAATTCGCGATCGCTCTGAATCATCAAAGTTCACATCCTAGCGTCGGTATTATGAGCTTTGAAATTGGCTCAACAACCAGGCTCCAACTTGTGACTGATCGGTTTCGCGACTACGACGAAGCGCTTCTTCTAACGTTGTTAGTTTGAGTCCAGGTAAGATTTGCGACTCGTCAATGCGTTGGGAACCTCGATCGCTGATCGCATAAGCCAAAACCTGAATATTCTGCACATCTAAGACCCAATATTCAGCAACTCCCAACTCTTCGTAGAGCGATCGCTTGATGCCTAAATCATCCAATAGCGTTGTCTTTGACACTTCGATCACTAAATCCGGCACTGGATACTGATTCAAGTTCACAATGTTCGTACCCGATGGAATTGCCCGTGCATTCGTGCCAATGTAACACGACACATCTGGTTGACAGTCTTGCACCCCTTCCTTCCGATAGCTCACACTATCAAGCGCCGTAAGGGGAAGCTGCTTGACGATCGCAAAGAGTTCGATCGCCAGTAAAACAATTGTATGGTCTTGTCCATGATCAAACCCAACAGGCAGCATCTCTAGCCTCATGTGTCCCCGGTAATAGTACCCCTTTGCCTTCTCATAAACCGGATTTTCACTGAGTTGGGCATACTCTTTCCAAGGAGCGGCTACCCAGGTATCTGTCAGCCGTTGAGTTTGTAGTGGACTCATCACTAGAGCTTGAAGTGGAGGTATTTCTAGAGTAGAACAAATGCTTTAAAAAAGACAGATAGAGGGTGGTCTGATGGGGCAAAGCGGTTGGTCGATCGCATTCTTTGCCAAAGCCAATTGCTCCAATTTTGTGAGCGATCGCAGTGCACTAACATCCGTCAAACGATTGTCCTCAAGATTCAATTCTCGGAGTTTGTTCAGTGAGCTTAAAGGCTTCAAGTCAGTAACATCGTTGTGGTTCAGGTTGAGTTGGGTCAACTGACGGAGAAGCTGCAACGGGCTGAGGTTGTCAATCTGATTATCGCTAAGAATTAGTTCTGACAGGTTAGTGAGCGATCGCAACGCCTCCAGATCGATGATTTCATTCTCGCCAAGATTTAATTCGATTAATCGGGTGAGTCTACTGAGCGGCGTGAGATCGCTGATGCGGTTGCGACGTAGACCGAGAATAACCAGGTATTGCAATGGTTCTAACGGGCTAATATCATCGATTCGATTGTCGCTCAGCAGAAGGGTTGTCAGGTTAGTGAGCGATCGCAACGGGCTAATGTCATCAATGCGATTGCCAATCAGAAACAGATCGCTAAGTTCGATCAGCGGTTCAAGCGGTTCAAGATTGGTGACGCGGTTTTTGATGAGGAAGAGGGCGGTGAGTTTTGTCAGCGATCGCAACGGACGGAGATCGCTTACCCGATTTTCACTCAGGTAGAGTGCAGTCAGATTCGTCAGTGCGCTCAACGGGCTGAGATCCACGATCTGGTTTTGATCTAATCTCAGTACGGTAAGGCGAGTGAGCGATCGCAGCGGGCTAAGGTCAACCAGATGATGATCCGTAAGTTCTAGCGTAGTGAGGCGTGAAAGCGCTTGGTTTGCCTGGAGACAGCTAGCGGTCTGCGCGCTCTGCAACAATACAGCGATCGTGTGCGCTGTCGTAGCAGGTAGGCTCGATCGCTGCAAGCAGAGATCGGTGAACGTGGGAGGCTGTCCAGGTAAGGGTTGTGCCAGAGCAACTGGTGTGATCCAAACAAGATAGAGGCAGAGAATGCTACTGAGGGCGATCGTGGCACGTTTGCGGAAAGGCACTCCAATCGTCCTCTTTGCTGTCACACACACGGGCAAAACGCTCGTCATGATTTTCCACCAGGGTTCCCTGACAGGTGCTAACGAACGATCGACCACGGGCATACTAACGACGGTCATCCATCCGCGCTCTGTCATGCTATCTCTGCTTTACCCACTGCTGCTGGTTGTTCTCATCTACGCCTTTCCCTATTTCATTGTCTATCTGCGAACGCGCCAAACAACATTTCCCTATGCCCGGTTTCAGCGGCAAGACATCGAAGCCGTTCCCGATCACCTCAAAGAAACGGTGCAACCTGCGATCGTCGCCTTAGAAACCCTGGGCTTTGAGTTCTGCACCTATCATCAGACTGAGCGCTCCGAGGGCAATCACGTTTGGTATAGCCTGCTCCAGCATGAGGCGTGTCAGACCTATGCCGGGGTTGAAGTACGACAGCCCTACAATGCCACTGCTCCATTTAGCTTTGGCTTTTCGACCTTCTTTGCCGATGGCACCCGATTCATGACGGGCAACAACAAGCTCTACGGGTTTTTTAGCGACAATCCTCAAGATATCCTACAGGCGATCGAAGATGCTTCCTTAGAAACGCTGTGGCAGGCGCACAAAGACAAACTGGCGGCGCTATGCCAAACCAAAACACCGCTCAATCTAACGCCTGACGGGTTTGTTGAAACGTTTGAGGCGCATGAGAGGGAGAACATTAACCGCCTGGGGAAGGCTGGAGAAGTTCATTTAGTTGAAGACGATCGCGGCTACCGTCTCACAAATTGGGTGGCGTTCACTGCTGTGCTGAAAGTGGCACGCGGACGGTATAAAAGGTCGAGTAAAAAGCAGACCGGGCAGCAGGACGCGGGCGCAACGCTGACAACCGATGCCGCGATCGCCCTTGATCTGGCAGAATTTCAGCAGTTGCAGGGAAGGCAAAAGGGGCTATTCTCTCGCAAAGCAAAGGTGTGGCTCTTGCTGAGCAGCCTCGCTCTGTTTGCCGTGAGCTACACGCAACTGTTTAGCTGGGAGACGCTGCTGATTTTTGTCGGCGTGATTTTGTTCCACGAAGGGGGGCATCTGGTTGCCATGAAGCTGTCGGGCTACCAGGATACCACCGTCTTCTTTGTGCCATTCTTGGGTGCGCTGGCAACCGCTCGGAACGATGATGCTACGCTGACGCAAAAATTCTGGGTGTCGCTGGCAGGTCCACTACCGGGATTGGTGCTGGGCATTGGGTTAGCGATTCTGATCGGTGATCATGCTCTCTCTGGCTCAGATGCCAATGCCTATCCAGACTGGGTGCATACCACCAGCATGATCCTGATTTCCTTGAATCTATTCAACCTGCTGCCTGTTTACCCGTTGGATGGTGGGCAAATTGCAAACCTGCTGCTGTTTTCTCGTCATCCCTATCTGGCAGTGGTGTTTCAAAGTATCGGCGTGCTGCTGCTCATGCTGTTGGGCTTGGGGCAGCCTCCGTTTCTGGTGTTTGCAGCCTTAATTGCGCTGACGATTCCCACGAGCTTTCGGGTTGCCAAGCTGCGAAAAAAACTGGCTTCTGTACCCGTGGGCGATCGCAATCAGCTCCTACACGCCATTTTCACCTTACTCCAGCAAAACGGCTTTGGCACGAAACCCTTTGCCAAACGTTATGCCTTAGCGCTCAGCCTGGTCGAAAGCCACCGGGAAACCAAAGCCAAACGATGCACCAGAGCAGGGTTGGCGGGTTTATATCTGTTTACCTTACTGGGAGGCATTATTGGCACCCTCTATGCGTTGATCCCTGATGTCAACCTCCTCATGAGTATGGTCAGCTATTACACACAAAACCCCAAAGAGGCGTACCAGCAGAAGCTTAAGCGAGATATTGAAAGTGCCGATAAAGTATTGAGCGTGAATCCAAATGATGTCGATGCTTACCTCAGAAGGGGCAAAGCACACCGACAATTGCATGAAGACGCAGCGGCAAAGCAAGATTACGACCAGGCAGTGCGGCTAGATCTCAAAAATACCCATGCTTATTTGGAACGCGCCCAGTTTCGTCTACAGCTTCGGGATACTCAAGGCGCGATCGCCGATTACACCCAAATTCTACGTCTTGATCCGCACAGTAGCGATGTCTATTTCAGACGGGCAGGTGCTTATCTTGCGCTCAAAAACCAGCAAAAAGCGCTTCAAGATTACGACCACGTTTTGCGCTTAGATCCACAAAATATTCGCGCTTATCTCAGCCGAGGGTATGCCTATCAAGCCATGAAAAACTATCGAAGCGCGATCGCAGATTTCAACCAAATTTTGCGGTTAGATCCTCAGAATTTATCCGCATACTTTGCACGCGCAGATGCACTTTATGAGTTGAAAGATTACAAGAGCGCGATCGCCGATGCTAATCAAATTATTCAGCAAGATCCCAATTTGTCAGATGCTTACGATCTGCGCGGCAAAGTTCGGTTGAAGATGGGAGATTCGCAAGGGGCGATCGCGGATCAGCAAAAGGCGAAGACGATTGAAGACGGACAATTAGACTAACGCCTATTTTTGCCCGAAACGTCCGATGTTTGAGTGTAGAACTGTTGTGTAAGACCCTTATTAACTACGGTGACTGCGAACCTCATGCTGAAATTATCTGTGCGCGTTTTGTTCTGTGCTGCGCTGCTTCTGCTTGCGCTCTGGGTGCCCCGCACTCTAGCCGTTGAAACGCCGCCTGCGATCGAACCCTTCTTGATAGCAGGCAAGTTTGCCGAAGGTGAAGCCGCGATGCTGGCACGACTAAAGGCACAACCAGAGGATGATCAGGTGCGGTTCAGTCTGGGGGTCACGCAGTTGATGAGTGGTGTGGAACGGTTGACGCAATCGCTCTATCGCTATGGCTTGCGCCGCAACGCGCTGACGGGTATGTTGCCCTTTCTGCGTCTGCCGATACCAGAAAATCCTAACCCTCAGGTCATTCGGTATGAAGACACGCGGCAAATCCTCCAGACATTTTTGAATGATCTGGCAACCGTTCGTACCACACTGGCACCCATCAAAGATCCTGCGATCAAACTACCGCTAAGGCTTGGACTCATCCGGCTCGATTTGAATGGTAATGGCAAGCTTGAATCAACAGAATCGTTGTGGCGCATTTTTGCTGCTATTAATCGGCTGCGCGTCACGGAACAGCAGGCGAAGAGCTTTACGATCGCCTTTGATACCGCTGATACCATCTGGTTGCAGGGCTACACCAATCTATTCGGCGCGATCGGTGAATTTGCCCTGGCGCATGATGGGCAGGAGTTTTTTAACGCATTGGCGCATGTGGTCTTTACGAAACCAGAGACACCATACAAATTTCTAGTCGATGGTCGTCCAGAACAGAATCCCTACAGCTTTGGCGGCATCGATTTTGTAGATATTGTGGCGTTTGTGCATCTGCTACGCTTTCCTGTCGCTGAACCCCAGCGGATGACAACCGCCTTGCAGTATTTGCAGACCACTACAGCGCTAAGCCGTCAATCGTGGAAGCTGATTGCTGCTGAGAAGGATAACGATCGCGAATGGCTCCCTAATCCTAAACAAACAGGCGTGATTCCGAATGCACGCGTCACCCAGGCGATGATTGATGGCTGGCTAGCCTTTTTAGATGAAGCGGATGGTTTGCTAGAAGGTAAGACGCTCGTACCATTCTGGCGTGCACGCGAAATAAGAGGAGTCAATCTCCGCAAAGCCTTTCTAGAGCCACGCACAATGGATGTCGTGCTATGGCTGCAAGGAGCAGCCGCCGCACCGTATTTAGAAATGGGCAAGATGACCGATCGGGTTGTGTGGACACAACTCATCCAGGTCTTTCGCGGGCAATTTTTTGGCTTTGCCGCCTGGTTCAATTAAGGTGATTTACCGGAAAAACCTTTGGAGTGGATTACTCAAGTGCAGATGCCGGAGGTAGCTCACAAAAGATCCTGTTTCCGGGTGATAGTTCTGCTGACACACCGTCCGATTCAGAGGAATCGGTTAAACTAACCCAGCTAGAATGATCAAAAGACTCATTGCGTGCGTTCTTCAACCGGACTGAATCTGGAAAACTGGGGCACAGAGGCAGTAGAACCCTATGACAACACTCTTACCGCATCGTCCACCCACTGAACCCTTTTACCCAACTGGTGATGGTGAACCTGTGGCCGAAACTTATGATCATTTCTATGTACTGGCGATCGTCTTAGAAGTATTGCGTCAGTTTCTCGTCGATCGACAGGCAACGGTGTTAGGCAATCAGTTTCTCTACTATGCCCAGGGGTTTCCGCGCCTGCGAACGGCTCCTGATGTCATGGTGATTTTTGATGTGCCTCCTGGTGGGCGAGACAACTATAAAATCTGGGAAGAAGGGCAGGTGCCTGCGGTGATCTTTGAAATGACTTCTAAAGGCACTCGGCAGCAGGATGAAGGCTTCAAGAAAACGCTCTACGAACAGCTTGGAGTGCAGGAATACTGGCAGTTTGACCCAAAAGGAGAATGGATACCCGAACAGTTGCGAGGCTATCGTCTGCGAGGAGAGACATACGAACTCATTACAGACGCTCAAAGTCAGCCCTTACAGTTGCGACTAGCCGTGGATGGCAAGCTGATTGCCTTTTATCGCCTAGATACTGGAGAAAAGCTACTCATTCCAGATGAATTAGCGACTGCCTTAGCCCAACAAACAGCCGCTTTGCAACAAGCGGAAACACAGACGGAGCAAGAACGCCAGCGAGCAGAAAGACTGGCGGCACGACTGCGAGAACTAGGAGAAGACCCAGAAGGGCTTTGAGGGGCGATCGCACGTTTGGCTTTGAGATTTTCTAATCTCTAAGCGCAACTATGCGCCCCTACAAGCCACCTACAACGCTGCTTGCAACTGATCCAGCAGACCTTCCACATACTTCAAGGCGGCATGAATAGTCGCAGGATTTTCTAGATCGACATCCACGTATTTTCGCAACGCTTCCACCTGATCCATACTGCCGCCTGCTGCTAGCAGTTCCATATAGCCAGGAATGAAATCTTTGCCCACTTGCAGATATTTCTGATAGCAGGCGAGGCTAACAATGTTAGAAGCGGTGTATTGGTAGCAGTAGAAGGGTTTGAAGTAGATGTGTCCGATACGTGCCCAGTCATACTGGTGTTCGGGCAAGACTTCTACAGCATCGCCGCAGAGTTCCTGATACAGCGATCGCCATTGCTCGTTGACAAAGGATTGATCGAAGCTGCCTTGTGTGGCGCGATCGTGTACCGCTAATTCCAACCGACTGATCGTGCTTTGACGGAAGAGTAGATTTAATTGATCTTCCAACTGGCGCGTAATCAGCGTTTTCTTCAACGCAGGGTTCTCTGCGGCTTGCTTGAGCAAATAATCCAGCAGCAACAACTCATTGAAGGTAGAAGCGATTTCCGCCAGCACCATTGGCGGGTTGCTGTTGAAATAGGATTGGCGATCGTCAATCCAGGCAAAGTGCAGCCCGTGACCCATCTCATGCGCCAGGGTGAACAGCGAATTGTAATCGTCTGTGTAGGACAGCAGCAGATAGCTGTGCTTGCCGTGACTGTACCAGCAGAACGCGCCTCCTCGCTTGCCGGGACGCACTTTAGCATCCACCCAGTTGTTGAGGAAAAACTCTTCGGCACGACGGGCATAGTTTGTGTCAAATTGCTCCAATGCCGTCAGCAATGTTTCCACACCTGCTTTATAGGGCAACGGTTCCACGGCATCACTGCCCCAGGGTGCATACACATCGCAAGTGCGAATTTTCTGCCCCAGTGCCTGACCTTTCAGCGTGTAGTAGCGCTGCCACAGGTCAAAGCGATCGCGCGTGCCGTCCATAATGGCGCGAAATACAGGCTCCGACACCTCATCTGCAAGTAGCTGTTTGTGTAGCGTTGAGGTGTACCCGCGCATCTGGTTTTCAAGCTTGTGGTCTTGCGCTACGGTGCTGAGAATGTAGCCATACAACGAATTGTGCTGGTACATCACCTTCCGCACGGAGGCATACGCGTTGTAGCGAATGTCGCGATCGGGATGGAACAGCAGCGCACTCAGTTCCGCATCGGTGCTAGCGCTTTTGCCGTCGGGTGTCGTGACGGGTTCGTATTCCTGCTCACCCAGATGCACTGATCGCAGTTGAATAAACGCCTGCCGTCCTGTAAGGCTATCCTGGTTTCGCGTCTGCTCTACGTCTTCAGAAAGGGTGTAGGGGCGGAATTTTGCAATGTTGTAGAAGTAGTGGCGATAGGGTTGCAGAACAGGCGCGTTTTCAAGTGCTGCAAAGGTGGCATCGTCCAGCTTTTTCAATTCCAGATCAAAAAACAAAAGCTGGTTCTCAATGCCCGTGATGGCTTCCAGCACTTTATCTTGCATCTGCTTGGCTTCAGCATTGCGCGTATCTGCCGAGAACACCAGCGCGGGAAAGGCGTAGAGGTAGCCTGATTTCTGCGCGATCGCCTCTAACTGCTGCAAACACGTTGCGATCGCCTCCGGCTGCAACTCACTCACCTTGCCTCGATAAGACTGCCGAAACGCTGCTGCCGTCCGCTCCAAGTCTGCCAAATCTTGCGTCAAGCGCGGATCGTCAAAGCCCTGGTATAGATCTGAAAGGTTCCATTCTTGTGGGTTCTCGAGTTGGGCACTGGTGACATGAGAAGCAGCTTGTACCATAAAAATTCCTTTCGTTCAATCACGGGGCCATGTAGGGGCGATCGCAGCAATTCGAGAGCACCCGAATTCCTGCTTTCTCAATCTTAGACAAACTTCAATAAAGCAAACAGTTTGGCAAAGCGCTGATAAATATTGGCTTGATGCTGTTCAATTTCCGCATTCAGCCATGTGACGCTTGAATCTGTTAAAAGAACGCGCTAATTGGGCACACTTCAGCTTGAGCGAAAATTTCCTGTTGCCAGCAAATTAAAGCGAAAACAGCTTAAAACCTCGCACTAACGATCCGTCGATCGTCGCTACCGTTCCCGCTTCACAAGTTTTCTTCACCGACCTATCGACTCTAGGACTGAGACATTATGGGAGCCTTGATTTTTCTCGTTGTACTGATACTGATTGTTGGCTTCATCTTGATGGATGGCTACAACGGTCTTGTTACGCTTCGCAACCGTTATAAAAATGCCTACAGCCAGATTGATGTTCAGCTACAGCGGCGCTACGACTTGATTCCCAATCTGGTAGAAACCGCAAAAGGCTATATGAAGCATGAACGGGAAACGCTGGAAGCCGTGATTGCTGCTCGGAATGCCGCCTTATCAGCCAGCAGTCGCGCTGCCAGCAACCCCGGTGATCCAGGCGCAATGCAGCAGTTAGGCAATGCCGAAGGTGCCCTCACAGGTGCACTGGGACGCTTGATGGTGCTGTCGGAAGCCTACCCCGATTTGAAAGCAGACCAGACAATGACGCGCGTGATGGAAGAGCTGTCGTCCACCGAAAACAAAGTCGCCTTTGCCCGTCAAGCCTTCAACGATGCTGTCACGCTCTACAACACCAAGCGCGAAGTGTTTCCCAGCAATTTGGTGGCAAATGGCTTTAACTTCACGGCGGCAGAATTGCTTGAGGAAGCGGCTCCAGAAGTGAAAGCAGCACCACGAGTGTCGTTTAGTTAGGTAGGTCAACGACCTCCGAAGTCTCAAAGACTTCGGAGGTCTAAAGAACGTCAATTCAACCCATTCACCTTTAGAGTTTGGCAGGTTCTACCTGCCAAACTCCTCCTGACGGAGCATCATGAACTTTTTTGAGCATCAAGATCAGGCACGGGGCAACACGCGAAAGCTGATTCTGCTTTTTGGGCTGTCGCTGCTGTTTATTACGGTTACGGTGTATTTGGCGGCGGTGATCACGCTGTCGAGTTCGTTTAAGGGAAAGACACGATCGTCCCGCTATCAATCGGCCAACTGCCCCCAGATTACACGCACACATCCCCTCGAAATTGACGACGCAACAACGAAATTGCCGCCGTGTATGCCTGTTACGAGGAAGGTAACCTTTAGCTGGTGGAATCCCTCGCTGTTTCTCACGATCAGTACGGGTACCGTCGTACTGGTAGGGTTAGGCAGTCTGTATAAAATTCAGACGTTGAAAGCGGGTGGCAGCGTCATTGCAGAGGAAATGGGTGGACGGCTGCTGTTAGCAGAAATGGCGCATCCAGAAGAACGTCAGCTATTGAATGTGGTGGAAGAGATGGCGATCGCGGCAGGCATCTCAGTTCCCGCTGTGTACGTGATGGATGGCGAGCAGGGAATCAATGCCTTCGCAGCAGGCTTCACACCCAATAATGCCGTCATTGGGGTGACACGTGGCACCTTAGAACTGCTGTCTCGCGACGAACTGCAAGGCGTGATTGGGCATGAATTCAGCCATATTTTGAATGGCGATATGCGGCTGAATATCCGGCTCATTGGCGTATTGCATGGGCTGCTGCTGCTTTACATTACAGGACGTATTGTCATTGATTGGCGATCGCGCGGCGAAAAAGGCAATGCCATGCTGGCATTTGGTATTGCACTCATGGTCATCGGCAGTCTGGGGTTGCTCTGCGGCCGGCTAATCAAAAGTGCCATTTCTCGTCAGCGTGAATTTCTAGCCGATGCTTCTGCGGTGCAGTTTACGCGTAACCCTGCTGGGATTGCAGGAGCGTTGGATAAAATCGCTCAGCACCACTACAGTTCGTTAGTGAAAACACCCGCAGCAGAAAGCAACAGTCACCTTTTCTTCGGCAGTGCCTTGCGCTTCGGCTTTTTTGAAGATCTGTTTGCCACCCACCCACCGCTGGCACAACGCATTCGTCGTCTGGATGCCTCAAAGCGGCAGTATGCAGGACAAGCACCTCGGTTTTCTTCTCATAGTTCAGAAGGGCAGGAATCCTTGATGATGGGGTTTTCGAGTGGTGGAACAGCAGCACAGCCGTCACACATCCAGGCAAATCCGGCCCAGGTTATCGAACAAATTGGCACTGTCACACCTGAACACTATGCGTATGCGAAGGCATTGTTGGAGCAGTTGCCTGAATCGCTTGTGTTGGGCATTCGAGAGCCACAAGGCGCGATCGCGATCGTCTATGGACTGCTGCTCGACACCCAAAATCTCCAGGTACGAACCAAGCAACTGGAGTGGCTCAAGCAGGTTGAACCTGCCGATGTGATTGAGAAAACGCTGACGTTGAGTGCTGATATTGATGCGCTCGATCCACGATCGCGCCTGCCTCTAGTAGATCTCACCGTACCCGTGCTGCGTCAGCGCGACACCGAGCAGCAGCAGCGGCTGTTTAAGTGCATTCAAGGTTTGGCAAATGCAGACGGTCGCTGGTCGTTGTCAGAATTTGTGCTGTATGCTGTGTTGCGCCATCGGTTGCAGCCTTCTGCTAATGCGGTGATCGATACGTCTACCGAGTTCACGACGATCGGTCAAATCTGGTCAGATTGCTTGCTGCTGTTGTCGAGTCTGGCGCAAGTGGGCCAAACGGGTGCCGATGCGATCGCCTACGCGTTTCGTTCGGGTGTCTATCGATTGCCAGGAGCGGGACAGGAGACGGTGCCCGAAGTGCCCCCAGCCAGCAATATGAAAACCCTCAAGCAAAGCCTTGATCGCTTGAATCTGGCGACCCCGAAACTCAAGCAAGCGATCGTCGATGCGTGCGCTCATACCGTCTTGCTAGATAACAAAGTCACGGTGCAAGAAGCCGAATTATTGAGGGCGATCGTCATTCTGCTGGACTGCCCCATGCCACCCTTCTTAAACACTGGCAGCAAAATGCTTGCAAAAGGACTGTAGTCTGCGTGATGGCTGACTTTTGAAAAGCTTTGCTGAGATATCCCCTTAGTGGTTCAGATTGTTTTAATTGTTGAGGTAAATGTGAAAGGCGCAAATTCAATAGACTTCCAGTATCTATCTGAGCTAGAGCATAAGATACAGACATTGTCTCCTGAAGAAGCATCACCTCTTTTATTAGAAGCTAGTACAATCCTTTTGTTTGCGGGCTTTCCTGAGCTTGCCTATCAAGGCTTTCTTAAGTTAACACAGGGAGAATTAGAAGTTAGTGAAGCAAGTTCACTTGTTCATCCCATAAAAGCAATTATTCCTGCTTTGTGCTATTTAATGAGGCTTCCTTGTCCTGCTGTTTTTTCAGAGCAGGCAATGTCGTTTGATGAGCTTGAAAAATATATCAAAAGTAAACTTCGAGAATTTGAGGGCGTATCAGGCATCGATCGCTGGTTTCATCTAGAAATGCCATCAGGTAACTGGGATGAGGCTTTCTTGTATGACCTGACGCACCCAAAAGTTGATATTGAAGGAGAGGATCGATTCAAAGTACGTCGTTTTTTGCAGGAGCTTCACCGAGTCATCTCTCAATTTTACATCAATCACAGGAAATGGCAAGCAGCCTGTAAATGGTTGAAAGTTTTTGAGGAGGTGATTGATACGTGGAAAATTGATTGTTCAAGTTATGTGGAGCAGGAAATATTAGTTTTTGGAATACGCACTTACTTTCATCTTGGAGACACGATCAGTGCTGATGGATTTATCCAAAGATGGTGGCAATCTTTAGAAGATTTAAGGAGTGGTTTATATCTTTTGGCTTATCTGCCTAATTTTATGCAGAGGATTTCAGAAGGCACTTTGCGTAATAGAATTAATCTTTCCCAAGAGCAAGTTCAAGCTCTTCTAGACTCAATCGATAAAAGGAGCTATATTTCTGCAGGCATTGGCTTTGTCCTAACCGTAGATGATTGGAATAGGTTCTTAGAAAAATGGAACGAGGCAATATTTAACAATCTTGATGAAGAACATATCGATAACTATAGCTCTCAATATTTAGATGTTTTAGAAAGTCAGTCCTGTTTTAGGAAAGGCGCAACTGAAGAAGAAATTTCTGAATTGGAGAACCGATTAAAAGCAAAATTACCTTTAGGCTACCGAAACTTCCTTCTTGCCTCTAATGGTTTTACCATTTTGAATGAATATTGTGAGTTATATGGCATAGACCAATAGGACTTACGCACAAGCCATTTTGAGCGATGGATGTTTGAGTTGTTGACACAG
>NZ_JCACKR010000171.1:0-10784 GCF_059505485.1 Stenomitos rutilans
AAAGGGTTACGGCTCCCTTAATTTTAATTATGAAGATGTCAAATTAACTCTATAGCTCTAGGTTAAGTCACTCAGGGCAGTTTTAGCTGGTGACGAGCTTTGCCAGCTTCTGATACTGCCGCTCTAAGGCTCCCAGACGCTTGCTCATGGATGTAATTGATGCCACATCAGTTTTACCCAAGTAAGCGGCGATCGCTTCCTGCACAATCGCGCTCTCACTCTTTCCGGCTTCCTGGCAAAGCGTCTGAATTTGAAGTTTCCAGCTAGAGGGTATGCGTGCCCCCACCATCGGCTTTTGCCCTTTGCTCATGTTATCCCTGCCATCCTGGTTAACCCATCACTGGTAGAGTGCCCAGGCAGTTACGATCGCGCTCAGTGGCAAACTCGGTTAACCCAGTTGACCCTCATGGAGTCACCGCTACAGCACTTTGTCTAATTCTCAATAGATAAGGGTACTGTCGCAATAAGAGGCTCAAAAAATGCCTAAATTTCTGCTGCTACGCAAGAATGCGGGTTACAGCCACCAAAACTGTCCGTAAATGAGCTAATTTGTGGACAGTTTTGCAAACCACCACATGTCTACGCTTGGACGAAAGAAAAACCTGGCTTACCGCAGTCGAGAGTATTTGACCCCAGCCGAAGTCAAGCGGCTGATTGAGGCAGCAGGAGAACGGGGACGCTATCGCCTGCGCGATCGCACCTTGCTCTTGATGCTGTTTCGGCATGGGCTACGAGCTGGGGAAGCGTGTCTGCTACGGTGGGATGCCATCATGTTTGATGCCCGGACGATTAACATCACGCGATTGAAGAAGAGTGAAAGTGGCATCCATCGACTGCAAGAGGATGAGATCCAGGCGCTCTGGGAGCTGCAAAGCCAGGGCAAGAGTAGTTATGTGTTCGCCAATGAGCGGGGTGAGCATTTGAGCACCGGGGCGATCGCCAAGATTGTGGAGCGCTCCGGTGAGGTGGCAGCACTCCCGCTCTCGGTGCATCCCCACATGCTGCGCCATGCCTGCGGTTACTATCTGGCAGAACAGGGATTACCCACCAGAGACATTCAAGCCTATCTCGGGCATAAGAACATTCAGCACACAGTCAGGTATACAGCGGCAAACCCTACCCGGTACGATCGTATTGTCTGGTAGCGATCGCAGGTTAGCATATTGAATGCTGGCATCAGTGCGACTGGAGCAACAGTTTAGGAGCGAAGAGGAAGCGGGGACAGAAAATGCCAAAAACCACTATCACCTACTGGAATCCGTTAAGTGCAGCTCACAACGGACAATGGCAACCGCTCAAGGGGCTGGAAAACGTGGCAGAGGAACTGACGTTGAGCCGGGATGAAACGACTGGTGAATATACCCGTTTGACGCGGTTTTATCCTGGTGCCGATACGACTCCTTATGGCGGCAAATGCCATCCTTACCCAGAAGAGATTTTTGTAGTGAGCGGTCGGCTGTATGATGAAGCCTTTGATCTGTGGTTAGAGAGCGGTCATTATGCCAGTAGACCACCTAGCGAGTTACACGGACCCTTCAAAACGGACATTGGCTGCGTTGTGCTGGAAGTCTCCTTTCCCAACCGCACTGAGGAAGCGGGCGTGGCGTAGACGCTCCTAAGTTGTCGCTTTGGCGATTTTCCAGGCAGACTCAATCCCATTTCTGCCCTGGCGCGTGCAGGTGAAGCCGTAGCGATGAATCTTCTGCCCTGTAAGCGTTTTCAACCCCAGCAGTGGCGCAAGTTGGCTGGAGGAGAGTAACCAGCCGCGTTGTGCCGCTTCATCCAGAGTACGTAGGTTAGCCAGTGGGTCAGTCGGTTTAAGGTCGGTTAGCTTTTCAGCGATCGCTTCTACAACCAGCGCCAGGGCAAGGGACTGATCCCCCTTACGGCTTAATGGCAGGGTGGCTACACTGCCCTGTGTCCTGTAGGACGATTCAGCGTGTCCTGTAGGACGGTAGGACAGTTGCCCGTCATGTTGAAAATCGGCAATGGTGCCGCCCGCCTTGAGATGTCGGTCGAGCGCATCCATCAACCGTAGCTGGTCAGCATTGAGATAGGCTTTGCCTCCCTGCTTCTCCGGTTCTATGCCCAAACCTGATAGACGGTTATAGACATTAGAGCGGGCAACCTCATAGCGATCACTCAGGCTGCTGACGGGAATTAAGTCGAGTTCAGTAGGCATCGTCCTGTCTCATGTCTTTTCCTAATTTAAGACAAGCTAGCTCAAAATCTCCCAAAACAAGCAGGTTTCGCTAGTGATCCTGTGTCCTGTCCTGTTGTCCTGTTGTGTCCTGTCCCATGAACTGATAACCTCTTGCTTTCAGTGCTTCTTCAAGTAAGAGTTCCACCATCTGAGACTTAGAACGCCGTTCGGCAGCCATTTCCTTCTCAATGGCTTGATTAATCTCCTCACCAACATAAGCATTGAGCTTGGGCTTATTCGTCGCCACAGGACCATTTGTTGACATCGCCATCGATCGTACTCCTTCTGCGTTATTTTGCTCTATCCTTATCTAAAGTAATGCACCGTAGACATAAGTGCGTTACTACTTGAAAAGTCCTGCTACCAGTGAGGTTCTATGTGGTCAGTCGTGTTCCATGCTCCCAATAACGTCCGCCGAACGCTGTTCAAAAGTGAGCAACGAGGCGAGGCAGAAGCCAGCAAACAACGGTATGAACGGCTCATTAGTGCTGAGTTCAAGTTAGAAGTCGTGTTTGAGGAGGTAGAATCGGCGGCTTAAAAATGTCCAAGCAAGACCAGGGCTATGTGACAGCAAATCTTTAGCCCTGATATGCACCTGAACCGGGAGAATTCCGTATCCCTGTTGGCAGTGGGTACAATGCACCTGCACAACCATTAGCGCGAAGTGCCGACAAAATGCTGCAAGACCCAGAAAACGTCAGGGACGAGCCGAGAGATATCTATGCTCATTCCCCGGAAGAGGCACAAGCCCAATGCGAACGGATTGCGGCGCTTAGAAGTGTTGGCGGTACGATCATTACCTGCCTCGGTTGTAAGAAAATGACTTTAGGCAGCAGTGGCAGAGCGGCGAGATATTCGTGTACCCTTCGAGTAGAGACAAGGAGCGAGTTATGAAGCATGACTTTCATCCATTGAAGACTGAGGCGGGAGAGTTCAGAGTGGCACTGAATCTGACTGCTCTGGGCGATCGCGCCTGGGAAGTCCTCTCACTCTCACAGCAGCTAGGGTTTGAAGCACCACAATTCAAAACCTATGTTGATGGCGTAGGCTCCCCTGAAACATGGGCTGTCATCTTGCAACAGTCCTACCGCTACGATGCTGATCCGCGTCTGGTGGTAGACCCCTGGGACGAGCAATTGCATGAGCTTTGGCAAGCCTGTGAACCGGATGCTTGCCTGAAAGTGCAGATTGCTGCAAACCTTGAAGAATGCCGCCTAACAGCCTAGATAAAGCAAACTCTACTATGAGGGCGATCGCCTTTTTCCTGTCCTATGTCCTGTAGGTCAGTTGCAGGCACTCAGTAGGGAAAGGAGTGCGATTGCCAGCACTACTAATGGCAAGGCTTTAACGTGTCCCTGGTAGTAATTAGCGTCCAAGGGCAGCATCAATAGCAGTAAAGTCTTCCATAGCAAAAATCCAGTCCAAAGACCGGGCAGTAACATTAGGTGCATCTACATGAGACTGACTGAGAGTGCCTAACTAGCAATATTGGCGATCAAACATCACTTCAGCCGACTAACGCCATTAGATTCAAGCCTAATACAGGTATGTGCTCTAGCCAAAGCATTAGCCAAAAGAATCTACACCTTTTTGCTTTTCTCGTGGCTCAAGCTGCTGCTGTGCCCATTCTCGCAGTTGTTCATCTTGGTCATTAACGGCTTTGTCATTTAGAAGTTCAAGAGTTGTGGGATGGTTGGGATAGTGAGTGAGGAGTCCTTGCAGAGCAAACTTACGAGGGTTATCTTCCCAGGATAGAGAAACATTTCGGGTAAACGAATCGTTTCTGATAACATCACACAACAATTCAAAAACGCCAGGTTCACTTGAAAAGTATTTTGAAATTGCATCAATTGCAATCCGACGTACACCCCAATCTTCATCCCTTTGAGAGCGTTGCTTGAGAATCAAAAAAGTTTCTGAATCCTCACGATAGTGCTTAATAATCGCCTCAGTTGCTCCCAGTCGTATACCCCAATCGTTGCCCTGCCGCACATTCTCCTTAAGCCACACTAATGTCTCTGAATCAGAATAACAACGTGCTGCAATTGCTATTATTGCAGCACGTTGTACAACTGAGCCTTCATTAGATTGCACTCGTTGCTTAAGCCAAGGCAAGATTTCATCATCTTCAAAATACTGAGTAATCCTACTAAATACCTCGCTTGCTGCTAAACGACTTAATCGAATCGGAGGATGCTCAATTTCAATTTGAAGTTGTCGGAGTAATATTTTTTTACTCCTAAAATTATTGAGGAATTGTTAACTTCTGAAAAGCAGTCTGTAGCTAATAACAGGTTGGTTAAGCCTTCAGGTGTAAGTCTTACTTGACCTGCAAACTGAAGCCACTCCTCATCCACAAACTTCGATTTATCATGCTCCCTTGTCATTAAGAATTCAATCAATTCCCCTGCAAACTTTGGATCAACCATCCCACAAATCAGCCTCAAGACCTCATGCCAGGTTTCATCTTGCCAATGTTGTCCAAACACCTCATCGCGTAACTGCTCAAAGGTAATCCCTCCTTCAACGCCACGCTTGCTAAAGCGTTCTACAATCTCCACTGCACAAAAATATTCTAAAAACGTGCGATGCATGAAACCGTAGCTGTCAGCACCCCGGTAGCAGAGGATAAAATTGCGGTCTCGTAGCTGCTGAATCAACCGATTTGCCTTCTCACGGGGTTCGTTAAACCCCTGCTCACGCAAATAGTTCATCAATGCTCGTGTCAGCCGCTCAGCACTAATGAGATTCCCCTTCAATCCCCCATCCCCTGCCTGCATCTCATAGGCGACCACCCGCAACATCTCCTGCTTTTCCCGTCGCCCGATCGCATCCATTGGCAACTGCAACCGCTTGTGATCGACATCCCAGTGGTAAAGCAGCACTCGTGAAGCCTGGTCGTAGAGGTCAGCCCGATCGCGCGGTAGCTCCTGCCGTCGATTCAGGATTGCCATCATGGTCAATAGCAGAGGGTTATCTGCCAGGTTCTGGATAGCTTTGGAGTGAGCGATCGCATCCTTCAATCGCTGGACTAGGCGGGGTTTGTCCGGATCGTCAAGCAGGGCGAGGGTATACCAGCGATCGATAAACTCATGGATTTCGTCGGTATCCAACGGCTGAATCGTAAAGTGTTTGAACTCTGCCTGTTGGAGGCGTTCCGGGTTGTAGCCGATAATTCGGGACGTAACCAGTACCTTTGCTTGGGGGTACTGCTGGGTAAAGCGGATAATGTCATTGGTGACGCTGGACTGGGTAGCCCGATCGAACACCTCATCCAGCCCGTCAAACATGACCCGAGTTGGATGCTCTAGCAGGTACTGGTGGAGCTGCTGCTGGTCAAACTGCCAATCGGCACCCCGTCCCCTATGCAGGAATTCCAGAAAGCTGTTCGCTTGAGCAATGGCGTACTCTCGCAATTCAATCAGTAACGGCAACGTCTCAGTCTTCCCTTCTACCCACTCCAGGGCAAGATACTGCAATAGGCTAGATTTTCCCGCCCCTGGATCACCCAAGATGACAGCTCGTGGAGAACCCGCGATCGCCTCGAATGCCTTCCGGGAGGGTTGCTGAAAATACTCCCGCCGATAGTGCTCCAACGCCTCAGACGATAGATCTGCTTCCAGTTGCCCCTGCTCTTGCAATTGACGTTTCAGATCCAACGGCAACTCATACCGCATCGGTGGCAGTGCTTCCCGTACCGTCTGCTCGATGAACATCTGCCATAGCTTGATTGCATCAACCCGATCGGTACTATCAAGGGTGTAAAGCTTCAAATAGCCATAGCTGGTTTGCAAGCTCTCTCGATATTTAGCAACATCAAAGCCTGGTGAGATTTGAGCCGTGTTACGGGCGATGTCTTCCAGCAGTTCCGTTTCCAGAAGTGCTTTCAGTTCTGGAGTCTCGCGCACTAGCCGACGTACTTTTCTCAGGTACTCATTGCCAACATGCTGCCAATCAAATCCTTCTGGTAGAGTCGGAAACGGTTGCCCTCTAAAGGTCGATCGCTGCCAGAGAGCGGCTAATGCTGTCACATCAATGGCTCGACAGTCTTTCTCAAAGGCACTCCCCAGAATGGGCTTGACCGTCTCATCTTTCACAAACTGCACCATTGGCTGGTCGTAGCGATCGCGGATCTCCGTCTTCGATACGTCCTGGTCTTCAAGTTCAGCCACCAGCAACAGTAAAAACGCTTGCACTGCCGCTGCTGTTGCTTTTTTTGCGACTTCCGGTTGTGCTGCCAGTATGCCGCCCTTGAGACACCCCTTGAAAAAGTCTTTCACATAGTCTTCAGCCGCCGCTTGTCCTAGCTTGAGGACTTGCTCAAACACCACTTTTCCCAGTTCTGCTGCGCCGATCGTGGCTAACCATTCCAACATACTGACTGCTCAGGTGTGCCTCCTGCTTGCATCTTAATCCTCCACAAGCGCTTTGTCCTGTAGGACGGTCACAGGTTGTCTCGTAGGACGCTTTCTACCAAGCGTGCGATCGCTTTCTCGCTCATGTGTCGTGCCTAGTCACATCGTTCCTCCTGATCCGAACTAGTGGTTGAATGCTTATACCCTCGCCGACCTCCGCGAAGCGCCGAGGGCTTTAGGACGAGCACCGCTTTCCGTTGGTCAGCCGTGCGGGAGCCAGGAAGCCAAACTGCTTTCCAAAAAAAGTTTCTTGCCTTCTAATTAAGAAATTCCACTACAAAAGCTACCTTCTGTTAGGAACATCGAAAGTCTAAAAAGCGGTAAGAGATTGCTCGTTCGTGTCTCCCTATCTCTATCAGCAGCGCTTCGCACTATTTCAAGAGATAGCAGCCCCTCACAAGGTTATCTGCATTTAGTGAAAGTTTTAATCCTCAGCCATCGCATAGGAAGAGGAAAGTAGGACTCCGGAACAAACCCGGAGATGAACATGTAGAGAAAATGCCCCGGCGCGGTCTAGCTGTCAAGAGGTTTTCTACGATTTTCCACGCCTCGTTTTTATACTATAATTAGTATGATAAAGCTTGCTTTCTACCTATGCCCTTGCTCTGTCCTTTTACCTTTCCCTCTGGCTCATGGTGCCGTCCAGCTTCTCATCGGTCTGATTGCGTAGTGCTATGGCTCCCAGCTAGTGCAGCCTTGCCCTGTGGTTTTGCTCCCTGGTTGCACTCCTCCGGCGGTTCGTTGTTAGCTTCGGCTCCCTGTGGTGGTTCTACGGCTGTGCTGCTGTCATGTCCGCCCGTTTGGTTGTCGCCTGCGTTGCTGTCTGCCGTGCCTCGTCCATTGGCTCACGGGTCGCGCACGGCTGGGTCATTACTGCCCTGGTAGTCAGCTTAGGCTGTGTCACCACCGCCCTTCTGCTCGATCAGAGGGGCTTTTTGTTGTGTAAAGAAATGATGAAATCATACTAGAATTAATATACTAATCAAGCTATCTTAATATACTAATTTTAGTAGATTTTGGTTTCTCGCATGGTCACAGCTTTCAATCTCATCTATTCCGTTTCTGCCATTCGTCGCCTGCTGGGTCTAGCGGTTGGCGTTTCTGTTCGCATTCAAAAGTTCTTCTACGTCATTTGGGTTCATGTAGCTGGTCGTCGCCCCACGTTCATCAGCAAAGCAGCGTTTAAGGCTCATTTTGTTGAGCATCGCAAGGCAGCAGCAAAGGCGTTAGCCGTGACTAAAAGTGTTTTTCAGGGGCATATCTATAGCGTTCGCAACGAAACGAAAGGCACGGTTTATCAAATCAACATTGGCTCTGGTCAGCCTATCTGTGGTTGCGATGACTTCAACAATCAGATCCAGTTTCTCAACGGTCTAGCCTGCTGCAAACACACCTATGCAGTGCTAGGGCATCTCGGTTACGGCTCATTACGCGAGTATCTCGCTCGTTAGCTTCCTGCCCTGGGTATGGCGCAAAACTACCCCCCTAGCGCGAACTAGGGAGGCTTTCCACCCAGAACATAGATGGAGATTTAATTATGTCACCTCAAGATTTACAAGCACTAGAGCAACGCGATCGGCAGCAGCAGGAGGCAGTAGAAGCGCGTCATCTAGACGGCTGCACAGATGCCGGATTTGGGAAATTGCCTCAGTACCAGGATGAGGCTTATCTTGGCGGCTACCTTGCCACGATTCGCACGTTGCCAACCGATAGCAACGGTAGGATTCAGCACTACAGCCACTATCAGCACTTTGCTTTCGGGTATGTAGATAGTCCTGACCCCGACCACCACGACGAGTTGTAAGGGGTGTGGCAGATGGTTCTGTAAACCCTTTTGCTCATACGAACGATGCACAACTATCTCTACAAAGGTTTTCTAGTCGAAATTTTTGAGCTTCCTAATGAGTTATGGGAAGCGATTGTGAATGAGGGGAATAACCGCATTACAGTCACTCAAACAGCCATGAGTCAGGAGGAAGCAGAGTTTTACGCAGAAGAGCTAATCGAATCCTGGAACTAAGAACCTGACCTGAGCAAGTCTTAAAAAGGGCTTACTGCACATTTCTCTAGTGAGTACTCCAATGTTTCAAAAAGCGACCAAAATTCAATCACGCTTGCGTCTTGCCTTGTCTGGTGCCAGTGGTTCAGGCAAAACTTATTCAGCCTTAGCGATCGCTTCCCATCTGGGGCAGTCAATCGCAGTCATCGACTCCGAAAGAGGATCTGCCAGTAAGTACGCCGATCGCTTCAATTTCGATGTCTGTAACTTGACCGACTTTCACCCCTCTCGCTACGTGGAGGCAATCAAAGCAGCCGATGCAGCGGGCTATGACGTGATTATCATTGATTCGCTCTCTCATGCCTGGTTCGCAGAGCTTGATCTGGCAGGCGGTAACTTTAGCAACTGGGCAAAAATCAAGCCTCTGGAACGTGCTCTAGTCGATGCGATGCTCAGTAGCAGTGCCCATCTGATTGGGACAATGCGGAGTAAGACCGAGTGGATTATGACTACAACGACTAACAAAAGCGGTAAGGAGACTCTATCACCTACAAAAGTTGGTACTGCCCCTATGCAAGCGGCAGGTATCGAATACGAGTTTGATTTAGCTGGAGAGCTTAACAGCGATCACGTTCTCAACATCTCAAAATCTCGGTGTCCCGGCTTGAGCAACACGACTCACCTTAATCCTGGTCGAGAGTTGGCTGAACTGCTGCTAATGTGGCTCACAGATGGGGTTGAAATGCCAGAAACCGGACAATCAAAACGCGATCGGGTAAAAGCGGCAAGGACAGCGATCGGCTTAGATGTCGAATCAGTGAAAGTGCTGCTAAAAAATCGTTTCGAGGTTGCAGACCCAATGCAGTTATCGTCTCAGCAAGTTGATGAACTCATTGATGAGCTTGCAAAGATGGCGGCTCACACTCACAGCTAAGAGCAGGATTAAACTAAGATGGCTATGCTGTTCTGCCTTGATTTCATGGAGACAACAAGCGCTAACGCCATACTGGAAGCCATCAAAGCCCGTGCCGTTGCCAAATGGGGTGAGAAGAAATGGATAGCCGAATTAGTACGGGAATATGTTGAGATTAGTAAGGCTAATGGTGATCAGGTCGCAACGACGATCAATCGCCGTCCTCAAGTCGAACGGGCGTTCAAGGTGGGGAGCTGCACCCTGGATACCGCGATCGCTTTGGCTGCTGCGGTCGGCTGTCGCTTTCAAATGGCTTGCACGAGTATCGAGGTTATAGACCTGTAGCGGCAGAAAAAGATCGATCGCTAGCGTCGCCTGCTTCCCCTACAAAGAATGTACGCTTAAAGTAGCGGTCAGCATTGATCGCATGGTGATCTGGAGCATGGCAACCGCAACGCGAAGCGGTGATGTTCCCAAAGGCGTTGGTGATGCTTTTAGAGATGCTGCACGAACGTAGCAAGTGAGGTGGACGATGACCATTGCAACAGCGCCCCAAACAACCGATCAACGGATTGTGCTGTCAGGACGTTCTTGGGAGCAGTTCAAGCTGATTCAGCAGGGGCTTGAGGACTCCCCTGGCACGCGCCTGTTTTATTTTGATGGAACCATTGAGATTCTTATGCCGGGACGTGACCATGAAGTGTTCAAAAGCCTCATCGGCTTTCTCATTGAATTGTTCTTTCTAGAGAATGACATTGAGTTTGAGGCAACTGGATCAATGACGCAGGAACGGGAGAGCACAGCATCGGTTCAGGCAGATGAATCTTACTGCATCGGCACATCCAAGCCAGTTCCAGACCTGTCGATTGAGGTCATCTTTACCAGTGGCGGACCCAGCAAATTGCAGCGCTATCAGGCATTGGGCGTACCGGAAGTGTGGTTCTGGCAGGATGGCGTGTTTACGCTGTATCGCTTGCGGGGAGATGGATATGAGCGGATTGACCGCAGTGAGATTCCTGAATTGGCAGGGCTTGACGTTGAGTTGCTGACTCGATGTGTGTTGATGGGTGAGACATCCAGGTTGGAGGCAATGCGCGAGTTCCGTAAGGGGATTCAGGGGAGATAAACCTCTACCAGACAGACGGTAAGCGAAAGAAACGAAGTAGACTGCTTATTGCCTAACTACCAAGGATTGCCAATTATAGAGTTAATTTGACATCTTCATAATTAAAATTAAGGGAGCCGTAACCCTTT
>NZ_JCACKR010000172.1:0-10544 GCF_059505485.1 Stenomitos rutilans
TCGGCTGTTGTCTGACTTCAGACATTGCCACTTCTGTCAATGCGTAAGTTCTAGAATTATTTAAGTAAGAACGTCATTAAATTTGTTAAAGATACTTGTAAAAAAGTTAAAAAACAGGCAATGGGCACCCAATTAAGCATATCCAAAAACAAAGTTTAAAGACTAAGATATTCACTCGCTACTGGTTACATGTCAAACAATTGAACGGTTGCGATCGTGCAGAGAGACTAACGAAACCGTTCAGATTCGTCATCCTAAAGCCACAAAGCGTATCAAGACAAACGTGAGGCTAGGAGATGAATTAAAGCTGATTGAAATAACGAGCGTCTTAGAAATAGAACACCGTTCGCAACACGCCGATAAAAACATCATCGTTGCGATCGTCGTGATTGGGTGCCGTTAACCAGATCACACCGGGCGTTATCGCAATATTATCGCTAAGACGAAAGCGGTAGAAGCCTTCAACGTGGAGAGAGGTATCGCGATCGGCTTGTCCACCATTCACGCCATTTGTCAGGTTAGTTAACTTTGGCTCCATGCCTACCAAAATGCCGCCCAGATCACCTTTTCTACCCAAATCGGGAAAGGCTAAACCAACCATCCAGTTCCAGATATCCCCATCACCCCTGCCGATATAGCGCTGTTGGGCATAACCAACCCAGCCAGCGAGAGAAATCCTGGGGTTGAAGTTGATGCTGCCTGAGAAGCCAAAGGCATTGGTACTTACAGAGGTACCAAAGTTACTGTTTGCCAAATTGCTGCCCGTAGCACCCAGGCTGGAGGCAATATCGGGTTGAATTCTGTCAGGAAAAGGGCTATAGGCATTGACGTAAGTAAACCCAATCCGACTGGATGGACTCAGATTCACAATGAGCTGTGCCAGAGCACCATATTGACCGTTGAACAACCCATTTTTGGCGCTGGGGTCGTTGGCGTTGGGCACCAGGTAGCCCAGGTTGAGTTCCAGGGTGTCGTTAAAGAAGTGCCGTAAACCAAACCCCGTGCCGCCAGAGTAGTTGTAAATCGAGTTACGCAGCCCAAACAGCGAAACGGCTCCTCCATCAAAGTAAGGATTCAACTGCTGAGACGCATCGATATCAACAAAGCCATTGCCTGCGCCTGCAAGGTAGATATTGGTGCGAGAGCCGATCGGAAAGCGATAGCGCAACAACCCAATGCCAAGCGAGCCACGGCTATCCCCATCAAATTCAATGCGTCCTTCGTTGGTCAGTAGGGCACCGAGCCCACCACCTGTGACCGTTGTGCCACCGAGAGGCGTGACATTGTTGGCTTGTAGGCGGGTCGTGAGGAGATCTCTGCCACTAAAGCTCGTTTCCAGGTTTAATCGCACTCTGTAGCCGAGAGTAGGCACTCGATCGGCTCGCGTACCGTCTGCCCGATCGCCCGCCAAGACACTGATGGCACCAAAGATCAGTTCGCCGCTCAGCTTTGTGGTCGTAGAAAACTGCTGTCGTTCTAGTGTGGCAGTTTGCACCTCCAGTGCCCCTATGCGCCCTCGGAGTGTGGCAAGTTCAGCCGTAAATTCTTCTTGCAAGCGTTGGAGTGCGACTAAATCCTCCTTTTTCACCAGGTTGGTAGTCCCCGCCGCAATGAGTTCGTTGATGCGATCCATACAGGCGTTGAGTCCAGCCGCAAACTCGTAGCGAGTCAGTGCTCGATTGCCTCGAAAGGTGCGATCGGGATACCCCACAATGCAGCCATAGCGCTCTACAAGCGACTGCAAGGCTTGAAACGCCCAATCGGTCGGTCGGACATCCGACAGTTGTGAAACAGAGGTCACTTGCGGCATTGGGTCTTCATCGGCACTACCTGCATCAACACTACCTTCAGCAACAACGCCTTGTGTTATTGACTGACTCAATAGATCTGGAGTTGAGTCTACCGCTTGAGGACGATCGGCGGTCTGGTTAGGAGCCGCGATCGCAGACTGCTCTCCTACATAAGAAAGCATTAGAACAGTTGAACTTACTAATAGATAACAAAGCAAATAATTCATTAAATGAACCCCTCAACAACACGTTTGATCCATGAATCGGTTGATTCATGCACCGTATTTAAGTCATAAATTCATGTTGATTTGGCCCTTACGTTCTTCAGTAGGGCAAACTTGCACTCAATGCTTTCATCTAGAAGTGTGACTGGTCACAACAGTCCACCCATCAAGAATAGTAATGGCACCAAAGTGCTGAATTTGACGATGTTAAAGCATACAAGCCGCGATCGGACTAGCAATTTACAGTACAAGAACAATCAATACCGATTTGTTTCTTCACAACTCAGGTATTGATCGTATAAGTGTGAATTTGGCTAGAAACCTGACATATCAGGCTTTTTCCGAGGCTGAATTATAAGTTACTGTGGCGAAAAGATCGCCCACATCTTTCTTGAGAGGTACCTTAGACCTTTAGTTAGAAACCTTTACACGCTTTGACTGTAATAGTAAGCTGTGTTTTAAAACTCCTAATCGCTTCGTTGCTGAAGCTTTTGCCCCCTTTTCTTGTATTCCCAAAGGGCTTTAAGCCCACAGGATTGGGGGCTTTTGAAGCCTGTTTGGAAGCCCCCAGAATTGGGAGTGGGGGGCTTTCGAGGGTTTTAAAACACGCCCTAAGACTTTGGATTAGTTTAAGTCCTGAGATGTTAACTAGAGTTGTCTTTCCAAACACGTTGAGCAGTTTTTAAGCAAGTTTTTAGGGCCAACGATCGACAAACAATGCCAACCCAAAAGGTACTCAGTTATAAAAAGATATTACTTTTTCTTTGCGTTTTTTCTTTATAGTAGCCCGGTTCTGCTAATCGTGTTTTAGCCAATGATTGTTTTAGCTCAACTATTGAAATGGTTTCCTGATCGGCTGACAAATCTACTTCGTGGATGATGTGTAGACGTTGAGGTGGTAAACGAAGGTAAGTGCTTCGGTGAGATCATGGCACGGCTTTGATGAGGCTGTGTGGATGTTGTTGGCTGTCGCCAAATCATTAGAGGAAGGCTCACGATGCCCAGAATAGTCACGACTCCAGCCGTTACCCAGACAACAAGACGATTGGGTTGATAATCGCCCCGTTCAATTTGGCTAAAGACGCGATTGTAACGCCACACAGAGAGCGGAATCACGACAATACCTGTCATAACTAGCACAATTCCAATGCTTTGAGAGCTGAGAAAGGATGGCGGTGCAGCATCCTGGTGCGTTAAAGCAGACTGAAGCTCCCGCAGAAAAAGACCGAAGCGAGCGATCGCAAACCCAAACCCGATGAGTGCAATGGCAGTTCGTAGCCAAGCCAGAAACGTCCGTTCATTTGCCTGATGCTCACGCTGCCGATCAATTTTTTGCATGTAAAGCTCGCTGCGTTTGGATGGATTATCTTCTACCGCTGCATAGACAGTCTATCGACTTGCGACATCAGTTTACTTAGAGCACTTAGGATGGTGAATGAAGTTAATTGTATATCGCTTGCTCTACCACTGAGATGTGGAGGGAACAGAAACAATGCTTGGCGCTCTTTGCGTCTTTGCGGTTAATTTTCGGTTTGATTTGATCTTTTTCCGTTAACCTGCACTAGCGGTCGGATCGGCCACACTGACTCGTTCCAACCCTTCGATCGCAAGGCGATGAATGGGCAGCAACCCCAGCATGTTCACAGAGATTGTGTTGCCAAAAACGTTTTGTGGATTGTGCAAGAAATTCTCTGGATTATAGATCGGCGGACGATGCCAGTAGAGGTCATAGCCAAGCGTCATCAGATACTGAATTAACGAGATCGATTTCTCCTGGCGATCGTTCTCAAGATACAAGATGGGTTGACAATGCTGAATCATCGCTGTGGCACCTTTAAGCACAGCTAGTTCCATCCCTTCCACATCAATTTTCAGTAGACGGCACTGCGGTATGGCAAAACTGTCCAGCGTTGCAATTTGCACGTTTTCTCCAAGCGCCTGTTCTTCAGAAATCTTTTGAAGACTCACGCCGCCGTAGTTATTGAGTTGGTGGTAATCGAGTGCTGGAATTTGCGCGAACCCCGGTGCTTCGCCAAGGGCGATCGCATACGTCTGCACATTCGTAATGCTATTAAGCGCGAGATTGGCACATAGGGTCTGAAAGACAATCCGCTGCGGCTCGATCGCCAACACACTGCCCCTGTCTCCCACCGCTCTTGCAAAGAACACCGTATGCGTGCCAATATTTGCGCCCACCTCAACCACCACATCACCGGAACGAAGCAGCGGTTGGAACAAAGCCACTTCCCCCTCACTCCACTCACCATAAAGTTCCAGCGATCGACCAATGTAGAGATCGTTGCGGTTGTAGAGAAACGTTCCGTGACGGCAAGTTTGGAGCTGGTTGAAGCCGGAAAGGAGTGTGGGGTGTTGGGTGTGGGGTGTGGGGTGTGTGGAGGAGTTTTGAGTTTTGAGTTCTTCTCTTTCCCCTTGCTTCCCTTGCGCCCTCTGTTCCCCTTTTTCTGCCTCCTGCCTTCTTCCTTCTTCCTTCTTCGCTCTGCGCCTCTGCGTCTCTGCGGTTGCTTCCAATGCCTCGTTTCTCTGCTCCAACACCGATCGCAACGCTATCTCCAACCGCTCAAACACCCCATCCCAATCTCCCTCCTGCTCTTGCCGAAAAAGCCGCATGGTGAGATACCAGGGCGTATCATCTCGATCGCGCAGCCAGCGCCAGTCAGCAACATTAGCTAGTAACGTCCACACAGGTTTACCGATCGCACCTGCCAGATGGGCCACAGACGTATCGACGCTAATTACCAAATCGAGTTGGGCGATCGCGGCAGCAGTGTCCGCAAAATCGTCCAGATATTCATGCAAGTCCTGTATGGCTGAATGAGCTTCCAGTAGAGCCAAATCGGCTTCAGTCGGATTTTTTTGTAAGCTGTAGAGCGCCACACTCGGAATTTCGAGTAGAGCTAGAAAGCGTTCTAACTCACACGATCGCTTACTGCTGGTGGAACTATCAGGATTAGCGCCCCAGACAATACCAATTTTGAAGGGAGTGGGGAGTGGGGAGTGGGGAATGGCGGATAGACTGTCAGCGATCGGTAGGCGAAATTCAGATGTAGGGGTGAGGTAGGGCACGTCACCGGGAATGGTTTCTAGTGTGGTTCCCAACAGCAGCGGTAAATCTAGTAGAGGGGCGTGAACATTTGTTTGAACATCGACATTCGCGCGATCGACACAGCGATCGATACCGGGCAGAGTATTCAACAGACGGATGAGTGGCTCTTGGCAGGCAATCACCACATGTCCACCACGCTGAGCTACCAAACTGGCGTAACGTGCAAACTGAATGGTATCGCCATAGCCTTGCTCTGCCGTCAGCAAAATGACTTTGCCGTTGAGGTCTGACCCATCCCAAAGCGCGTGCGGATAGCGTAGCGATGCACATTGCCGACTCTCCCAGCGCCAGTGATATTCCTCAAAGCCCTGCTTGAGATCGCCCAGCAACAGCAGCACAATCCCTAGATTCAGGTGAGCATTGGCATGATCAGGCTTGTATTGAAGTGCCTGCCTGTAATGCTCGATCGCCCGTTCAAATTCACCCTGCTCTACCAAACCGCTGGCGTAATTATTGTGAGCATCCGCATGATCTGGTTGAAGCTGAATCGCCTTTAGGCAGTGGGTCATCGCTTCGTCGATGTCGCCCTGCGATTGGAGTGCCGAACCTAGATTGTTATAGGCATTGGCAAGGTTCGGATCAAGCTCTAGCGCCCGTCGATAGTAGACAATTGCCTCGTCAACCTTTCCCTGCTCTTGCAGCACCGTCCCCAAATTATCGTATGCGCTGGCATAATGCGGGTTGAGGTCAAGTGCTTTCTGGTACTGAGCCGTCGCTTCTTCTAGCTTTCCCTGCCTTTGCAGCGCCGTCCCCAAATTGTTGTAGGCGCTGTAACTATCTGGCTTGAGGGCGATCGCTTGTTCGTAATGAGCGATCGCCTCCTCAACATGACCCTGACGAAAGAGGGAAACGCCTAACCCATTGTGCGCGTTGACATGAGTAGGATCGATCGCAAGTGCCTGTTTATAGTGAGCGATCGCGTCTTCTAACTTGCCCTGCTTATACAATGCTGTCGCTAGATTACTATGTGCTGCACCATAGTGAGGAGCCAGCGCGATGACTTGTCGATAATGAGCGATCGCCTCGTCCATTTGCCCAATTTGACCCAAGATTACAGCCAGGTTGTAGTAGGTCTCCGGTTGCTGTGGCTTTAGCGCGATCGCCCGTTCTTGATGGGCAATCCCCTCCTGAATGCGTCCCTGCCGACACAAAAGCGTGCCCAGATTGCTGTATGCCTCTGCGCTTGGCTCCAGCGCCAGCAGGTGATCGTAGTAGGCAATGCTTTCTTCTGGCCTACCCAACTGATCCACAATCAGCGCCAGCCAGGTTAATGCTGTCAGGTGCTCAGGTTGATCCTCTAACACTTGATGATAAAGCGTCTCAGCTTCAGCCAACCGTCCCGATTGATAGCGCTGATGGGCGGCAGTAAGTTGGGCCGTGATGTGCTCGAATTGTTGTAATGACATGGGAGGGGGCAAGGGGAGCAGGGGCGGAGAAAGTTTTGAGTTTTGAATTACAGCTTCTGACTTCTGACTTCTGACTTCTAATAACTAAAAACTAACAACTCATACCATTTCTCTTTCATTGCGCTACAGATAATGCACTCCAACCAATGATGCTATGCAGGTTCGGGCACTCAAAACTCAAAACTGAGAACTGGTATAACCACTTCCCCTAACCTTCCCCTCACGCCAGCGGAAAGAACACTCGAAAATAAGTAGACAAAATGGCGCTGCCCCAAAAGACCACGATCGCGGCACCCAGCGCTAAATAGGGGCCAAACGGCATCGCTTGGCGGCGGCTGATCCAACCCATCGCGATCGCACCGCCACCCACAAAGGCACCGATCGCACAGGCGAGGAAACCTGCCAGCAGCAGATATTTCCAGCCGAGCCATGCACCCATCATGGCAGCGAGTTTGGCATCGCCTGCACCCATCGCGGCTTGCCCTAACAGCATCGAACCCGCGATCGTAATCAGGTCTAACAGCCACAGCCCCACGACCGCACCCAAAATGCCATGCATCAGTTGCGTCAAAGCACCCGATAGAGTAGCCGTCAGTGCAAAACCAAGGCTCACTTGAAAGATGAGTCCGATCGCCAACCCCGATTGCGTTAGCGGATTGGGCAGCGTCATCGTATCCAGGTCAATGAGCGACAGTGCCAACAGCCAGCTTAAAAACGCCCAGTAGCCTACAGTTTGCCACGACCAGCCAAACGCCCAAAAGGTAAAGACAAACAAAAGACCCGCAACCCCTTCGACTAAGGGATAACGGGCAGAAATCGAAGTCTTGCAATGCCGACAGCGCCCCTTCAGCAGCAGCCAGCCCAAAATGGGAATATTCTCGCGCTTGCCCAATCGATGCAAACACTGGGGACAGCGTGAAGGTGGATGCACCAGTGATAACCCCGCAGGCAAGCGATACACCACAACATTTAAGAAGCTACCGATCGAGGCTCCTAAAATGAAGACGGCGATCGTCGCTGGCAACTCAAATAAAAAATCCATGAGAAACAAGGGCTAGGGAACGCGAAGGCGATCGGCTTACAACGCTTAAGTTACCCCACTGACAGCGAAAAAGTATGGTTGCGATCGTCCCCTCTCACCGAATACAAATAAACTTTGCATCTCTACAATAGTTAAGATTTATTCTGGTGCAGCGGGCTTGCTAAATAGTATAAGCATCTGCGATCTAAGCGTTAGCAACGTCGTTATCGCTAGGAACTAACCTTAAACGACAATTACTGTTTACTAGGTGTGTTGCTACTCTTACTGACCACACTCCAATATTTACTGCTCCTTGCCAATGAAGCCAGAAAAAACGCCCTTCAACAAACCGAGGTAGTGATTGTGGTGCTTCGTCATCTAAAAACGCTACTCCACATTCTTCAAGGCTGATCACAAAACCAATGTCATCCCAACCGTCCAGTGGAAAGAATGGTTTTAAAGTTCGCCATCCGTCCATTGGGTAAATTACAGAAGGAGGTAGTTGCAGAAAGCGAGCCACTGCTTCTCGCACAACTACTACCCAAGCTGCAAGTTGATCTGGTGCTTGTACTGTTTCTAAAAAGTCCTTGTGGGACATTGGAGGGTGAGTAGCAGCAAATTGCTCTCGTTGTGAAATAATCACAGATTAAATTTATAGCGTGTTTAATTGCTAACCAATTTTCATGTCAGCAAGGAGCTTACCCTGTAGTTAACATTCTCCCTACTTGAAACGAAGCAGTCTAACAATGTAAAGCAGCGACTTCAATCCCCGACTTCTGACTCAGGTTCAGCCAATTGCCTCAGAGCCTTACAAGGAAGTCGGGACTTGGGGGATTTATCACCCCCGATCGCTCCTCTTCACCCGACTCCCCACTCCCGACTCCCTATTCCCGCTTCTCCCTAATACATCTCCGACTCAATCTGGCTAAATGGCACAAAGCATTCCTGTGGCAGAAGGACAGGCTTACCCGAAAAGATCAGCTTGCCCCGATGCGTAAAGCGGTTGATGGCAACCCCTAGCGGACGCTGGATTAAACCGGGATGAACTTCGTAATAGGTTGTGTAAATGAGCCGCGCTGACCGAATCAGAGCGGGGTCTAGCAACGCTGTGAAGTCCGAGTCATCTACCCTGCCTTGATTCTGTTTCTGCGAAACGTATACCACCTTTTTGCCCCTTTGTTTTTGCTGACTTTAGTATATCTGTACGTTCTCAGCAAGGGTGAATTCCTTTAAATTTTCCCTTGATCGCCGTCTCACCCGTTAGACAACGCGCCTTAGAGCCAGTCTCCAACGCGGCTGAAACCTCGTAAAAGTATACTCACGTTCAACCGTTTAGGGACGATCGCGCTAATAATTGACAAAACTACACAGAATGGAGTGCCTGGATTAATGCCTCACCCATCGCCTTGCAGCCTAGCAATGTCATCTCGTTAGACATAATATCGCCTGTCCGGTTGCCCTGATCCAGCACAGTGTTGACGGCTTGTTCGATGCGATCGGCAGCAGCAGGTTGGTTCAAGCTGTAGCGCAGCATCATCGCCGCACTCAGCACTTGTGCCAAGGGATTTGCCTTATCCTGTCCGGCAATATCAGGTGCAGACCCGTGGACTGGCTCAAACACCCCCGGCCCTGATGCCCCTAAACTAGCGGAGGGTAACATCCCAATACTCCCTGTCAGCATAGCGGCAGCGTCCGAGAGAATATCGCCAAAAAGGTTGCTGGTGACGATCGTGTCGAACTGCTTGGGATAGCGGAGTAGCTGCATCGCGGCATTATCCACGTACATGTGAGAAAGTTCGACATCGGGGTACTCGGTCGCAAGGGCAGTCATGCGATCACGCCACAGTTGCGAGACTTCCAGCACGTTTGCTTTATCCACTGAGCAAAGCTTATTCCCGCGCTTTTGAGCGGTTTCAAAACCCACGCGACCAATGCGATCGATTTCTGATTCGGTGTACGCCATCGTGTTGACCCCACGTTTCTCACCCGTCTCTGTCGCAAAAATGCCTTTGGGCTGACCGAAGTAAACGCCACCCGTCAACTCCCGCACGACTAGAATATCTACTCCTTCCACGATCTCGCGCTTCAGGCTGGAGGCATCCACCAACTGGGGCAAAATTTTGGCAGGGCGCAGATTGGCAAAGAGTCCCAAGCCTGCACGTAGACCCAATAAACCTGTTTCAGGACGTAGATGGCGTGGTAAGGTGTCCCATTTGTAGCCGCCGATCGCCGCTAGCAGCACTGCATCGCTGTTTTTGCACAGGTCTAACGTTTCGGCAGGAAGCGGTTCACCTTTGGCATCGATCGCGGCTCCACCCATCAACGCTTCCTGAAACTCAAACGACAGATCCAGTTGCGCTCCGATCACCTTCAGCACCTCGACCGCAACTGCCATAATTTCGGGACCAATGCCATCACCAGAAAGAAGCGTGATGCGGTAATGCTGAGTCATAGTGTGCCGTAGATTCAAGTGTAATGGGTATGAAAAGTTCGCTACGCTACGCTACTTTGCCACGACAAAGCGGTTGTAACAGCGGATTACAGGCTCATTATCATACCGCGAGATGCGACATCCCATGAGGTGACGCGCACTATAACATCCATAAAACGGTACAATTGCACTAAATTTTACCGTCACTAATTTATCGTTGATGTCCATGCCACGCTCAGACCAAGATTCTCCCTGGAAGGACATTTTGCGGCAGTATTTTCAGGATGCGATCGCCTTCTTCTTTCCGCAGACAGCAGAGCGCATTGATTGGCACCGTCCCTACGAGTTCCTGAATAAAGAATTTCAGCAAATTGCGCCAGAAGCCGCCATTGGCAAACGGTATGCTGATCAACTGGTAAAGGTATGGCTTAAGCGAGGACAAGAACTGTGGCTCTTGGTGCATATTGAAGCCCAAGCCGCTTCAGAAGCCAATTTTGCCGAGCGCATGTTTGTGTAGTGCGATTCGTTCTGACGAAACCGTTAAGGGG
>NZ_JCACKR010000173.1:0-158490 GCF_059505485.1 Stenomitos rutilans
CTTGTCCTCAAGCCTTTGCCTAAATGGGTTTATCGAGAATGCTGCAAGATCTGAGCTAACCCTGGTTGCAGCGAAATACTGGGTATGCATAAGGCTGCTAGCACGCATCCAATTATAGTTTTATTGCGGTTCCAAGATTTCATATGATTGTGCATTATGGGAGGAATCTTACAAGGCGATCGCCTTTTATGAGCATTCCCTCATTGAGTGTCTTGCTCACTGATTACCGTATGCTCTTCTTTATAAGAGATAGAACCATTAATTCAGTTAAGGCAGCACGAGCTGATAAACAGTTATTTGAGGAAATGTCTAAATATATTCGTCATATTGCTGTCTACAAAGCTTTGAGAGAGTCTGAGGTGTTCGACAAAGACTCGATCGCGTTTGGTAAACCATTTCCAAAGCACTTTTTTAGCCGTTTAGCAGCAGAAAAGGAGAAACTACAGCAAGAGTTCGATCGCTTACTGGATTTGGAAAGAAAGGCATAGGATTAGGCACATTCTTAACTTTCGTTGGGTGCAGTTTAATGTGGGCCTTGTATAGTGAAGAGCACGATCGTCATGAACGCTTAGATCTAAAAATCTCATAAGTAATTGCTGCTTTCACCGTGAGCTGGTTTTATGCTACGAGAAACTCTGCTTTGATCTCAGAGGTCGCTATGGATCTAGCATCGGCTCAGCTTTACAACCATCTCTCTGCCCTGGAACAAGAGAATGCTTGGTTGCGATCGCGTCTGCAAGCCTGTGAGCAATCTCACAGCCTACTCCAAGCCGAAATAACGAAATATCGTCCACATGAACAGAGTGGGCAGGCACAAGCTGAACCAAAACAGATAGATGCATTGCCTATTCCCAAACTGCTTGAAGACACGGCAACGGTTGCTAATGTTTTATTAACGATCGAGGACTTTGATGTCGCAGTCAACACAGCCCTGCGCATTCTAGGCGAAGTGTTAGAGACCGATCGCGTTACAGTCATTGAAAACTTTGCTGCGCAAGCTGACGCTTCAGTGCTCAACTGGCGAGTTTTGTATGAATGGGATGCGCTGGGCGTTGTGTCACAGATCACTCATCCCAATGTGGCTCAAGGTAATTGGGAAGGCATTGAGTCGTGGTACGAACAATTGAGTCAGGGGCGGAGCCTTAGCTGCTTACTGGAAGAGATGCCAGAACCGTTTCGCAGTGGTCAGGCCGCACTAGGGTTAAAAGCACTACATGTCGTTCCCATTTTTGTGGAGGGTAAGTACTGGGGAGAAATCGGGTTTGATGACTGCCATGAGGCGAAACGGCGCAGCACGGCTGACTTAGCTGTAGTGAGAGTCGCAGCCGATTGTATTGGTAGCGCCATTCAGCGTGAACGTACCCAACAAGCCCTGCTGCAAGCCGAGCAAGCACGATCGCATGAACTGGAGCACCACAATCTTGCATTACAACAAGCGCTGGATCATCTTGCCGAATCGGAAGAACGCTTGCGTCGATTGTTTGAATTGAGTAGTGAAGGATTCTACGAGGTAGAGATTACGCCGCCCTGTCCCATCAGCCTCTCGATCGAAGAACAATGTGATTTGCTTTACCGCAATATTCGCGTTGTCAAAGCAAATCGTGCGCTTGCTGCCATGTATGGTGCAGACAATCCCGATGAACTGATTGGATTAAGAAATGGCGACGTGCATGTTGCAGATTCAGACAAGAATGCAGCGTTTATTCGAGGCATGATCGAGAGTGGATACCGCTTTCGCAACCTGGAGACCGAGGAGATTGATCGACGGGGGCGGCAGCGTTACTTTCTCAACAGCGGCGTTTTCACCATTCAGAATGATTGTTTGGTGAGTGGTTGGGCGACTCAAATTGACATCACTGAACTACGAGAAACACAGCAAACGCTACTAGAAGCTGAACAACTTCGTTCCCGCAATGCCGCAGAGCGATCGCACGAACTGGAGCGTTACAATACCGAACTTCAACAAGCGCTTGATCGCCTCGCTGAATCAGAAAGACGCTATCGCACTTTGTTTGAACTCAGTGGTGAAGGCATTGTGCGTTTTGGTTATGCACAAGCCATTCCTCTAAATTTAACCGTAGACGAGCAAGTTGACTTGTGTTATCGCTCGATTTATATGGCTGAAGCTAACCCTGCGTTTGCTGCCATGTATGGGTATGAACAAGCAGACGATTTAATTGGGGTAATGCTAAGGGACTTGCATGATTACAGCTCTGAAATTACACAGACAACGATGCGAAAGTGGGCTGAGAATCAGTTTTTCTGCCGCCACTTAGAAACTGAGGAATTTGATCGCACGGGACGTAAGCGTTATTTTCTCAATAGTGCGGTCAGCACGATCGAAGAGAATGCTGTCGTGAGTACCTGGGTGAGCCAGGTTGATATTACAGAACTGCGGGAAACCCAACAAGCTTTATTGAACACCGAACAAGCACGATCGACGGGGCTGGCAAACGCCAATGATGCGCTCAAGCAAACCGTTGATGTGCTGGCAACAGAAACCGACTTCGATCGCTTTTTGGGGCATGTGCTTAAAGTCATTGCTCAACAACTAGATGCGCCCCTGACCGAATATTGGTACCATCCAGCACCCGCTAATCTTGCGTATGTTGGACTGACCTATTGGCAAGGGCAGATTCTTAAACCAGAGGAGCAACCAGGGCATGTTGGGTTGCATGGTTACCCAGTGCCGCCAGACATGATTCAGCAGGAGAGTTTGCATTATCGTCGAAGCTATATCCAGATTGATGATCTGATAACCAGTACGATTCATCGTCAAATAGCGAATGAGCACGGCTTAGATGCTGGAGCGTGGTACGCATCTCGCGGGGTCAGGCGGCTTCTGAATGTACCGCTGATTTTGGGTGACAGAACAATCGGCGCACTGGTTGTCTTTCTGCCGAGCGATCGCCACTTCATAGACCAACAAATTGAATTAACCTACGCCCTGGCGCAACAGGTAACACTGGCTGTTCAACTTACACGACTTGCAGAGGAAGCTAAGCACGCCGCGATTTTTGAAGAGCGCAACCGCATGGCAGGCGAAATCCACGATACTCTAGCGCAAGCCTTTACGGGCATTTCCCTTCAGTTAGAAGTTGCTAAAGCCTTGCTTGGTCAAGACCCTCAAACCGTTCAGCAGATCCTCAATCACGTCAGCCGACTGGCAGAAAGCGGACTTGCCGAAGCCCGCCGTTCTGTCTGGGCGCTCTATCCACCCGCTGCTGAATATGCCGATCTAGCACAGCTCCTTTATGACAGTGTGGAACAGATGACCCGCAACACCACTACAGCGATTGATGTCAATCTTCAGGGTACGCCCTGCCCCCTGCCGCCCATCATTGGCATGAACCTGCTGCGAATTGGACAGGAAGCCCTAACCAACGCCCTCAAACATGCCCAGGCACAGACTATTGCGATTGAACTCGCCTACGAACCCGATCGCATTCTGCTGACCATTCGCGATAACGGACGTGGCTTCACTCCACCGACGGCAATCGATACCCTCAACGGCGGGTTTGGGCTGATGGGGATGTATGAACGCTGCGATCGCATTGGTGCCTTACTTAGCCTCACAAGCCAGCTAGGGCAAGGCTCTCAGATTCTTGTAGAAGCACCGTTGGGTTAGGAAAAACCGGAAAGGGAAAACCGAAAAGAGAGAACACCATGACAACAAAGCGGAAGGAAACCAATAGCCAACTGCAACCGAAGTGTCCGAAAACCCGTGTCCCGTTCTCTCTGTCTACCCGCTACCCATCCCTCTCTGCCCGATGCACCATGAGCGACACTACCATTCGAGTTTTAATTGCCGATGACCATCCTATTGTTCGCTCTGGTCTAGCCATGATTATTCAATACACTACCGGTATTGAAACGGTGGCTGAAGCCAGCACTGGCGCTGAGGCAGTGGTGCTGTTTCGTCAGCATCAGCCTGACGTGGTGTTGATGGATTTAAAGATGCCTGAGATGGGTGGTGTGGAGGCGATCGCAACCATTCGCCAAGAGTTTGCTAACGCTCATATCATTGTGCTGACGACCTATGATGGCGATGAAGACATTTATCGCGGACTCAGTGCTGGAGCGAGAGGTTACCTGCTCAAAAACGTGACTCGTCAGGAGTTGATTGAAGCCATTCAACGCGTTCATGCCGGACAAAAGTACATTCCGGCTGAAGTGGGTGCCAGACTCTCTGAACGGATGAGTAGTCCTCAACTCACGGAGCGCGAACGACAGGTTTTACTACTCATCACCGAAGGTAAAAATAATCAAGAGATTGCTAATGCACTTAATGTGAGTGAGGGCACCATTAAGTTCCATGTGAATGGCATTTTGAGAAAGTTAGGCGCGAGCGATCGCACCCAAGCCGTTCTAGTCGCGCTCAAACGAGGCATTGCCAATCTTTAAACGGTTCTTCTTTCTATCTTTTACAGTGGAGATGGAAACTGTCTGAGTCATGGGAGAGCCATGCAAAATCAACGCTTTCCATAAGCGACCAGCGAAACGCCAAGAACGACAAAGACAGCGCCAGCGATACGAGTCGGGCTGGCGGCATACCTGGTTAAGCCGATCGCACCATAATGATCCAGAAGCAGTGCTGCAATCATTTGACCCGCGATCGTCAGCGCCAGAGCAAGAGTGGCCCCAATTTGGGGTGTTGCAAAAATGGTTGACCAGACGTAAAACGTGCCCAAACAGCCACCCACCCACATCCACCAGGATGTTTGGGTTAAGGCAGCCATAGCAGGAAGTGGATATTGGGCAAAGACACAGATGGCAAGCGAGGCTACAGACCCAGCCACATAGGAAATAAACGTCACCTGCATCGGTTCGCCGACGTAACGTCGCAGCAAAGTGTTTAATGCAACTTGTACTGGAAGAACCGCTCCGCCTGCCAATGCTGCTAAAAGATAAATCGTCCGTCCGCTCATTGTGTAGATCTCCAAGTTGAACCAAGCATGATTGTCTTGCTGGAATGGCCGATCAGTTGGTTGCTGCGCATTGGACGCTGATTGAACGCCTCGGCATTCTTCCAAGATTACAATCTGTCCTCAACCATTAGCTTTTGTTGAACTTAACAACCAGAGACGTTCAACACGTTAGGCCAGAAGTTATGCTAAGCAGTGCTTTAAAACCTTTGGATTGTTTCCTTGACTGATGGTGTTCTCCCTAAATCTCCCTTAAAATAGGGAGCTTTGAATGGTTTGGCTCTCTCCTTTTTTCTAGCGTTAGCAACGTGAAGCGCGAGGGTTGTGGAGGATCGAGGGTTTTAAACCAAGCCCTGGCTCTCTCAAAGCTATGGATTAACAATCCCACGCTTAATAGCAACGAGGGTCGCTTGGGCGCGATCGCTCACCCCTAATTTGCTAAAAATCTTGTTGATGTGAAACTTGACTGTGCCTTCCTGAATGCGCAGTACAGTCGCAACTTGTTGATTGTTTTTGCCCTCAGCGATCAAGAGCAATACATCGTGCTCTCGGTTACTCAATTGAGGTTGCTCCAAACGTTCAACTAGCTTTGCGCCTATGACAGGAGGAATGTAGTTTGCCCCCATATGCACGATGTGAATCGCTCGGACAATTTCATCGAGTGGCGCATCTTTGAGAATGTACCCCTTGGCCCCGGCCTGCAAGCCTCGATAGACGTTTTCGTTACCATCATATGTGGTGAGAATGATAACGCGAGCATCAGGAAATTCTTGTCGAATCGCAGAAGTGGCTTCAACGCCTGTCATGTGAGGCATGCGCAAATCCATCAATGTCACATCCGGTTGATGCTGACGAAATAACTCGACGGCTTCTAAACCGTTGGTCGCCTCAGCCGCGATCGTCATTTCGGGTTTTAAGTTCACTATCATCGCTAAACCATTACGAATGATAGGATGATCGTCAGCAATTAAGACTCGAATGGGTGAGAGAGTCATAGGAATGTGAAAAGGAGAACGGGCGAGTGCGTTGAATCTGAGCTTGTTTCTGAGGCTGCATGTGGTTTCTTTTTCTCCTTTTGCTGTTGTGCCTGTTCCAGAGGTACCTCCATCCAAATTTATGTTTCACATGGCGCGACCTATTTTGTTCTGTTAAGGAAACGGAGTTTCAAATGGTTTAATCCATACGCCCTGGTTGGCTGACAAATCGTTCAGCGATCGCCCACTCCATCCTGCACTAAAAGTACGGGCTAGCAGCAGGAAGTCCTCTATAGGCTTTGCCTTCCCGAAGGGTAGAGGACTGCAATCACCTTTCAACCCGTTTTAACGGGTTTCGCACCGTTAGCCCGGCTTTTAATCACGGGCGGGTGAGCAACGAAGCCATCAGCCTTTCAAGACTTTTGTCAATCAACTAGCCATCACGCCCCAGAGCTTAGAGTAGTAAACATTAATAGTGTGAATATTTTGTGAATATGCAGTAGTTCTACAGGGTAAGGAAGGAGCTTTGATGGGGTTAAGCAGTCTATGCAGCAAATCGCCTTGAACCTGGATGGAATTGGTTTTGGTGGTGCTTTGGAGAGAAAATATGCGATCGCGCTTTTGGTTACGTTGCCTAACTTTCGTTGAGCGATCGCCCAGCGAAAGTCTAGTGTTAGGCTCATCTGTCCTTAAGTACAAGACATATCTCTAGCGTAGTGACAGTCCTTTTTGAACCGTATACACTCCAACCTAAGAACGTAGAAAAAAGCACCATTTCAAACCTAGAAAAAAGCACCATTCAGACATCTTTGCTTCGCTTTTCCCTGCTCCTACTCCTTCCAGGTCGTTCTGATGTCAAACCTTCAAGTTATTCCCCTCCATTCCTACCGCCAACTGACTCAGCCTGCGGCTGCACCACCAGCAACTTTTAACTACAGCAAGCAAAGACGTAGACGCGGTATTCTCTTGACCCATCAAGGGTGGCAAAAACTTCACCAGTCGCAAGTTCTATGCAACGAGTTTGGTGAGCGGCACACGTTGGAATACCTGAGTGAAAAAACCTTGCTCGATCCGCGCACAATTTATCGCATAATTGGGCGCGAAGTTGCTGTAGACAAACGGAGCCTGGTGATCTTCTTTAATGCTTTTAACTTAGAGCTGAGTCAAGAAGACTACACAATACCGCCAGTCAACAGGCAACCTGCTCAAACAGAACGTCAAACCGTTTCGTTTAATGCTTCTACCTTAATGGA
This sequence comes from Stenomitos rutilans, assembly GCF_059505485.1. Classification (NCBI taxonomy): domain Bacteria; kingdom Bacillati; phylum Cyanobacteriota; class Cyanophyceae; order Leptolyngbyales; family Leptolyngbyaceae; genus Stenomitos; species Stenomitos rutilans. Next base: position 7,153 of record NZ_JCACKR010000173.1, read on the forward strand.
CGAGGATGTTGCTTACTTCAAGCGGCAAATTATTGAAAGCTATCATGGCTTGATTCAGTGTCTCAATTTAGATAGCAACAATAGTATTACTCTGTCTGTGAATTTGACCCTACACGCGCCGCCTCAACTCAAGTTGCATCTTTAATCCTTGCTCTTTCTCGGTTGCCTATTAAAGGCTTTGCGATGATTTTTGCGACGTCGCGTGCCCGTATCGTGTGACAAGCGACTGCCTCTACGCACGATCGCTCAACTACTTTCTTCGCTAAGTAGGTAGCCACAATTAATTGCAAAAAGGGGTTTGGGTGCTTTGCGCCCAAGCAGAGAGTTTTACCCCAACGGCCTCTTCTTTTAGCGGCACTCTTCGCACGGTATTTTCTTTCTGAATGCGCTTTTGACCGATTTAGATAATCGTTATACTGCTTATCTAGCAGTGCGCGTTCGGTCATTTAACTTACGTGCCAAGCTGATTCACTTACCTTCTATCATGTCCCTTAAAGCGGATTCCTTTCTTGTCAAAGCAACGCTGCTACTTAGCAGTAGCCTGACCATCATGGCAGGAGCCACGATCGCGCCCTCTCTCCCTGCCATGCGTGATCACTTTGCCGCTACACCAAATGCAGACTACTGGGTTCGGTTGGTCTTAACGGTTCCGGCTTTGTTTATTGCGATCGGTGCTCCCATTGTAGGAACAGCGATTGACCGCTTTGGTCGGAAGACGCTCTTGGCTTTCGCTGTGTTGCTGTATGGCCTTGCAGGCACCTCTGGAGCCATGTTGAACGAGATTGGCTTGATTTTGGTGGGGCGAGTACTGTTGGGTTTGAGCGTGGCAGGCATTATGACGACTGCAACGGCCTTAATTGCAGACTATTATGTTGGCTCAGCTCGTGCCCAGTTTCTCGGTTTTCAAGCAGCGTTCATGGGCTTAGGTGGGGTTGTCTTTCTCTCTTTGGGTGGGATTCTGGCTGATGTGAGCTGGCGTATGCCGTTCTTCATTTATCTGCTGGCGCTACTCATCTTGCCGCTTGTTGTGTTTGTGCTGCCAGAACCCAATCGGACGTTGGTTAGTCAGAATTTGGGTATTGATGCTACTAATGCCTTTCCCTGGCACATTGCAGGTTTAACTTATGCAGCGGCGCTCCTGTCGCAAGTTGTGTTTTACTTAATTCCCGTGCAGTTGCCGTTTCATTTAAAGCAACTGACCAGTGCAAATGCTTCACAAGCCGGATTGGCGATCGCTCTTGCAACGTTGTTCAGCGCAGGTAGCGCGATCGCTTACCAGCAAGTTAAAGCCCGACTATCGTTTATGGGCATTTACGCAATCGCCTTTCTGTCGATGGCTGTCGGTTACGTTGTCATTAGCTTTGCTACTACCTATGCGTTGGTCTTAGTGGGTTTGGCGATCGCTGGCACTGGCTTAGGCTTACTCACGCCTAACATGAATGTTTGCCTCACCTCTGTTATCCCTGCAAGTTTCAGGGGGCGCGTGTTAGGCGGGTTGACAACTGCTTTTTTCCTCGGACAATTCATTTCACCAATCTTGAGTCAACCGCTTAGCGGTATTGTTGGTTTAGATGTTACTTATCGGCTAGCAGGCCTACTCTTAGCCTGTATGGGAGCGATCGCCCTTTTGCTAGGTTGGCGCTGGCAGTGAGAAGCCCTCTGACTCTTGGCTTCTGGCTCCTGAATACTTCTCAATCAATCGCACTTCATTTGCTTGGAAAGGCACTTTAAAATGACGGTAGTACCTTTTCGTAAAGGCTAGATAAAATAGGGAATGACTGCCATCTTCATCTCCTATGTCCAGCATTCCTCCCTTTCTGCATTGTCCTAATTGTGGCTCAGAAGACATCATGAAAAATGGCACCACCTGACGCGGCAAACAAACTACAAATGCCGCGATTGTGGTCGCCAATTTGTGGAAAATCCGCAGTGGCAACGTCGAGAAAAAGATAGCACTGTGATGATTGACCGCCTGCTGTTAGAGAAGATTCCTTTAGCTGGCATTGCCCGTGTGCTGAAGTTGTCAGAGTCCTGGCTACAAGGATATGTCAACCAATGCTACAGGGTGATACCGAAACCTAAAGGAGCATTGAGTGTGCAAATGGATGAATTGTGGTCCTTTGTCAATGACAAAGGCAACAAGCAGTGGGTGTAGTTAGCGCTCGATGTCGGCGCTCGTGAGATTGTGGGCTGTCACGTTGGTGATCGTTCCAAAGACTCTGCTTTCGCCCTTTGGCAATCGATGCCAGCGGTGTATCGACAATGCGCCATGATTTTCACCGACCATTGGGAGGCATATAAGGTAGTCTTACCGAGCAAGCGGCACTGTGCAGTAGGGAAAGAAACGGGATTGACCAGTGACATTGAACGCTTCAATAACACGTTACGACAACGAGTTTCGCGGTTGGTGAGACAAACCTTATCGTTTTCTAAGAAAGTGGATAATCACATTAGCGCCATTTGAAATTTCATCCATGACTACAACGAACAAACTCGTTTAGAGCAAGCAAGTTGTTAAGAGCGCACCGCTTTTTCCCTATCCTTTACTAAAAAAGACTACCTCAAATTTTTGATGCGTTTACCCTGCCCCTACTCCCCACTCCCACCTTCTGCCGCTGTTGACTCCGAAATTCTGCTGGACTCACCCGCATTGGCTGTTTAGGATTCCAAAGACCAAGACCCAGCACTCTGGCATGTTCTTGAGCCTGGGCAAGCCGTCGATCGTACTTGCTGTTGGGCGGATGAGGAGTGACGATCGCATACCCTTCCGCTACCAACACTTCATTCAACAAGCGATCGCCCTGCCACACATATGCCAACCGTCGTCCAAAGGCATCTCGTGGTTCAGCATCGGTTTCCAGCAGCACCGATTTTTGTTGGAGGTATGTTTCGAGCAGGCGTTTGGCTGCTGTACCCCAGGGTTCTTGACGCACATCAGGCACATCAATGCCTTCCAGCCGTACCCGTTCAGTTAAATCTGGCGCAGCAGCGACACCTGCTACTTCAAACTCTCGCCCACTCAATACCCGTTGAACGTCGATCGTCAGCCCTTGAACTGGCACATTCGGCTGGCAACCCGTTAGAAGCATGAAAAAGACAACCAACCCCAACCATTTCAGATAATGTCCAACGCGATCGTGTGCCTTTTTCATGCTGTCGTCCTAATCTTCGTCAAGCGGCAAGCCTACTTTTATTTTTCCCTTGCCGAAGTAACGACCAAACTGAAGCTCGTAAACTTCATCTTCATCCTGCGTTTCTACCTCCAGGTCAGACCGAGGATAGCTCACGCATAACAGCGCATATCCACGCTGCTGTAGTTTCGGCGATAAGCCCATTGCTTCTGGTTGACAGAGGTCTCCAGACAGAACACGCACTGCACAAGTCGTACAGGCTCCATTACGGCAAGCAAACGGAAGCGTCACCCCCTGAGCTTCAGCCGTTTGTAGAATGTAGCGATCGTCAGGAATCTTGACCGTATGCAGTTGATTAGTGCGGCGGTCGTGAATGCGAACAGTATAAGAATGCGGCATAGCTTCAGCGTTAGACTGCCATCGATAAACGGCTAAGTGTGAATGGTTGGACAATGAGCGGTGGCTTTTCATGAGTAGCCTCCAGATTTACGCTCAAGCCCCTTGTCTAAAGTCTACCTGCTTCTGCTAGGATAGTTATCCTGTGACTGTTCATACAGTACAGCCCTATGGAGAGATGGCCGAGTGGTTGAAGGCGCAGCACTGGAAATGCTGTTTAGGGGTAACTTTAACGAGGGTTCGAATCCCTCTCTCTCCGTCCTAAAACCAAGGTATATCAGGGTTTAGAAGCATTTCTTGCTTTCACTCAGAAGCCTTTTTTCTGGATCGTTTCGTGGTGAATGCCAAAATGCCCTGCTAAAGAGAAAGCAATTGCGATGGCTTAGAGCACAGTTGCCACCCACGATCGCAGCAACTCATTGACCTGATCGGGAACCTCATCATGAGGACAGTGCCCTGCCCGCAAGTAATATTCGGTGAGTTTGGGATGATATTGCCGAAACTTCGCACCCCGCTCTCTAGCGTTGATCCAGGGGTCGGCTTCGCCCCAGAGCATCAGTAGGGGACGGTTCAGTTGCCCCAGCAAGACATCTACTTTTTCACCCTGAGGCGTGTTGAAAACCGACGCAAAAACTTTGGGCGCACCTGGATCGCATGAAGGCTGATAGATTTCCTCTACAAGCTGGTCTGTAACAGCCGCTTGGTCTAAATAGACTTTTTCTAACGTCTTGCGGATGAGAGACTTCTGGCGCACATATTGAAAGAGCAAAAAACTCGCCCACTCCTGACGAAAGAGCGTTTGCACGACTTTGCCCATCACTTCGCGAACTGGATCAGGTTTTGTGGTGCCCTGAATGTCAGTAAACGGGCCTGCGCTATTCACAAGCACCAGCCCTGCTACAGACTCTGGGCGCTGCGCTGCAACGCAGAGAGCCGCATACCCACCCAGAGAATTGCCCACTAAAACCGCAGGCCGACCAATCACCTGCGTAATAAATTCATGGAGTTGGTCGCGCCACAAATCGCCACTGTAAGCGCGATCGGGTTTCGCCGACCGCCCAAAGCCCAGTAGATCGATCGCCCAGACTTCAAACTCCTCACTCAAACCCGCGATCGTCTTACGCCAATGATCTGTAGACGCGCCAAACCCATGAATCAGCAGCAGTGGAGGACGTTGTGCCTGACACGTTCCAGCTTTGACGTAATAAATGGGCTGCTGTTGCCACTGCCAATATTGACCAGGTTTAGGAAGAGAAAGCGGAGGAGCTTGCATGAACAGAGTACGTAGAGTCGCCTCTGGTATTCTAGCGTGATGCTTACAGGCAGAAGAGGTGAGGAGGAAGGGGGAAAGAGAGAGTTTTGAGTTCTGAGTTTTGAGTTCTGAGTTCTGCCTCCTCTGCTCCCCCTGCTTCCCCTACTCTCTCCGCATCCCCCGCATCCCCTACTCCCCCTGCTCCCTCTGCCCTCTGTCTTCTACCCCTATCCCTGCCCCCTACTTCCCACCAACTCCCGTTCAGCCGGAGCTTCTGACATCTCGGTAGGTACACCATCTCGAACAAGGGAGGGTGATTTGCCACTCTTTTGAATGAAATTGCCCACCATTGCAAAAATAGCGTTCACTTTGCGAGTACGCCAGAAGTCAATCACAGTATCCACTTCAGAGCGGGGTAATCGTCGCTCTAGCGCTTCACGCAGGTAAGCAGCATGCCCGGTTTCGTCGCTGGCAACGCTGAGAATCCCTTTTTTGAGGCTGGCGCTGACAGGTTCATCCTCTGGCAAGACATTTGCCATGCGTACAAAGTCTTTGCTGGCATCCAGCTCTAGAATGTATGTGCTTCCCAAAAATGCAATCCAGTCGATCGCCTCTGGCTTCAAATCTGCCTGGGTGTAGCCTTCAAAATACGCATCAAAAAAGGGGTTTCGTTTACGTTCTTCAGGCTTCTCTTGCGTGTTGGTCGGTCTGGGAGAAGCTTTGAAATCAATCACCTGCTTGTTGAGTTGCTTCAGAGCGTGGGCGAAAATCTGCCCATGACGGCGTTCGTCGTTGGCGTGACGAGTGAGCCGTTCTGCCAGCCAGGGATCGCCTTCTGCGACGGCACGATCGCGCAACGCTTCTAGATAGGGCACCGAACCAGATTCAGCCAGTTGTAGGCTTGCTAGCGTGTTGGGTCGCGTCAACGGATCACGCATATTGCGGGCCGTGATGAACGCAGCGGCTCCCGAACCAAGCAGATGTAACACCTGCGTGAAAAAGTTCATAGCTGTTTGAAGAAGAGCTTACAGACGACATCCTAACGCTCTTCGCTAAAATGGGCAGCGACAGGGCGTACCGATTTCAAGTGGCAGCGGTAGCAGTCTTGCTGATAGGCTTAACAGGGAAATTCAGGTCTAGGGTGAGAGGCAGCCATTGAGCCTGTGATAGTGAATCGCCATCCAGTCGTCTTAAGAGATCATTCATCCTTTGGGGGTTACGGTGCGTTTGTTTAAAACCGTTGCTGGATTGCGCTGTTATCTCGATCGATACCGCTCCGGTCAACCTCTCTTCGATCGCTCAGCCACAGGTGAGCCGGATGCGGCAGTGGCTTCGATCGGTCTCGTGCCGACGATGGGATCACTGCATGTTGGGCATCTTAGCTTGATTCAAAAGGCACGCCGCGAAAATCAGCTTGTCGTGGTGAGCATTTTTGTGAACCCACTTCAGTTTGGCCCTACAGAAGATTTTCACCAGTATCCTCGCACCCTGGAGCAAGACCGGGCATTGTGTGAGCAAGCTGGAGTCGATGTAATTTTTGCGCCCAGTGCAGAGGAGATGGGAGTTGGGGAGAGGGCAGAAGGCAGAAGGCAGGAGGCAGAGGCGGCGGGGGAAGCGGAGGGAGCAGGGGAGGCAGAACTCAAAACTCAAAACTTAAAACTCAAAACTCCTTTCCCTTCATCCACCCAAGTCATCCCACCGGAAGCGATGACTGCTATTTTGTGTGGCCGCTCGCGCGTAGGGCATTTTCAGGGTGTGGTGACGATCGTGACCAAATTGTTTAACATTGTGCAGCCGCACCGAGCCTACTTTGGGCAAAAAGACGCGCAGCAGTTGGCGATTCTTCAGCGACTGGTCTTAGACTTAAATTTGCCTGTTACCATCGTTGCCTGTCCCACGGTGCGCGAAGCAACTGGACTAGCGTTCAGCTCGCGCAATCAATACTTAACTGCAGCCCAAAAAGAGCAGGCAGTGGTGCTTTACCGTGGGTTGCGTGCGGCTGAGCAGGTGTTTCGATCAGGCGAGCACGTCAGTGACGTGCTGATCAAAACGGTTAAAACAGAGCTGGAGCGCATTCCTGCCATTGCTCCCGAATATATCGAACTCGTTCATCCTTCCACGTTGGAACCTCTAGACATGGTGAAAGAAACAGGCTTATTGGCGATCGCGGCCCGTCTCGGATCAACACGCCTCATTGACAATTTGGTGCTATCGGCACGGCAGCCGATTGTGGCGATCGACGGCCCCGCTGGCGCTGGTAAATCGACCGTTTCCCGCCAAGTCGCGGACGAACTCAACCTGCTCTATCTGGATACAGGGGCGATGTATCGGGCTGTCACCTGGTTGGTGTTGCAGTCTAGCATTGCAGTAGACGACGAACCCAGCATTGCCGAACTGGTGAGCCAGTGCGAAATTGCAGTGAGCGGTCATCCCTCTTCCGTAAGCGTTTCGATTAATGGTCAGGATGTGACGCAGGCGATTCGGAGCTTAGAGGTCACGTCGAAGGTGTCGGCGATCGCCGCACAAGCGACCGTTCGTCATGAGTTAGTGCAGCAGCAGCGACGCTACGGCAAAGACGGCGGCATTGTAATTGATGGTCGCGATATTGGCACCTACGTTTTTCCTGATGCGGAACTCAAGCTGTTTTTGACGGCCTCGGTGCAAGAGCGGGCACGCCGCCGCCAGCAAGACCTCAAAAATCAGGGCAAGGGCGAAATTAGCCTGGATGAGTTAGAACAGGCCATTTATGATCGCGATTGCAAAGACAGCACCCGCACCCTGGCTCCTTTACGTCAAGCCGACGACGCGATCGTCATTCAGACAGATAACTTGAGTATTGCCGAAGTGGTTGGTCGCATTGTGCAACTCTACGCAGAACGGGCAGAACGATAAAAACGATAAATGCGATCGCATTAGTCGCAAAGCAAAATTCTGTACTTGTAACGCATCAGGTTATTTATCTAGCGATCCTATTTGATTTGTGGATATGCTTCTGGCTTAGCCTACGCCTTTGGCGAAGCAAGCTACAGCTTCCCGCTTTAAGTTCCAGGTTGACCGCTGACGGCTGACCGCTGCTTGGATCAAACACAACATGCTTTGCACGAATGCTTTAGGACTGCTATATACTAGCTTGTATGCCCAAAAAGACCGATCGGTCTTGATACTACAGATGTTATGCAAAAAGCGGCAGAAACCAGAGCCAAGATTATTCAGCAGGCGGCTGGGCTTTTTAATCAGCAAGGCTACGCTGGCTCATCCATGTCGGACATTATGCGTGTCACCGGACTGCAAAAGGGAGGCATCTACAATCATTTCAACAGTAAAGAAGAACTGGCCTTAGCTGCTTTTGATTTTGCCATTCAATTGAGCAGTCAACAGTTTCTTGAAGCGATACGTGGTAAACGCCATGCAATAGAAAAATTGCAGGCCATGCTCCAGGTTTATCGGCAGTTTGTGGACAATCCCCCAATTCCGGGTGGTTGTCCGCTGTTGAATACAGCCGTGGAAAGTGATGATGCTCATCCAGCGTTGCGTGATCGAGCACAGCAAGCGATGACATCGTGGCGAAGGCTGATCATTCGCATTATTGCTAAAGGCATTGCCAAAGGTGAAATTCACGCTAATGCTGACCCAGAGGCGGCTGCAACAATTCTGATTGCAACGATCGAGGGAGCGTTAATGATGAGCAAACTTTACGGCAATGAGGTGCATTTAGAGCGGGCGATCGAACATCTGCACCATTATCTCGTTCGTGAATTGCGTGCATAGGTACTCATTCAATCTTTTTTTGATGTTAAAAAGACCGATCGGTCTTAGTCACTTAATCAGGAGTAACCATACTAGTGCTTGACCCATCATCGAGACCATTACTGATCACGATCGACATTCCGATAAAAACTTACGATATTGACTTTGCTAGCATTGTTAGCAACATTGTTTATCTGCGGTGGTTAGAAGATTTACGCATTAAGCTGTTAGAAGAACACTTTCCTTCGCTTTATCAGCAGCAGCAAACCATCTTTCCCATTCTATCTGAAACCCAGATCACATATAAGCGTCCCATTCGACTCTTTGATCAGGTTACTGGGCAGCTCTGGATGAGACACCTCACCCGTATCAAGTGGACAGTGCAGGCAGAAATTTTGTGCAACCGTGAAGTTGCAACCCTCGCAACGCAAACGGGCGCTTTTGTCGATAGCAAACGGATTCGTCCTGTGCCGATTCCCAGCTTTATGTCGCAAAAATTCTTTGAGCAGCAGTGAGAGTGCCTATTCGCAAAAACCATGAGATGCACTCATTTGCAAACATTAGAGGTCAGAATGACAAATGTTTTTAACGCCTGATTTCTGGTTGCCTACCGATGCCACGCTGCAAGAGCTTACACATCACACGATGTAGGAACAGGCTCATCAATTGGTCAGTCTAAATGAAGCAGGTTGACGATCGTCTTGGGTATACTGAGAACTCCGAGCGTCCATCCATTAATGTCAATTCGTTTATCGACAGTTGCACTCTTATGACACGCCTAAGACTGAAGCCAGCGATTCCAGGTCAACCATTCCGCAAAGCCTCGCGACGGCTGTTGAGCAAAGAACTGGATTTGCTGCTGCTTACAGGCTGTTCTTGTCTACTGACCTTGCTGCATCACCCCATTAGCGAAGCGATCCAGGCCCAGTCGCCTGCTCGCAATGCCCCGATCGAAACCTCAACCCAGACAGGGCAGAGTAATGCCAAAATAGTCAGCCAGTTTTCTATTACCATGCCACCAGACCGTAAAAAGCTGAAAGTGGTAAAAGAAGGCTAAGCAATGATTGGGGGCTAGTTTTTAAAGAGCGAAGGAGGCAGATGCATCACTCTAACCAGGAAAAGTGGCTATTGACGTTGATTCTGCTCAACATTTTTGTGTCACTGGGGCACTACATTCACAACATAGTGTTTTTACCGGAATACCACGAACCCGGATGGATTACTCCAGCTCTAATTGATTCGCTGTGGATTGTGATGACCCCTTCAGTTGTGCTGGGTATGTGCTGTTCTCCAAGCGCAAGTTTTCCTTGGCTTTCGCACTGCTTTATGTGTACTGCGGGTTAAGTCTGCTGGTTTTGGGACACTATTGGATCACACCGCTTTGGATGCTTTCCCCGATGATCAACGTGATCATTCTCTCTGAGGCGATCGTAGCGACTATGCTAGCTAGCTATGCCCGATGGTTGCAGGCACATGCAACAGATCAAGCCGCAGCCTAATCAGTTGTTGGGCTGCCAAGAAGTTGCAGTCCAAGGTTGACAACAAAAACCTCTATGTCTATAGTTGGATTGTTCATTTTTTGAACTTGCTAAGTTTTGAAGTAGTGTGAGCAAAGCAGACGAGTTAACGCAATATATCGCCATCCTTGCTGACCTTTTTGAGGTAGCACAGCAGAGTTCAGGTGAAGCGGTCAACCTGAATAAGCAGGAATGCCGTGTCATTGGTGTAGTAGGGCAGTTTCAGCCGCTCATGATGCGTGAGCTTGCTGAAAGAGCAAAACTCAGTATCACTAACACGACTGGAATTGTAGATAGGTTGGTCAGAAGAAAGTGTCTGTGCCGCGATCGCTCTGACGAAGACAGGCGCATTGTCAGAATTTGCCTTATGCCCGAAGGAGAGAAAATTTATGCAATGGAAATTGAGAACTATAGGAAGGTTAGTCGAGCGATTCTCAATGGTTTAGAAGAGCCAGAGCAACAGGAGATGGTGCGGATGATGCGAAAAGTAGCAGTGCATCTCAATCACCAGAAGGCTGACCTGCTGAGAAATTTTTAGCGGTTATTTTTTTGATCTTGAAGTTCAAAAAATGAACCTTTCAAAAAATGAACCTTATAATCCTTGACAAATCAAAACAGGAGAAAACCCATGCACTATGTCGGAAAAACTGCTCTGATTACTGGCGCATCCAGTGGCATTGGCGAATCATTTGCTCATGAATTAGCAAGCCGAAAAATGAACCTTGTTCTCGTAGCACGCTCAGAAGATAAGCTACAGGCTTTAGCAACCCAACTTCGAGATCGCCATAACATCAGTGTCGAAGTCATTACAGCCGATCTTAGTTGTGAAGGAGAAAGCTTACGAGTTTATGAAGAGGCACAAGCAAGGCAATTGAATGTTTCTATGCTGGTTAATAACGCTGGCTTTAGCACTCACGGAGCATTCGAGTCAATCTCGTCTCACAAAGACCATCAGCAAGTCATGCTCAATGTGCTTTCTGTCGTTGATTTAACTCACGCCTTCATTCCAGGCATGTTGGCAAAGGGTGAAGGCAGCATTATTAATATTGGTTCAACCACAAGTTTCTACCCGTTGCCTCGTCAAGCGGTATACGCAGCAACCAAAGCATTTGTCCTTTCATTCAGCGAAGCATTGTGGATTGAGTACCAAAAACGAGGCATTAAGGTGTTAGCTCTATGTCCAGGTGCAACAAACACAGATTTCTTTAACGCAATGGGGCGTGATGTTGTAACTGGAAAGCATTCCCCACAGAAAGTCGTTCGCGTTGGACTGTTAGCTCTGGAACACAATCGGCATTATGTCATTCCCGGTTTTAGAAACTCTTTTGAGTCGAACATTTTGCCCCGCTTACTGCCTCGTGCTGTTCTGGCAACTCTAGTTGGAAGTGTAAGTCAACGCGCTTTTAAGTAAGTTATCGACAGCAGCATAATAATCCACTTGCACCTGACCCTTGAGAGTTTTTTCGCTAAGTTCGAGAGGCTATTGGCGTCGGGTGAACGGGGTCGTTACACTGAAGCACGTTAAAAGCTTGTAACTCAACCCGTTCTTATTCCTTTCTGCCTACTCGATCGCCGTGTGCTTCGCAGGGAGGCGCAGAAATGGAGCGATCGAGCCAGGCCACAGCTTGCTGAAGCCTTGGCAGTGCTTCGTCTGGCTGGTCTTTGAGCAGGAAGACGATCGCGGCAGCGGCTTGTTCATTAGCGCGGGCTTTGCGGTTGGACTGGAGGCGATGCCAGTCACGGTTGTCGATCGCGAGTTTTGCCAGCAGCGCTTGCGCTAGTTCGGCAGCGCTAAATTGGCTCAGATCAGGGTTTTCAGCAGAAACAATCTGGGATGGTGTGGCGGAGATAGACGGGTCAGGCATACGGTTGCTGCGATCGTGGGCATAATCTAAAGACATCTCTACTCTACTACCGCTGTTATGCCGCTGCCCTCATCATCCTCTGATCCAGCCTCCGACCGCGACGGTGAAGCACTGTCGGATGCACAGACCTTTGAGCAGGAGCTAGCAGAGGTTGAGTGGTCGCTCCGTGGTCTCCAGGAACGCTACATGCAGGTGCAGCAAGATGAACAACGGCAGGCAACGCTTGAGACACACAAAGCAGACGTTAGACGCCAACTTCAGCGATCGTCGTCCTCAGACCTCAAAGCTGAGTTAACCCGCTTGCAAGCACAAATCGACGCATTGGAAGTAAACCTGGAAAGTCGGCTTTTCTCCTGGGGTAGCTTACGAGAACCGTTCTGGCAGATTGTGCGCTTTGGCGGCTTGGGTCTTATCATTGGTTGGTCGATCGCGGTTGCCACATTGCACAACCCATCCCCCGCGCCACAACCCTCAGTTTCTGCTCCTCAAGCGCCCCAGCAATAATTACATTAAGACTCTGTATCAGATGCGGTAAACGGGCAGCGTAAAGTGAAAACAACTGCCGTTATTGGGAGTCGAATCTACCCAGATTTGTCCGTAGTGTGCGCGAATGATGCGCTGACAGAGTGATAGCCCAATACCATAGCCATCTTTTGCCTCATCCCGCTCCAGGCGAAAGTGGTCTTCAAAGATGCGATCGCGGTTTTCTTCGGGAATGCCAGGGCCATTATCGCAGACGCTCACCTGTACTTTTTGCGTGGTACGGTGCAGGGTGGAAATAACAATCGCCCCCCCGGCAGGTGTGTACTTAAACGCGTTGTCAAGAAGATTGACCAATACTTGCCGCACTCGTTCACCATCTGCATAAACGCTGGGTAAATCAGAAGGAATGTCGTGATTCACGCGTTGGGATTTTGCTTGAAAACGGTCTTGCAGATAAGCCAGCACTTCAAGGCATAAGCTACCTAAATCTAGCTTTTGAGGTACGATGCGCAACTCGCCGCTAGTACCCCGGGCTGCCTGCAAAATATCGGTGATCATGTGATCGATCGCACGAGTCTGGGTGCGTGCATGCTTCAGGAGTTGTGCGGTTAGAGAGGGCGTAAGTCGAGAAGACCAACCTTCGGTGACGCTATGGCCCATTTCTAAAGTTTCGATGGCAATCGACGCAGCCGTAAGGGGGTTGCGCAAATCATGAGCCAGCATGGAAATAATTTCGTCTTTAAAGCGCAACTGATCCTCCAGTTCAGCTTTCTCTTGCTTAAGATGAAAAACTTCATCCGTCAGATGAATCAGCTCAGTGGAACGAGCGATCGTGCCCAACGCGCTAGACAACCCGCTCGTAGAGGCTTTGTTTGAAGAGTTCGCGTCAGTCGATTCGGTCAGATAGCTGGCGGTTGCACCGTCTGCGATCGTGCCTGCTCTTAACGCTTCAAGGGTTTCGCCTGGGGGTTGCTGGTAGCTATCATTCACAAGATAAGCTTCGACAGAGCGTTGCCAGTAAGGCCACCAATGTTGCAGTTGAGCAACCAGATCGCTACCAGCCAGAGTTTGCCGAGGCTGAGGATGAAGTTTGATTAAAGCAGGCGTTGCCACCAAGCGAAAGTGTTCTGCTAAGTAGGGCTGCTCACTAACATCAATCACCTCTAGCTCAAAAGGATACGCTGTCCTGAGATCTTTCAATGCATCTCGAATGTGTCGAATCCGTTCTCTCGAACTCGGTCGTTTGTCAACAAACAGCAATAACTGTAGCAGCATTTCGCCGCTGGTCTGCTTTTCAGAAAATGCCTGCATGCCAGCTCTTTCCAGCACTTGGTGTCAACGGGGCAAAGTTTTGCTTGATTTACAAGCGGAGTGAACATTAAAACATTCAATCGAATTAATGTATCTCTCTACTTTCTAGAGTAGCCCCTTCTATCCAATTCTGGTCATCGGTAACTGAACCGTAACGGTCGCTCAGGTTAGATCAAGCTTGAGTCGATCGACAAAGCAATACCGGGCAGGGTGCATGATGTAATGTATAGTCTTCAGCGGCACTGAGACGCGCATTACGTAGGGCAGGCGGTTGCTTGGTACTCTCAGCATCCGTTGGTTGTTTCGATAGTGGTTTCGATCGCCGAAAGGATTGCAAGGGAAATAGCCCTTCGCCAGAAGGGAGGCGTAGCCAGCTCTGCATGGCATTGCCGCCCAGTACAATCAGGTCTACCTGCTGTTGCTGGGCCGTTTGGCAAATTAATGGGCCTGGATCGCCGATTTGGCGAAGCGTGTGAATCTCAAGGTCTGAGGCGCTAAAGGCGGCTTTGGCGTGTGCAAGCACCTCTTCACTTCGTTCTTTTTGGGCATCTTGCAGAGATTGATTGAACTGCCAACTGGGCGTGGGCGTGGCAAAAGGGCCAAACAGGTAGTCGGCGTTTAAGGGATGCTGAGTGTAGAGAATGGTCAGGTACCTTACACCTGCGGGGATCAGTTGACGAGTTGCTTCAATCGCCTGTTGAGTAGCTGGAGAATCATTAACGATCAACAAAAGGTGATGCAAATTTGGTTCTGCTTCAGGAGGCATCACGGCTCCACGAAACACCAGTACGCTACAGGGAGCATAACGTGCAATGACGGTCGATACGCTGCCCATCAACCGTCCACGCATATTGGTTGTGCCTCGTGACCCGACGGCAATCAGTCCGGCTTGCATAGCGCGAGCACAGTTCAAAATCTCGATCGCGGGACGGCCCTGACGCACCTGGACAGTAAACGGTACCGTCGTTGGTAGTGCTTCCATCGTCCTGGTTAAGTCATCTGCGTTTGGTGTTGACGCCGTGGTTGCTGTTGGCTCTGAAGGGGCATGGGCAGAGGTAGATACAGGCTCCTGAGTGGCGTCGGTTGAAAGGGCTGCGTTTGATAGAGACGGTTGGGGAGACAACGGCATGGGCGTCAACCGTCTTGAACGGCTAGAGCGCCGAGGTTGCACTGACAGCACCGTCACGAGCGATCGCCCGTTGCCATTTTGCTGCCCTTGAGTGGAGTGGGCAATCATCACCAGCAACTTCTGCGCGAGAAAGGCACTTGGTGAGCCATCGGTTGCCACCAGAAAAGGGGGAAAAAGGACTGGAGCGTTTGTTCGAGTCATTGCTTTAGCCTCTTACCCTCATCATTAATCAGCCCAGACCATCCCATCTAGTTCCTCTGTTGTAGTGCATACTACTAGATTACGGTAGCGTTGACGGCATGCGTTCACCAATTCCCACAATACTGATGATTTGTGGTGATCCCACCCCACTTCTGCCCACGATTAATCGTGCCAGTCCTCCCAGAAAACGGCTGTACCTCCTGAGCTACTTTAAGGAGAACACTGTGCAGCGCTAAAATAAGTCAACTGTCGAGACGATTGCCGATGAAGATTCTGGTACTGGCTTGGGAATTTCCACCTCGTATTGTGGGTGGAATCGCTCGACACGTAGCAGAACTGTACCCTGAAGTTGCCAAGCAGGGGCACGAAATCCATTTGGTTACGGTCGAGTTTGGTCAAGCGCCTTGCTACGAAGTCGTTGATGGTATTCATGTCCATCGCGTTGGTGTTGGCTTCAGCAGTGACTTCTTTCACTGGATCGTCAACATGAACGAAAGCCTGGGTCAACACGGTGGCAAGTTGCTGCTCGAAGAAGGCCCTTTTGATCTCATTCATGCTCATGATTGGCTGGTAGGAGATGCCGCGATCGCGCTCAAGCACACCTTCAAGATGCCTCTGGTTGCCACCATTCACGCCACAGAATTTGGTCGCCACAATGGCATTCACACCGACGTCCAATGGTATATCCATCACAAAGAACGATTGCTAGCACACAACGCTTGGCGCATTGTTGTATGTACGAATTACATGCGGCTAGAGGTTGAGCGTGCACTGAGTGCACCGTGGAACAAGATTGATGTCGTATACAACGGCATTCGCCCTGAAAAAAAGCACCGTGATCCAGAGTTTGACTATTGGACGTTTCGACGACGGTTCGCAGCGGATGAGGAAAAAATTGCCTACTATGTCGGGCGAATGTCTTACGAAAAGGGCGTTTCAGTTTTACTCAGCGCTGCGCCAAAAGTCATTCAAGCGAGTGATCGTGGCGTCAAATTTGTGCTCATTGGTGGCGGCAACACAGACCAACTAAAGCGCCAAGCATGGGAATTGGGCATTTGGGAGCAATGCTACTTTACCGGGTTTATGTCAGATGCCGATCTGGATCGCTTTCAGACGGTAGCAGACTGTGCCGTGTTTCCCAGCCTGTACGAACCCTTTGGCATTGTGGCATTGGAGAGCTTTGCCGCCCGCGTACCAGTGGTTGTGTCTGATACGGGTGGCCTGCCTGAAGTCGTGCGTCACACCAAAACTGGCATCGTCACCTGGACAAATAACCCAGATTCTCTCGCCTGGGGCATCTTAGAGATCCTGCGGCATCCAGGCTATGCCCAGTGGCTGGTAGACAACGCCTATGCGGATCTGAAGCATCGGTTTGATTGGGCAAAACTGGCGCTGCAAACAGAGGCGGTTTATGGGCGAGTACTGCACGAGCGATCGCAGGTCTTGTGGGAGTAAGTTGAATGAAGGGGGCAGGGGTTAGGAGACAGGGGGCAGAAGGCAGAAGGCAAAAGTAAAAAGGTAAAAGGCAGAAGAAGTTGGTTGTTAGAAGAACGCTGACCGCTGACCGCTGTAGCTTGCTTCCCGTAGGGTTGGCTGATCGCTCTTTAACTCAAAACTCAAAACTTCTACACGACCGCTGATAGCTGACGGCTGATAGCAGAACTCAAAACTCAAAACTCTCTCCCTCCCCCAAGACCTTAACGGAGCCTTTACCTTGACCGTGTTTCATAGCGGCAGATCTGAGGTAGCATCTGTGAACTGCTCAGGCTTAGCGATCGGGTGCTTGTTCCTTCCCCATCATGCAGTTGTCTTAGAAGACTTTCAGTAGCACGTGTTTTATTCGTTGGTTTAGCCGCAGGGTAATGTTGATCGTCTCTAAGCAGGTTCCTGGCACTGTCAGTTTCAGCCGGGGCGTTTACGCGCTTTACTGGACACATGCGCTTTATTTGGCACAGAGGAGGAACGCTTGCAACGGTACCATCTTGTGATCGGTGGCTTATTTAGTGCAGCCGCGATCGCGCTGGTCACTCAATCTGCTGGAGCGCTCACTCAAGTCAGTGGCATTGCTCTGACTCCTACAGCTAGCGGCCTTGATATCGTGCTACAGCTCCAGACCGTAGCGCAAAAGAGCGGCGATCGTCCCCAAATTTTTACGAGTGGTCAGGGAAATACCTGGATCGCAAATATTACCAATGCTCAGCTAGGTACAGCCGCAGCTAAACCCTATCGTCAAGAGAATCCCGCACCTGGCATTGAGACGATTAGCATTACGGCTGCCAGTGCCAGCAGCATCCAGGTCATCGTCACCGGAAAACCCGGCGCACTCATGGGGCAGGTACAGCAGGATGGCACAAAGCTAACCCTCAGCCTGCTCCATACCGCTGCACTTGGTGCTGCCTCGATCGCAGGGCGACCTGCCAGCTCATCACCTCAACCGCAGTCAACGCTTCCCACAGTGCCCACCACGGCTCCAGCACCGACAAACAGTGCGGTTACGCCTGCCCCATCGGGTGCCCAAGCACCTGCTGCAACGCCTTCTACCATTGCGCAATCTCCTGTCCCTAGGCCCCAGCTCCTTTCCAAACCAACGACACTAACCATCCCTTCTACCGCTCCAACCCCGACCGCAACACTACCCGGCAACCGGATTACCTACACCGATCTCAACGTTCAGGCCACGACGATCGATCTGGGTACAGCTGCCCGGATTGAGCGGGTCGTGCTGCGCGAAACGCCTGTTCGAGAAGCACTGGCACTGCTGGCGCGGGCGGCCGATCTGGGTATCGTGTATGCCGAAGATTTAGGCGGAACACCTGCCACTGGAGCGACTGGACAAGCTGGGTTGATTATTGATTCCAATATTTCCCTCGATATCGAGAACGAACCCATTCAAGATGTGTTTAATTACATCTTACGGGCGAAAGGGCTGAAGGCGAATCGCATGGGTAGGACGATTTTTGTGGGTCTCAATCTACCTGCCACAACGGGTAGCTATGTGGCGCGCACCCTACGGCTCAATCAAATGCGGGCCACCTTACCACAGACAAACCTTACAACAACGGCTGTCAGTGCCTCTAGTCTGACGAGCGGCGGTGGACAGGGTGGCAGCACTACGACAAGCCAGGTCGGTAGAACCAGCGCCACCACCGAAAATATCCCGTATAAAGGGGCGCTGCAAGTGATGGAAGAGTTGGGGGCAAACAACAGCGCCACGGCTAGAAGTCCTGTCTTTAAAGGCTTACAGGTAACGGCTGATGCACGCACCAATACGCTGTCGATCGTGGGTTCTCTGGAGCAGGTACAGCTTGCAACAGACTACCTCAACAAGCTGGATGCGCGCCGTAAGCAGGTCGCGGTCAACGTCAAAATTGTGGAAGTCGATCTATCAAAAACGAGCAACATTGGCTCTAGCTTTTCCTTTGGTGTGGCTGGCAACTTCTTTAATGTGAACCAGGGACGAGGCGGGGTCAACGTTGGCCCAGTCAACCCGTCGTTGATTGACTCGAATAGCCTGACCAGTCCCTCGACGATCGCCAACCCGTTTGCCACTGTACAACCACCGCTCAATACGGGTGCTCAGGTGACCGATCGCCAAGGCAACACCCTGGGCTTTCAGCCTGCCAGCCCGACCAATGCTAACCCACTCGCTCCAGTCGTCACGGGACTCACCAGCGGCTCGACGGTGAGCACCAGCGGCAATGTCACCACCGTGCTGGGGCAGGCACTCACCTATGGACTCTCACCGTTATTTCAGTTTCCGGCGCAGTTTTTGCTAAACCTGCAAGCACAAGTGGTTTCAGGCAATGCCAAAATTCTGACTGATCCCACCCTCATCGTGCAGGAAGGCAACCAATCGCAGGTCAACCTGACCTCTCAAGTCTTTTCGGGCTTTACAGAGCAGCGCGTGACGGAAGGCAATGTGACCTCAACGCGAATTCTGCCGCAGCCACCTGTGGATGTGGGCGTAATTTTGAATGTGCAGGTGGATCAAATTGATGACAACAACTTTGTTACGATTGCAGTCTCACCCGAAGTCAGTTCGCTCGGTCAACAGATCACCGATCCGTCACGGAACAATCTGCTTATTCAACAGTTGGTGAACCGCCGACGGTTGGAGACAGGCAGAATTCGGTTACGAGATGGTCAAACGTTGATTTTGACAGGCATTATTCAGGAGCAAGATCGAGAAATTATTACCAAAGTGCCCATTTTGGGTGACATTCCGCTGCTCAATCTGCTGTTTCGCAACCGCCGCAAAGAGCGATCGCGCAATGAAGTTGTGGTGCTGGTGACACCGCAAATCTTGGATGATTCGGATCGATCGCCCTACGGCTACAACTATCTTCCAGGCCCGGAGGTGCAGAAGTTTTTGCAGCGCTTACCCCAGCCACCGCAAGGTAATTTACCACCACAAGGGAACGTACCAGCCCCCCAGGTGCCTCAAGCGTCCACCCAGAATGGAGCAACCGCACCAACCCAGGCAAGTCCTGTGCCACAGCTAGCACCGCAGAACCTTCCAGTAGCACCAACCCAGACAACTCCGCTCTTACAGCGGAACACACCAACCGCACCGACTAGCAATGCACCATCTGACTCAAACTCCAGCCGTCCCTCAGAGTGAGTCAGCCATCGCCGAGGTACCGCGATCGCAGCAACCATCCAGCCTGCCTTTATTAGCGTCAGATCGCCTGGTGGTTTGTCAGTTTTGGTTTTGTGCGTGAACCACTGCTGGAAGTACTTCTAGCAAACGCCTACAAGATTTGACTACCCACAATTTTAAGCTTGACAGTCCACTAGGATATGTTCTAAAACCTTTCACCACGCTGCTTTCCCGCCCGTGATTGCAAATCCGGGCTAGCAGCAGGAAGGCCACTAAAGGGAATGCCAATGTCTTGAGTCCCTTTAGTGGGCTTGGATCTGTGAGCGCGAACTTACAGTTCAGCGCGGATAACCAACGCAGCAGAGAAGTTTTAAAACACGCCTTAGCATGGGTTAGTGCCAAAGCTTTCCCTACCGTCCACCAACTGTGATGGAATCGACTTTGATGTGGGGTTGCCCAACAGTGACGTAGACACTACCGCTCACGGAGCCACAGAAGCCTGCTGCCAGATCAAGATCATTGGAACACATGGAAATTTTGTTCATGATTTCCTTGGCTTCACCAATCAGCGTTGCGCCTTTAAGAGGTTTGGTGATTTTGCCGTTTTCGATCAGGTAAGCTTCATCTACCGAGAAGTTGAATTGACCCGTAGCACCCACGCTGCCGCCGCCCATTTTTTTGCAGTAGATACCTTTTTCAATGGATGCAAAGAGGTCTTCATTGGTGAAATTACCGGGAGCGATATAGGTGTTCCGCATGCGGGATGCCGCCGCAAAAGTGTAGTTCTGACGACGTCCGCTGCCAGTGCGGGGATGTCCCGTGCGAATGGAGCCTGCCCGATCGGCAATAAAGTTCTTCAACACCCCTTTTTCAATTAAAAGCGTGCGTTGGGCAGGCATCCCTTCATCGTCCATGTCGATCGTGCCAAAGGCATCAGCAGAAAGCCCTTCATCCCAGGCTGTCAGGTTTTCGTGGGCGATCTTTTCGCCCTTTTTGTCTATAAAGGGAGTCGTGCGCTTCTCGATTTGTGTGGTTTCCAGCAGATGACCGCAAGCCTCGTGGAAAATCACGCCGCCGAATTTATTTGCCATGACGATCGGGTACGTGCCCGATTCCACATAATCCGCGTAAAGCATTCTGCCAGCAGATTCAGCGACGCTTTCAGCGGTAGACGCGTAATCCCAGGTGCGGAGGAAGTTTGGATCGCTGGTATTGCCTGCCCGTTCGCCAATAGAGGCGCGGTTGGTGCCATCAGCGCAGAGCAAGTTGTAACCAACGGATTGCGTCAGGCGGATATCTCTGGCAAACGTGCCGTCACTGGAAGCCACCAGCACTTCCTGCCAATCACGGAAGTAGACCGCACGGCGCGATTGCACATGCGTAGCTTTTTGCTGCAAGCGAGCATTGGCATCCAACAAGACTTCGCCCATCTCGCGCATAGAGCTAGCTTCTGAGAGCCAGGACTCTTTGCCCCGCAAAACAGCATAGTCCCGTAGCGGTTCCAGGTTGATTTCGGGGATGTAGGCTCCCGGTGAGGGCAACTGCAAGCCCAAAATGGAAAGCCCTTTTTCAAGGGCGGCTTTTAGGCCAGAAAAGGTTAGATCATTGGTGCTGACATAACAATCGGTTTGACCGCGAAAGACGCGGATACCTGCACCCGTGGAAAGTCGTGGCGAAATGCTGGTAATGGCATCGTCTTCAGCAAGGCAGCTAATATAGTTGACCCGCTCTAAAAAGAATTCAACGAAATCTGCGCCTGCTGCCCGCCCTAACCCTAACAACGTTGATAGGGGAGATTCCCAGGTCGCGTCGAAGCGATCGCGCGTAGACGTATAGTCTAATGTCGGCAGTTCTCTAGAGCGAAGAAGCGGAGTTGCAATCATGGGTAGCCTCGGCTGCGATCGTGGAACGAGTTGATTCGTCAGGACTTCTCTTCTAGCTAGAAGGGCAAGCTTTCTCTTTTTAAGATCTCTATGCTTAAGATCTCTATTCTAAAGGGGCTGCGATTCTTTTGTCAGAGAACTGGACGTTACGGGAATACTGAGTGTTACTGCTTACACATGAGAACTCAATAAGTGAAACCCCTAAACAAACTCTACTATTGGCTGAAACTCGCCGCGATCGCACTTCTATCCTTCTCGTTCGCCTGTCAGAGCTACTCACCCAGTGCTGCTGACTCAAGCGCCATCTCTAGCCCAAATGTAGCAATGCCTCAACCAACGACTGTTCTCACCGTGCAGCCCAAGAAGATGTCCAAGCAGGCACAGCTCGTTGAGCTTCACATGCTCAATACCGGCATTCGCCTGGATATGCGCTATGCGACCGCTAACAACTTTATGCACCGACCACTTTACAAACAGCCTCGCTGCCTGCTGAGAGCGATCGTTGCAGAGCAACTCTCGCAGGTGCAGTCAGATCTGGAAGCGGATGGGTTGGGTCTCAAAGTCTATGACTGCTACCGTCCACTCTCGGTGCAGAAACAAATGTGGAAGCTGGTACCGAACGATCGCTTCGTTGCTAACCCCGCTACCGGATCACGGCATAATCGCGGGTCTGCGGTCGATGTCACGCTGGTCGATCGGCAGGGCAACGAACTCCTAATGCCCACCGCCTTCGATGACTTTACCGAGCAAGCCGCTACAGACTATGACGGTGCAAGTTCATTAGCAAAACAGAATCGTCAGCGCTTACAAGACGCAATGGCGAAGCATGGGTTCACGCCATTGATAACAGAATGGTGGCATTTTGATGCGGCGAATTGGTCTCAGTTTCCACTGCTAGATGTGCCGTTAGAAACCGCTCTCTAAGGCAACTTCAAACCCTCTAGGGACTCGCTGGGGAATAACATCCCACCGCTCATTCACCTCTCCACTCATCCACCCCTCCACTCATTCACCCCCTTCAGCCTGGGATTTTATTGGTTACCAGTTCCCCTACGCTCCTAAAAACCTGTTTCCTGGCGCGGCCTAAATTAACCCCAGAGTAAACTAGACGTAGCATGGTGAAACAAAACGATGACAACCAAAGAACAGATCATTCAAGCCCTTGATCAGTTACCCGAACCAAAGCTCACAGATGTGCTGACGTTTATCCATTCCCTCGAAGCAACGGACACTCCACCTGCTGTTCGTCCTGAAGTGTGGCAAGCGTATTTGGATTCAGAGCGAGAACGAGAAGAGGTGTACCGTCGTCTTGCTAACTCCTAGATTTCTTTCGATCGCTGAAACACTAAACATCCACACCAGACAACTTAAAAGATTTGGTGGCACCGCTGGTATTAGAGATGAAGGGCTTCTGGAATCAGCTTTAGCGCAACCACAAGCCACGCTTGGTGGTGAATTTCTGCACGCCACGCTTTACGAGCAAGCAGCCGCCCTTTACCATTTGGCGAAAAATCATCCGTTTCTGGATGGCAACAAGCGCACGACCTTTGCTGTGATGGATACTTTCTTACGTATTAATGGCTCTACGCTGACGCTAACCAACGAGCAAGCCTATTCACTGGTGCAAGACGTAGTGAATGGGCGCATCAGTAAGACTGATTTGGCGACCTTGTGGTGGAGCGATCGATCCACTAGGCACCGATCGCTTTTGTCAGTGTGCGACTGACTTTAGCAGGGCAAAGAATTGTATTCCCATCCCGATAGCCCACAAAGCGAACATAGACTAATTCACCCGGCGCGAGATCAGGCACATCCGGTTGATGAAGGGTTGGATCATAAGCCACTTGTTCCCATGCTGTACCAATCTGGTGATACCCCCAACTCTGAATCAAATTCTCCAGGGGCACAAACATGGGCGTTAGACTTTTGGCAGGCAAGTCTGGTTTTGCTTCAATGATTTTGCTAATGGTGGGATGGTGGGTAAAGAGCGTTTGGAGTTGCTTAAAGAGTGTATGGCGGAAGGTTGCAGTTAGCGTTGCCTCTTGCTGCTGCAACGCCTGCTCAAGCTGCAAGCATTTCTGTGTGAGTCGATCGGTTTCTTGCTGTAGCGCTTGCTGGAGTTGTTTATGCTCATCCGTTAACAGTTCTGATGGCTGTAGGGGGGATTGGCGATCGGGAAGCATCTGAGTGAGTTGTTCATCCCGTCGCTGCAAGACCTGCAAACGGAGATTCTCTTGCGTTAATTCGGCTTTTTGCTCTAATGCCTGCTTCAGGCGTTCGTACTCCCGCCTCATACGGTTGCGTTCGGCATCAAGTTTATCGTTGCTGTTGGAGCCTAAGTCTACCAGCTTGACGATTGCCAAAATGAAGACGAACTCAATCAAAAAACCAAACCAAAAGAGGTTGGTGTTATCTCGCATGCTCCTGATCTCCTCGGCGCGACAGTAGCATTGCGCCAGCTAAGCTTTACCATCCCCTATTCTGGCCCATAGGTTGCATTCCAGTAACTTTAGAAAAGTCGATTTTTGTTACGTCAAGCCTTGCACTCTAAAGCTAACGGTTAGGCGACATAAGGGGGCATGGATGAAGGAGGGTACCACTCACTTTTGCTATAGTTCGAGGCTCACGTTGGCTACAGTTCGAGTTGAATGGGAATTTCGATGTAAAACTCACTGCCTTGACCGGGTGTTGATTGGCACTTTAGTTGCCCATGATGCTTTTCTGTCACAATTTGGTAGGAAATCGCTAGCCCTAGCCCGGTACCTTTGCCAACAGGTTTTGTGGTAAAGAAAGGGTCAAATAGCCTCTGCTGTACTCCTTCTGGAATGCCTGATCCATTGTCAGCAATCCGAATTGCAACGCTTTGACCCCGCTGCTCTGTTTGAATCGTAATGGTGGGTTGTTTAACATTAACAGCCTGTTTCCCTTCATGGGACTGGATGCCACTGATGCTCAGTCGCAGGTTACTGCTCATCGACTCTTCCAGTGCATCGATCGCGTTAACCAGAATATTCATAAAAACCTGATTGAGAGGCCCCGGATAACACTCAACGGGTGGCAGAACAGCATAGTTTTTACAAATTTGGATATTAATCTCGTTGGGGCAGCGCTTTAAGCGGCTATCCAGCAGCATCAACGTACTTTCCAGCCCTTCATGGACATCAACCGTTTTGATAGCCGCTTCGTCTATATGGGCAAAGTTGCGTAGGGACAGTACTAACTGCCGAATCCGATCGGCTCCTACTTGCATTGAGGCCAAAAGCTTCGGTAGATCGGCTTCAACAAAACTTAGATCACTATCTTCTAGTAAGTGCTGAATTGCAGGTGGTGGGTCAGGATAATACTGCTGGTAGAGCTTGACGATCGCCAGCAGGTCTTGAGTATATGTGTTGGTATAGGTGAGATTGCCATAAATAAAATTAATCGGATTATTAACTTCATGAGCAACACCAGCAACCAGTTGTCCTAAACTCGACATTTTCTCTGCTTGAATAATGCTATAGGTTGCCATTGCTGCTTCTGAAAAAGGTTTAACAATCACCACCTTCCAATACGATCGTGGCACATGAAACAAGAAAGCAGTAGCAGGTTCTTTAAGCAAGAAATCACATTCAATTTCAAATTGCTGATAAAGATGCGTGGTGGAATTACCTTCACCAGAATCATCATTGACGTTTAGCGGATCAGTCAAGATTGATGCGATCAAATCTGCTTCTGACACATCAATTTGATAGCTGTCAGTATGTAGCCTCTTTGCAACATCCAACTGGTCATCTGAGCGGCGTTGTGCCTCTTGCAAAATTGCCTGATTCATGGACTCAACCGCGATCGCCAGGGGCGCAAACAAAGGCTGCTTTCCTGCAAACTCACCTGCCAGCATGAACTCTGCCGCAGTATGCCCCTCGCTCTCATCGGGCTTTATTTTGACTAGAAGTGGGTTGGGAAAGGTGACAAAGCGATTATTTCGGTCTAGAACAAAAATGTATCCACCCGTCTTTTCACGCCAGGCTTCTATAAATGCCTGTACTCCCTCTAGCTTTAAATCAACCGTCACCACACCAGAGAAAATGCCCCTTTCAAACATAGGCGTAGTGCAGGTAATCATCGGTTGATGGGAGTATGGATCGAGATACGACGCACTCCAAACACATTGCCCAGTTTTCGCATAGCGCCCTACGGCGTACCATGCTTCGTAGTGATAACCTGAACCAGGTTTGTTATAGTCGTCAAAATATTCCAGTTTGCCCTCAACATTGCGTCCAAAAAAGAAGCTTCGACGCGCTTGATCGGGAGAAAAAAGATAAGGTTCATGCCAGACACCACCGCCTGCAATACTCAGATCGCCCTGAAAATTGAGCAAGGTGGGAACAATGGCTTTGAACAAAGATTCGCTCTTGGGTAAATGCTCGATCGTGGCACCTAATGTACGAGTGAGTGCTTCAACTTCGCGCACTCGTGCATACAGGTCAAGCACAATGTTATTACCAATCTGCCCAATGATTCTGGAC
Source organism: Stenomitos rutilans (assembly GCF_059505485.1). Lineage (NCBI taxonomy): Bacteria > Bacillati > Cyanobacteriota > Cyanophyceae > Leptolyngbyales > Leptolyngbyaceae > Stenomitos > Stenomitos rutilans. The sequence goes on from NZ_JCACKR010000173.1 coordinate 33,176, forward strand.
GACTCAGCGAGAATAATGCTCTTGCTTTCAGTATTCATACTGTGAAAAACTTAGCTACCGAGGCTTTAACTGATCTGAATGCTAAAAAAGACTGAGCTGAGCACCCTTTCATCATCTACGGTTAGCTTAGAAAAGCATCAGGATTATTGATCAACAATCCCACAAATAAAGCTTCCATCTCTACCATTTTCTACTAATTCTTTGTAGAGTGTTTGTAGAGTACGTTACTTCCAATTTCCGATTTAAATGCGATCGCACATGAATTCACCGCTATCCCCTGATACACGATCGCTGCAATCTTCTACGCCTGCTGAGCCTGTTACACATCAGCATGTTCTAGTTTGCCAGAATCGTACCTGTCTCAAGCAGGGCGCGATCGCGGTTTTAGCTGCCTTTCAAGCACATCCAGTTCCTGGCTATATCGTAACTAAAACGGGCTGCATGGGTCAGTGCGGCAATGGCCCAATGGTACGCATCTTGCCGGATAACATCTGGTATTGTCGAGTGCGTCCAGAAGAAGTGCCCGACGTGGTGGAACGCCATCTGCGGGGTGTTCGCCCCATTAGGGCCATGCTTTCACCTCATTTCCATGCCGAGCTTGGACAGCAATCGTAGGATTATACTGACAATTTAGGGCTGCTTACTTACACGATCGCGCGTGACAAAAGGCACATCTACCACCTCTCCTCCGGTCTCACCAACCTGCACCTGTAAACCAGCACCGCCTGCTTTGGTGCGAATATATGCTAACCCAAACGCTCCCTGTGCTGTTTCCGTCGAGCTAGTCAGCATACCAACTTTTTCTTCTTGCAACGTAATTGGGGTTCCTGGCGCAACGCTGTGCTTGAGACGGATACCCCAAAGCTGCTGCTTCACGCCTTTATAGGTATCAAGGCGGGCGATCGTCTCCTGCCCAATATAGCAACCCTTGTCAAACGAGATAGTTTGCCATAGCCCCGCTTCTAAGGGATTGTAGTCCTCCGTCAGTTCATGATCCGGTGCAGGCCGACCTTGTTCGATGCGGAGACGCTCCCAAACGCGATCGCCGAGCGGCGTAGCACCCGTTTCCACAAGCACCGTCCACAACGGAGCAGCAGCTACATTATCTGTCGTCAACGTATAGCCTTCTAGCGCTAAACCACTACCGACACCAATGCGTACAGGTTGTCCTGCTAGCGTAGTGAGCCAGTGGCTACCGTAGGAGGTGTTAGCTGGAATTTCAATGCCTAATTGCTTAAGCAGGCTACTGCTTTTGGAACCGATCAAGCTAAAACTGGCAGTTTGCTCAGTTACATTAGTTAACGTGACTTGATCACCAAAAAAGATGTAGCGATCTAACCATTTGAGCAGTTGTTCGTGGCGATTAGGCGAAACCAGGACGAGAACAGCATCCTCCAGGATGTAAGCGGTTGCCAAGTCAATGGTACGAGCTGTGGAGGTCACAAAAACGGTATCGCAACCTTGGCCCGGTTTCAGCCGCTTGAAGTCGTTTGTGCTTTGGTTATGCAAAAAGTTGAGACGATCGGCCCCAGTGAGCTGAATGCGACCCCAATGGGTGCGATCGCAAACTGCCACACCCGATCGTGCGGCTTGCAATGCCACTACATCATTACCAAAGCTGACAGGCACGCTGACAGGTTCCTCAAACTCAGCACCAAGGTGTTTCTGAATAGCACGTAAACTCTCAGTCATAACAATCCAACTCATGGGTGCAGGGTCTCGCTTTCAGATTACCGCGACTCAAGCCTCCTTAACCAAAAAGCCCATGTGAATGGATCACACAGGCCTTTTACAATCGATTCAGTTGTTATCAATCAACTTATTTGACGATGCCCAATAAATCAGGCGTTGCAGAGTGCGTGAACGCTGGAGCTTCTGAGATTTGAGAAAACAGTTCGAGAGGCTGATGCGCCACTGTAGAAGCTGCCGATCGCACGTGACTGGCAATCTCTACCGTTTTCACGTCGTATGCCTGAGTCATGAGTTTCGGGTACAGCCCAATCCCAATCACAGGCAGCAGGAGGCAAGCAGTAATGAAGACTTCACGAGGCTTGGCATCCAGCAAAACCGTCCCTTTGAACTCGGCGCTTTCTTCGCCGTAGAACATCTCACGCAGCATCGAAAGCAGGTAGACCGGGGTAAGAATCAAACCGACGGCTGAGAGTAAGACCACGACGACCTTAAAGGTGGATGTGTAGGAATCGCTGGTCGCAAAGCCAAGGAAAACCCCAAGCTCACTCACAAAGCCACTCATACCGGGAAGCGCCAACGAAGCCATTGAGCCAACCGTAAAGAGTGCAAAAACCGTTGGCATCGCTTTTGCCAAGCCGCCCATCTTATCTAGCATCAGCGTATGGGTGCGATCGTAGGCAATCCCAGACAAGTAGAACAGGGCAGCCGCAATTAGCCCGTGAGAAACCATTTGAAGCACCGCACCGCTCAGACCAATCTCCGTATAGGACGCGATACCGAGTAGGACAAACCCCATGTGGGAAATCGAGGAGTAAGCCATCCGACGCTTCAGATTGCGCTGTGCGAAGGAGACGATCGCGCCGTAAACAATGTTGACAACACCCAGCACGGCCAGCACTGGAGCGAAATAGAAGTGAGCATCCGGCAGCATTTCCATGTTCATCCGAATGAGGGCATACCCGCCCATCTTGAGCAAAACGCCTGCCAGAATCATTGAGACGGGTGCGGACGCTTCACTGTGAGCATCTGGCAACCAGGTGTGCAGAGGGAAGATGGGCAGTTTGACCCCGTAAGCGACAAACAAGGCCGCATAGACCAACAGTTCAAACGTAAGCGGGTAGTCCTTCAACCCAAGTTCGCGCATGTCGAACGTGACATTGCCGCCGTAGAACGCCATCGCTAGAGCCGCCACCAGGATGAAGATGGACCCGATCGCGGTATAAATGATGAACTTTGTCGCGGCATAAAGACGCTTTGAGCCACCCCAAATGGAGATCAGAATATAGACCGGAACTAGCTCCAACTCCCACATCAGGAAGAACAACAGGATGTCTTGAGCGCAGAAAACTCCAATTTGAGCACTGAACATCGCCAGCATCAAAAAGTAAAACAGACGGGGTTTCTCCGTCACTTTCCAGGAGGCCAAAATCGCCAGCGTTGTCACCAAAGCAGACAGGACTACCAACGGCATTGAAATGCCATCAACAGACAACGACCAGTTCAGACCCAGTTGAGGCACCCATGCGATCGTCTCAACCATTTGCAAGTCAGGATTCTGGAAGTCGTAGCTTTGCCAGAATGCGTAGACAATCAGCGCGAAGTCTAGCAGAGCAACCGAAAGGGCATACCATCGAATCGTTTTGCCCTGCTTATCCGGCAGCACCGGAATGAGCAGAGAAGCCGCAAGGGGCAGCAAGGTAATCGTTGTGAGCCAAGGGAATTGGGTATCCATCTTGAAAACTTACTTGAGGTTGCGGGAATAAAGAGCCTTGGGGTTGCTGGATGATGAGCAAGAAGCAACCCAAACCTAATCCGCAGAGAAGCCCACTTATCCAAGTGGAGGACTGGATAGCTCCAGACGCGCTTGCAATTGATAACTGAGCAGTAACTACCGCTTATGAATCGTGAGGTTCAAGGTCAAAAAGCTTAACCTGGTACGGCAATCACTGGATGTCTCCTTCACAGACTAAGTAGACGTGTTAAACAATCAGCTAATTAAGAATTTGTACCTACTGGCTTATACTACCCCAATTTATTAAGTTAAATAAACTTTGTCCTCGATATTGTGACGGTTTTTGAATGAATGTATCTGCTCAAGCAACGAAGATCGCACCCGAAAAAGGCCAAGTTACTATTGAGCAGGCTTTTTGCTGATCTTGCCTTTGCACAGCTTTTGCTAAGACATGTGCCAATTATTTCGATTTTGTTACGAAAATCCGAGCGGTCGCCTTACTCAGGTACGATGATATGTTGCGAGCAATACACTTTTTCTATGGCAACGCCCAAGTTCCAGGATTTAACAGCCTGGCAGCAAGCAGAACAACTCATGCAGCCTGCCTTCATCCGGTTGGTTGATAATCTTCGCAAGCAGCTTGACCAATCTTCGTGGAAAGGGATGTATGAAGACGTGCCAATCTGGTCTGAAGGTGTTAGTGCAGTCGATAAGGCCAGAGTAAGTCAGCTACAAACGGAGCTTAAGTCAGCGTCAGCTGAAGAATCGATCGCGATCGAGGCTGCTTTAGCGCAACTCCCTTCACCGCATCCAGGCTACCTGTTGCACCTCCAGCAGCACGAGCAGACCGTCACTGTCGATCTCTGGAACCTTTGTTATAAAATCTGTTTTCAGGACTATGACCCTGCAAGCGGAACATCTCACGCTCCTGAGTCGATCGGCGGTAGTCGGGGAGTGAAAATCGACACGACTCTCTTTGATGAAGCTGGAGAAGTCGATTGGGATCAGCTCGATCGTAAGGCTCACCTGGTTGTAGAGCAGACGTTTGCTAACTTACCGACGAGCTGAGCCGACAAATTTACAGATGTAAAAGCTTCGGCAAAAGGTGCGCTTTTGCCGCACAATCTTTACTCTTCGCCGCCCTGTAACTTGAGCAGAAGGAAGCCCACGCTAAGTCCAATCAAAATTAGGACAGGAGGCAATAAAGCTGCATTGAGAATTTCACCCATTGGTAATCGATTCCTTTGTGGTACGGTTTTGAAATGGCGGTTACAAGTCGAAGCGGTAGAACGTGAAAACCACTGTAGCTACTGCGAACATGCCAACACAGAGTATTCTAAACTGGATTGACCACATCGCTTCGCTGCAAAGAGAACTTTAGCGGTTCAGAATAAGGCCATGCACAGCGATCGGTGCATGGAACGGCACAACGGATCAGGAACCTGGAGTTGCTTCTTCTTTCGGCTCGGTTAAATCAGCAGGCGTGCCTGAGCTTGCGGTTGCTTTTGCCCGCTCACGGTCTTCGCGCTTCTTGCGCTCTGCTTTTAGCACGTCTTCCATAACAATTTGCGCCTGAGCCATTTTCTCAAGATTGCTGCGGTAGAGCTCCAGGTCTTTTTGCACCTTGTCTAGTGATAAGTTCAAAGCGCTACAGATTCTCTTGAGCGCCTCAAGCAGCTTTGCTTCATCTTTGACTAGCGTTGCATCCGTTGCTTCTAACAGAGTAAATAACCCGATCGCAAACAGACGACTGTACTTAAAGTTCGCATTGTGCGCGATCGCAGCGGCAGCTTGCTGCAAATCATTAAAGTCTGCAATGGAAGACGTTTGCTCCAGCCAACTCATGATATCTTCGACAGATGAGCGGTTTGCCAGAGTCTGCAACCGTTCTGAATCGTGCCTGTACCGCTGGGGATCATCCTGCAACGCTTTACAAAGACCATCAAAAATAGAGGCAATATCTTGTTCAGGACGATAAGCCTGCATGAAGCGATGGAACGAGGTAAAAACGCCCAGCGCGTAGAAAGGGTCGTAGTGGAAGTCTACGTTGACCGTCAGCAAATGCATCTCGACCATTAGCTCCTCTACTACCCGGCGGTAGATCGAATTAATGGGGCGAGTATGGATCGTGTAGAAGGCTCTTTTAGTATCTGAGACGGTACGAACGTTATTCACAGCAAATTGAGATAGAGCAGAACTACTCTTATTCTCGCGCTTGACGGCAAGTTTGCCAAGCGTTGAGCAAGTTGGACTGCCTGCGATCCCCGTTACCTCGTTGAATAAACTCCTTTGTCACAACTCCAAGTAAGTGGCTAGATGCCTGTGGGTAATGAGTGCTATGTAGAACGAGTGTCTTAACACGCTGCTTATTTTTTCGCTTGGGTAGGCCGCATGAGATCCTTCAAGACGTAGGATTCGGGATTATTGGCAACCCAGCCCAGTCCAGAGCGCGATCGCACTTCAAAGTGCAGATGTGGTTCTTTAGAACTGGGGGTTCCAGTCGTGCCAACTGTGGCGATCGCTTGTCCACGTTTAACGACTTGCCCTGCTTTGACCTTTATGGTCGCCAGTTGAGCGTACCGTGTTTGTAGCCCTTCAGCATGGTTGATGACAATCAGATTGCCGTAAGCACCTTGTTTGCCAGCAAAGGCAACTGTGCCATTGGCAACAGCTAGCACGGGCGAACCAACGGTGGCCGCCAGATCAATGCCGCTGTGGAAGCCAACCTTACCCGTTAAGGGCTGAATGCCCCAGCCGTAACCCAGCAGTAGGGCCGATCGCGCTGGTTTGGAGGTAAGTGGATAAGCACTCAGAAGACGCACTGGCTGAGTGACACCAGGTTTAGCCGTTGGGGTGGTTGCTGCCACAGGAGACCAATTCACACCGGGGACAAAGACAACTTTGGGCGCTGTCTGACAGCCGTTGACTTCAAATAAAACATCGGGGCGAATGTTGTATATTTTGGCCACATCCCGCCACGTCTGGTTTGGCTTGACCTCTACCCGAATACCGTTATAGGGAGGGATCAAAATTTCAGCGCCAACAGGTGCTTTGCCGCTCCGTAAAACTGGGTTGAAGCCCATCAAGGTGGAGGGAATCAAATCGTAGCGTTGTGCAATACTTTCCAGCGTTTCACCGGAGGCAACTTTGTGCTGTACCAACCGCGAAAGAGCAGAAGACGCACAGGTTAATTGACTTAGCGCGGGTACCGGGGTTGCTTGTGCAATGACCTGCGATCGCTCAGCACTCAAAGCTGCTTGCGTAAAGCTCAGGCAACCCAACGGGATCAATAACCAGTGAACCTGCATCCAGTGAACTTGTCTCATAGCGCCAGATTTTCCCAGACTTTCGCCGTGAATGTGCAGTGTGACCATGCTGTTCTTCTACTCTACCGCGTTCCCTTTTAAGCCCTTCTTTTCAAAGCGGTCTCAATCCGGATGATGGAACCGGGGTAGACGTAACGGTTGGAATAGAGGCAAGCAGTTACAATAAGCCCATGTTGTTTGGGCTAACACGGCTGTTGTTGGCTAATAGCGCTATGAATCTCTCTTTGAAGCAGTTGGCGACCTATGCTTCGTTGCTGGCGATCGGCAGTGGCACCGGGATTATCGGCAGCTACTATTTTTTGCCTCATGAGCGGATCAAATCCAACTCTGCCGATATGCCAACTGTACTGAAACCAGTGCCCAGCCAGTCGGCGAATCAAACCGCTGCTTTAGCACCCAATGATCTGGTGCGATCTGGTGGCGCTAACTTTATTGCCACGGCAGTGGAGCGGATTGGCCCGGCAGTTGTGCGTATTGATGCCGCCCGTAAAGTGGTGAACAGCCTCCCAGACGCGCTTCAGAATCCGCTTTTTCGGCGCTTCTTTGGTAACGAGATGCCTGTACCCAAAGAGCGCGTTGAGCGTGGTACAGGCTCTGGTTTTATTTTGAGTGGTGATGGTCGGTTGCTGACCAATGCGCATGTGGTGGCTGGCGCAGATACAGTAGAGGTAACGCTGAGAGATGGTCGCACGTTTGAAGGTCGTGTGATCGGCTCTGATACTGTCACGGATGTCGCAGCCGTTAAGATTAACGCCACAGGGCTACCAACGGTACGGGTTGGACGTTCTGATAACTTAACTCCCGGCGAGTGGGCGATCGCGATCGGCAATCCGTTAGGGCTTGATAACACCGTTACCGCAGGTATTATCAGCGCGACAGGGCGATCGAGTTCTCAGGTAGGTGTTCCCGATAAGCGAGTTAGCTTTATCCAAACCGATGCAGCGATCAATCCTGGCAATTCAGGCGGGCCATTGCTGAACGATCAGGGTGAAGTGATTGGGGTCAATACCGCCATCCGTGCCGATGCTCAGGGGCTTGGCTTTGCGATTCCGATCGAAACGGCACAACGGGTCGCCAGCCAGCTCTTTGCTAGAGGCAAAGTGGAGCATCCCTACCTGGGCATTCAAATGGTGGATCTGACTCCAGCCTTACGTAAAGAAATCAACCAAGACGAGGATGCGAAGCTGAAGGTTAATCAGGATCAGGGCGTACTGATTGTGCGGGTTTTTGACAACTCTCCAGCCGCTCAGTCTGGTATTCAGCAGGGCGATATTATCCAAAAGGTTGATGGAAAGCCTGTCAAAACGGCTTCAGATGTGCAAGAAAGGGTCGAAGCAAGCGCGATCAATAAAATGCTGGTGGTTGAGATCGTGCGCGATAATCAACGACGCAACCTTCAACTCAAGCCAGCCCCCTTTCCAAGCAAAACTGAAAGCCGACCATAAGCTGCAATGGTTGCTACATCCTTCTAAGTGGTGCTTCTTTTTTCAAATGCGATGTGAAAGCGTTGAGTAAAGGGTCGCAATTAAAGATGACTGAAGGATAACGCTCCTATGCTTGCTGACGCATTACAGGGGCTTTGCTCCAATGAGTATCATTTTGAGCACTGAGCTTATCCTGGCAAAGGGTATGCGCCTCCCAGACAGGATGTGTTTCAGGGTAATCAACTCGATAGTGTCCGCCTCGACTCTCAGTCCGAAACTGGGCGCTCTTCAGGATTAGCCACCCTACATCAAGCAAATTACGAGTTTCTGCCCAAACCCTGAGTCGCTCGTCAACTTCGATCGCATTCACTTCTACAGTTTGCTCCGGTTTGAGATGTTGCAGCGATCGACTAATGGCAAGCTGATTAAATTTCTCTTGCCAGAGTTGAATTTGCGCGATCGCCGCCGACATGACAGTGCCATCTCGACAGATGCCTGCACTTTGCCATACTAAGCGAGGTAGTTGCTGGCGTAAGGTACTAAGCTCTTCAAAGTCAGCTTGAGACAGCGCGACGTGAGCAGTAGCAAGATCGTCTGTTATGGTTGCTTGCCCTTCTGTCTCCTGCCTCCTGCCTCCTGCCTCTCCCAAGTCTAACGTTGCAAACTGCGCCCCAAAGACCAGACATTCCAACAGTGAATTGCTCGCCAGTCGATTGGCCCCATGCACACCTGTACTGGCCGTTTCCCCAACTGCATATAGGCCCGAAATAGATGTCTGGTTGGACAAGTCTGTCGCCACCCCACCCATCCAGTAGTGGGCCGCAGGCGCAACGGGAATTGGCTCTCGCAGCACATCAATACCCCACCGTTGGCATACCTGAATGATGTTGGGGAAGCGGTGTTGTATCGTTGCGGGTGCGATCGCTCGTAGATCTAACCAGACGTGAGCCGTCGCCGGATCAGCATGCGTCGTTTGTAAGTAACTAAAGATGGCACGGCTTACCACATCTCTGGGAGCCAATTCTCCAGCAGGATGGTAATCAAAGGCAAAGCGCCGACCCTGGTCATCTACTAAATGAGCGCCTTCCCCCCGCACGGCTTCACTGATCAAAAACCGGGGTGCTCCAGGTTGGGTCAAGGCAGTTGGGTGAAACTGCACAAACTCCAGGTCGCGCAAAACGGCTCCTGCGCGATGGGCGATCGCAACCCCATCGCCCGTGCTCAGGGCAGGATTAGTCGTTTGGGCGAAGACCTGCCCCCCCCCGCCCGTAGCTAAAATGATCGCCGCCGCTCTTAGCCAGATGACGTGGCCTTGATAGAGGACGCAAATACCCTGACAGCGCTGTTTGGCTTCATCAAGCCAAACATTCAGTGTCAACGCCTGAGCAAGCACATGGATATTCTGACGGCGCAATACATGTGCTGTCAGCGTACTAACCACTTCACGCCCTGTGGTATCAGCAGCATGTAACACTCGTCGTCGGGAATGAGCCGCTTCTAACGTTAACGCTAACTCGCCATTGTGTCGATCGAAGGCTACCCCCATCTCAACCAGTGTTTGAATACACTGCGGTGCCTGTTCTACAAGAAACTTGACTGCATCATAGTCACACAAGCCTGCACCCGCCTGCAACGTATCGGCTAGGTGCAGTGATGACGAGTCAGCCGGGTCTATCACCGCTGCAATACCACCTTGCGCCCAATCGCTGGCAGAGAGCGAAAGAGTGTCTTTCGTCAGCAACCCAATGCGATAGTTGCTGGGTAGACAGAGCGCTGTGTAAAGCCCAGCCGCCCCCGCCCCCACAATGAGAACATCAAACTGAGAGGGTATCTCTGAAACGGGAGGCGATCGCAAAACGGACGATTGCAAAGCTGCCACTAATTTTTGGCTCTTAAGTCTAGATGAATAGGGCCTATGTATTTTGACCAAAACCTCGGAGGTTTAAGCGACAACGGTAGTGATGTGCTTGACTCCTGGTTCAGACCTTCGAGGTCTGCGTAAGTCTTATAAGGGCTAACGCCTGAAGTAGAGGGTAAAGACAGAAATTGCTCGCCGACTGTAAACCAGTCATTGAGCAATTTCGTCACCAGCATAGGGTGAACGTCGTCAGAACAGACAGATTAGCGGTAAATTCCGTTGTTAATCCGATCAGCTCCTTCCACCAATGCTTCTTCAACATCTGTAGCCGTGAAATGATCCAGGTTGGACTCTAGCACGTCTTTCTGAGCTGCCGTCAATCCGGCAATATTCAAAACATCATCAACGCTTTCATAGGGCGCATTTTTAACAATCAGCCCTGCCAGAGTGGGATATAGCCCTGGATACTGCCTGAATGCCCGCACGTTGGTGTTGTTCAGATCTAGCTTCTTACCGTATTCCGAGCTGAGCTTTTCGCCTACCGCGTCACGAATCGCTTCAGCAGCCAGCAGCGTTGGCATGATCGGACGGGACAGCGAGTATCCAAAACCACCCAAACTGGCTGCCGTAGCCTTCTGCGGCATTCCTAGCCAGCTCATACAGCCAACCATCATGCAAAGAACTATCAACACACGAACCAACCGTTTCATGAATCTATTCCTCCCTTCCTGTTGCATGGAAAACCATACACAGCATTTCTTCAGAGCCTATCATTTTCTGGTCATCATCATTCACTATGGCTTGTCTACAGAGAGATTCCAGATACAAATCTTTACGCCTGAGCGCCTGGGTTTAAGGTGTTTGGGCGACGGTTCTTAAGACAAAGAGGCCTCAATTGTGATGCTGCCTCTAAATATGACCAGACGTTGACGTTCTTGCAGATAAACTACTCTCTACTCTTCATCTGCAAGAACGTTTCCAAATCTGGGAAGGAGCAGGCGTGAGCCACCGTCGGCATGTCATAGCCCTTGAGATGAACCGTATAGTTTCTGAATAAGTCGATCGACGTAATCTCCATATTCACGAGATGTTGATACGTCGTTTCGCCAACAGCAATATCCAACCCAATTTGCTTAGTAGACGTTTCTAGGCGAAATGCAGCATTGACGGTATCACCCAAAGCGGTGTAATCCGGTCGATCGCCGCTGCCAGTGTTACCGACCATCGCGTAGCCGGTGTTGATGCCAGCCCCAATCCGCAGCGGGAACGGCAGTGGATACAGGTTATACAAATCGCTGGTCATCGTGTGTAAAGCATTCAGGGCACGGAAAATGCGCAGCATCTCATCGTTATTAACTCCTTGCGGGCCATGAATCCAAATCGCCATCACAGCATCGCCAATGTATTTATCCACCCAGCTTCCGTACTCGCGAATAATGTCACCCGCATGGCGAAACCAGGTACCAATGACTTCCGACAGCACCTTTTCATCCAACTGGCGCGTGAGTACGGTAAAGTCACGAATATCGACCACTAGCACTGAAATTAAACGCCGGACGTGCAGGGTTGCCGTCGCTGTAAACTCTTTGGAATCCGAACCAGCCGAGGAATCAGCCGGTGGATTGAGCGTTGGGCAGTAAAAGTCGAGGTCGGTTTGACCAAATGTTAACCGATCGCCATTGTGCAGCGTGACCGGAATGCTTACCCGACGACCATTCACAAATGAACCGTTGCGGCTACCTAAATCGATTAAATAAAACTCCCCCGTCTCCATACATTGCAACATGGCATGGTTACGAGAGATCCAGCGATCGGGCAGAACAAAATTATTGTCTTCGCTGCGCCCGATCGTCCAGCAGTTACTACCCGCAAGCGGCAACCGCCGACTACCAGAGTCAGTGCGAAGAACGAGATGGGGAGTGGGTTGTAAAGTCACCACAGGCTGAGAAAAATAATCCTTTCCTATGATGCATCCTGACATATCTCACTATGCCAGTGTAGTCTTCCCACGAAAATTCGTTCAAAAAAGTTTTGAGCCAAGCTTTTCTAAGAAGTCTGGTTGAGAGAATGCGACGCAGCAAATAATTTATAGCGCTTTATTCAGGCAGCGATCGCCGCTAACCAAAACAAACTATCTACCAAAATTGTACTCAACACTGCGCCACTAAATGCCCACCAATGAAGCTGTCTTGAAAAGAGCGGCACAAGACTGACCATAAGGAGGAGCAGTGCAAGCGTAAGCGCCCAGCCAACACCCCACGGCGTCTGAATTTGAGCGATCGCACTCTGAAAAATTGGTTGTACAGCATCAACTTCTACCTGCATCAACTGTCGCCAATAGGGAATCAGGTCAACCAGATAAAAGTAGACATCGGTCAAGACCGTTCCAAACAGTGACCCGAAGTAAAAGAAATTACCAATCTTGCCTGAATTACGGGAAACGCCCCAGATCGCAAAGGGCAATCCAATCGCTTCCACTGGGAGATGCAACAACGGCTCCCACCGCAACCAACCCCAATACATTGACCCCGCAAGCCACGTCCAGGTAAAGCCAATAAATAGATCACCCCAGTGATGACTGGCAGGACGGGTCATCAGACTTAACCCCAACACCAACCAAGCCGCTGTCAAAATGAAGCTACCAACGGGAAAGAGCCGCACCAATGGAGCTTGTACAAAGACTGGTACTGAAACTAGAACGATCGCAGCTACAAACATAAGCCAACGCTGCTGATTTTCAGATGGCTTCGCTGAAATTGCTAGAGGCGCTTCGTCTGGCTCAGAGTATGTGTTGCTTGGGTAGATGACTGAAGGGGGCAAATAGCCAGCATCAGTGCGAGAGGTAAAGGAAACCAAAGTGTCGCTTATATTTCTTAATTTAGTTTACTTTACTTAACATAGCACACTCTCGCATATACCCCCAGGTGGGATATGGACATATACTACCTTAAATTTCCGCTGAAGTTTTGCTGGAACTGTTCTCAACTTCTTGCTCTTTGGTTAAGCTCTCGGTGTATATTCTTCAAGGCAATCAACTACACTGTTGTGATGTTGCTTTTCGGTACGCCAGGATGCTGTTCTATTGCCTTTTGGCATCTCCAGGGCAGAGACTTCACCAATGCACAGAGCATCTAGCAAATGGTTAGCCAACGGGTTTCATTCAACTGTCATTTTGTCCTCGTGGCACTATGTGGCTTGGAAGATAAGCGCGACATAGCCAGGGCTTTGAGCGCTGTGCCGCGATCGTTGTAGGGAAGATGTAGATGGTTTGGTTAGCGTTAAATCTTGATCTTTCGCTACTTGGTGTAGGCTGGTGCGGTTTAGAGAGTATCCAGCACAGTCTTGTAGCGACTGCAACCCAAACAGGCACTGCGGCCTCTGAGGTAAGCGTCATTGAAGCGGCGCTTGAGTCTTTTGCTCTAGGCATTGTGCAGGGTGTTACAGAGTTTCTACCAATTAGTAGTACGGCTCATCTACTCATCTTTACGAGATTGTTTGGTTGGGAAGCGACGGGGCAGAAAGCGTTTGTGGATGCCATTCAGTTCGGCAGTGTAATTGCTGTTGTCTGGTATTTCTGGACTGATATCCGTCAGATTTTGACGGGTGCTTGGGCCGCTTTACAGCAGCAAGACTGGCAGCGGGAAGAGTGGAAAATTCTGACGGGAATTGCTGTTGGCACCATCCCAGCTCTTGGCGTGGGCTTTGTGCTGAAGAAACTAAATTTGCTGCCAGATGGAGTGTTGATCATTGCCATTATGTCGATCGTGATGTCTCTTCTGCTGGGACTAGCTGAGAAGGTCGGCAGCCGCAAGCGTAACTTCAGTGATCTTCAAACCAAAGACGGCATTTTGGTCGGTATTGGTCAAACGATAGCGTTACTGCCTGGAGCCTCTCGGTCTGGCTCCACTTTAACGACAGCGCTCTTCCTAGGTTTAGAGCGACAAACAGCAGCCAGATTCTCTTTTTTGCTGGGTATTCCAACGCTGACGATCGCAACATTGGTGCAAGCCAAAGATTCGCTAAGCAACAGTCAGATGCTGATTCCTTTGCTAGTTGGTATCCTCTCGTCGTTTGTTTTTTCGTATCTATCGATCGCATGGTTGCTACGATTCCTTCAGCGTCAGAGCACCTGGGTCTTTGTTTGGTACCGCCTTGCGCTTGGAGTCGTGTTGTTAGCAGCACTCGCTGGTGGTGCCTTCCACAACAGTTAGTCCTAAAAAGAGAATCCCCAAACGTAAAGGAGAACGGTGTAGATTGGAAGAACAGGGGATAGAGAATTCAGTTCCATCTCTGCCTCTCATCCTAAGTTCTTCCTTTCATGAGTGACGCTGCCATTCGTCCAGCTTTGATTACGGCTGTTCTACCGGACTCGATCGCGGCAGAAATTGGCTTTGAGGCGGGCGATCGACTGGTATCGATTAACGGTCAGCGTCCTCGCGACCTGATTGACTACCAGTTTCTTTGCGCCGATGAAGGTCTGGCACTAGAAGTATTAGACACTGCTGGAAAAGCACATCACGTTGAAATCGAGAAGGACTACGACGACGATTTAGGGCTAGAATTTGAGAGCGCGTTGTTTGATGGGTTAATTCAGTGCAACAACCGCTGCCCCTTTTGCTTCATTGACCAGCAGCCACCGGGAATGCGGCAAACCCTTTATCTAAAAGATGACGACTACCGCCTCAGCTTTCTGTATGGCAGCTATTTAACTTTAACGAACCTCACTCAGCGCGAGTGGGATCGCATTGAGCAGATGCGTCTATCACCCCTATTTGTGTCAGTTCACGCCACGGAACTAGAGGTTCGCAGTCGGTTGCTCAAAAACCCACGAGCTGGGCAATTGCTTGACCAATTACGGTGGTTTCAAGAGCGACGGCTACAGATTCACGCTCAAGTTGTCTTATGCCCTGGGATCAATGATGGTGATCATCTCACTCGTACACTCCTCGATCTGTTTCAATTTCATCAGAATGAGGTGCCTGCGGTTGCCTCTGTTGCCGTTGTGCCTGTTGGCCTAACGCGCTTTCGTCCTAGCGGGGATGAGTTAATTCCCGTTAGCTGCGAGAAAGCGCAGGAAGTGATTGAGCAAGTGCAAACACTGCAAGCCAAATTCCGCCAACAATCTGGCTCTACCTTTGCGTGGCTGGCCGACGAATGGTTTCTGCTGGCCCATGAAGATCTGCCGCCCGAATCGCACTACGAAGACTATCCACAGATTGGTAATGGGGTTGGCTCCATTCGCCAGTTTCTTAAACAGTTTCAAACAGCGGCACGATCGCTGCCTCACCAGCTACCCCATCCGCGACATTTTACCTGGATCGTCGGCAATGCGGTTGAGCTAGCTTTTCAGCCGATTCTCAGGCGCTTGAATGCTGTAGAGGGTTTAAAGGTGAGTATGGTTGCTCTTGCTAGCCAATATTGGGGGCAAGCTATGACGGTGACAGGGCTGTTGACTGGGCAGGATATTCTTCATGCGCTTAAAGAGCGAGAACTCGGCGATGCGATTCTGCTACCGTCTCTGATGCTGAAGCATAACGACACCTGTTTTCTCGACGACATGACCGTGGCAGACCTGAGCCATCAGTTGCAAACCCCAATTCTAGTCATCGGGGATGTTGAGCATCTCGTAGAAACAGTGGGACGAAAGGGATGAAGTATAAAGGATGAGGAATGAAGGATAAAGTAAAAGCCTTGAGAGTTAAGGTTTGAATTTCTTTAGCCTTTTATCCTCTGCCTCCTGCCTTGATCTGTCCTGACCAATCCCTCAAATTGTGTTTCCGATTTAACGTCACCTGATAAGCTGTGGGAGGTTTGCGATCGCCCTCTCTGTCTGATCGTGCTTTTTCGGACGTAACGTCAACGTGCAGCATGATATTTCAGCAAATTTCTAACGTCTTTGCAGCGGGTGGCATCGTCATGTTTCCGCTGCTGGGCTTTTCAATTCTGGCAGTGGCATTGATTCTGGAACGGCTGCGTTTTTGGTTACGCATCGCCCAGCGTCAGGATAAATTCGTCCGCAAAATATTAGACCTTTATCAGCAGAGTCCTAGAGCGGTGCTGTTACAGCTAGAGCAGAATCTTGATCTGCCGATCGCCCGCATTTTTTTGGCCGCCTTGGGACTCGATCGCCCCAATCCTGAAGAGTTTCGTCTCGCTTTAGAAACAGCGGCTCAAGCAGAGCTACCGTTGATTAAACGGTTCAATACTGTTTTTGAGACGATCATCAGCCTGTCGCCTTTGCTGGGGCTGCTTGGCACGATTTTGGGACTGATTCGCTCGTTTGCGTCTCTTAGAATCGGGGACGTGAGCGCCAGCAATGCGGTTCCTGTAAGCGCTGGCATCAGTGAAGCGTTGATTTCAACTGCGTCAGGGTTAGCAGTGGCGATCGTCACACTCACCTTTGCCAATACCTTTCGAGGGCTTTATTTACGGCAAATTGCCTTGATTCAAGAATATGGTGGTCAGATGGAGCTACTCTATCGCCGCCGCTATGAACGAGGAGAACTTCCCTATGCGTCTCCCTGAGGAACCAGACAATCCATCACAGATCAACATCGTGCCGATGATCGATGTGATCTTTGCACTGCTGACGTTTTTTATTATGTCCACGCTTTATCTCACGCGATCGGCTGGGCTGCCTGTTAACCTACCTAAAGCCGTGACAGCTCAGACTCAATCCCAGAGCCAAATTGTGGTCACTATTAATCAGAGCGGACAACTTTTACTTAACCGCCAACCCGCTCAATTAGGTGATTTGCAAACTAGAATTCGTGCTATCAAGGGCAATACACCCAGTGCGCTTGTTGTAATCAACGCAGATGAACGGGTGAGCCACGGAAAGGTGATTGCCGTGATGGATCAGTTGCGCTTGATTCCGGGCGTGAAGCTGGCGATCGCCGCTCAGCGCCCAACGCAGTAGATAAAGTTATGAGTGTTAAGTTTTGAGTTTTGGCACAGCTACTCAAAACTCAAAACTCTTGACTCAAAACTCTACCTTACCCTCTCCCAACACCTACATAGCGGAAACCAGCCTGCTCCAGTTGCTTGCGATCGAGGAAGTTGCGGCCATCAATCATAACAGGGCTATGCATGAGCGTTGCCATTTTGGTGTAGTCAAGCTGGCGAAACTGTTTCCAGTCGGTTACGAGTACCAGTGCATCACAGCCATCTGCTAGCCGCTCTGGATCGGTCTCGACGATGACGTCGGACAAACCATGTCGCATGCCGGTCTGAGAAACGATAGGGTCGTATGCCTTTACCTTGGTACCCAACCGGGCGAGTTGTTCGATAATGTTCAGGGCAGGGGCATCCCGCAGGTCATCTGTATCCGGTTTGAAGGTGAGACCCAGCAGACCGACTGTTTTACCTTTGAGGATTTTGAGCACCTGCTGAAGTTTTTCGATCGCAATGATGCGTTGATGCTGGTTGACGTTAACGGCTGCTTTGAGTAACTGGGCCTCATAACCGTAGTCATCGGCTGTATGAATCAGCGCAGAAACGTCTTTAGGAAAACACGAACCGCCCCAACCGATGCCAGCCTGAAGAAACTTGTTGCCCACGCGAGAGTCTAAACCAATGCCCTTTGCGACTTCAACCACGTCGGCACCTACACGATCGCAGATATTGGCAACTTCGTTGATGAAGCTAATTTTGGTCGCCAGAAAGGCATTCGCTGCGTACTTGATCATTTCTGCTGAGCTAAGGTCAGTCACCACAACAGGCACAGGCGGTAGCGTCTTATCCATTGCATATTGACGGTTGACAATGGGTTCGTAGAGTTCTTGCATCAGCGCGATCGCTTTGGCACTGTTGCTGCCCAAGACAATGCGATCGGGGTTAAAGGTATCGTCAACCGCGCACCCTTCTCGCAAAAACTCAGGGTTGCTGACCACATCAAACTCAGGCTCTGGCAGCGAAGCTTTTCTCGTGACTAAATTTTCCGTTGCCCCAGTTCCCGCCAGTACGGCTGCATTAAGGGTTGCTCGCTGTTCCGCAAACCCTTCCATAATGAGCATGCGAACCCAGTCACCTGACCCGATCGGAACCGTTGACTTGTTGACGATGACCTTGTGATCGCTACCAAGGTGAGAGCCAATGCCCCGCGCCACTGCTTCGACATAGCGGGTATCGCTTTCTCCATTCGGTAACGCAGGCGTACCTACTGCAATAAACAAAATTTGCCCATGTGCGACTCCAGCGGCCAAATCGGTCGTGAACTCAATTTTTTCTGATTGAATGGCTGCTTTAATGATGTCTGACAGGCCGGGTTCAAAAATGGGGGACTGCCCAGTCTGCATCAGCTTGACTTTCTCTTCGTTGTTGTCTACGCAAATCACGTGATGCCCCACATGGGCAAGGCAAGCTCCAGTAACCAGGCCAACGTATCCGGTACCAATGACACAAACGCGCATGGAAGAATCCTCAAGAAGTACTAGCGATAGTCAGAAAATTAATAGGAACAACGATGGTTAGCGGCGACGACACTAGCGTTCTAATCGTTCCTGGTGCTAAAAGGCACAATGCCGCAACTGGCACTCTAAAGTGAAGTGGCGTGATCGAGCGAAACCGTCTCGCTGGCATCGCTGCTAGACGCTGACTCTGGATCACTCATGCGTGCACGAAAATCGGCGATCGTATAGTCAAGTCCCTGCTGTAGCGGCACAGTCGGTTGCCAGCCAAGCCATTCTTTAGCTCTGGTAATATCTGGTTTGCGCCGACGCGGATCGTCTTGAGGCAAAGGCTCAAAGCGGATGGCAGACGCCGGATTAATCTTTTGCTGCACCGCCTGGGCGAGCTGTAGAATGGTGTATTCGTCCGGGTTGCCTATGTTTATAGGCCCCTGGTGATCACCGTTCATAAGTCGTATTAGCCCTTCTACCAGATCGGAAACATAGCAAAAGCTGCGAGTTTGTGAACCGTCACCATAAATGGTGAGGGGAATCCCTTTCAGGGCTTGCACGACAAAATTGCTGACAACGCGACCATCATTTTCCAGCATTCTGGGGCCGTAGGTGTTGAAAATTCTCGCTACGCGAATATCAACCTCGTTTTGGCGGTAGTAATCAAAGGCGAGTGTTTCAGCAACGCGTTTGCCTTCGTCGTAACAGCTCCGAATGCCGATCGTGTTGACGTTACCTCGGTAGTCTTCTGTTTGGGGATGAATTTCAGGATCGCCATAGACTTCAGAGGTAGACGCAAGCAAGAAGCGGGCTTTAACGCGCTTTGCCAACCCCAGCATGTTTAAAGTGCCGATGACATTAGTTTTAATAGTCTTGACGGGATTGTACTGGTAATGGACAGGTGAGGCTGGGCAGGCAAGGTGATAGATTTGATCGACTTCTAGCCGAATTGGCTCTGTTACATCGTGGCGAATCAGCTCAAAATAGGGATGGTCAAACCACTTCAGCAGATTCCGCTTATGCCCGGTGTAGAAGTTATCCAGACAGATGACTTCGTGACCCTCTAACATGAGGCGATCGATCAAATGAGAACCAATGAAGCCTGAGCCGCCCGTTACCAGAATTCTCATGGGTACTTAACAAAGGAATAGGGTGTTTGCAAGTTAATTCTTTCTCCCAAGATTAACGGGCAAATCCGCATAAATACAGTCATAACTCGCAAGAATTCACGAAATCTTCAAAGCAGGATTGCCCCGACTTTGCTTTACTGTTCCAGGCGCAGAACGGCCATGAAGGCTTCTTGAGGTACATCAACCGTTCCGATCGACTTCATCCGCTTCTTACCCTTCGCTTGCTTTTGAAGCAATTTTTTCTTACGCGAAATATCGCCACCGTAGCACTTGGCAAGCACGTCCTTGCGGAGAGCGGGAATATGCTCGCTGGCAACAATTTTACTGCCGATCGCAGCCTGGATGGGAATTTTAAACTGATGACGGGGGATGAGTTCCTTCAACTTTTCGGTCAGTGCACGACCGACCCCATACGCTTTGTCACGATGAACGATCGTGGCAAGTGGATCGACCGGATCACCATTAATCATAATGTCCAGCTTGACCAGAGGATTTTCTCGATAGTCAATGATCTGGTACTCCATGCTGGCATAGCCGCGCGACCGAGACTTCATTTGGTCAAAAAAGTCAGTCGCCACTTCAGCCAAGGGTAGCTCGTAAATCAGGGTGGTTCGTCCCGGTGTGAGGTACTTCATGTCTTTGAAGATGCCTCGTCGCCCCTGGCTTAGCTCCATCAAGGTACCAACATAGGTTTCTGGGGTAATCATGTCTACCTGGACATATGGCTCTTCGATCTTCTCCCGGAACTGCGGGTCGGGCAAACGGCTGGGATTGTCAATTTCCAACACCTCCCCCTTAATCGTGGTCACGCGATATACCACCGACGGCGATGTGGTAATCAAGTCCAGGTTGTATTCTCGCTCTAACCGTTCCTGGACAATCTCCATATGCAGCAGACCCAGGAAGCCGCAGCGGAAGCCAAACCCCATCGCGCTTGAGGTTTCTGGCTCGTAGTGGAGAGCCGCATCGCTGAGTTTAAGTTTTTCTAAAGCTTCGCGCAGATTCTCAAACTGGTCGGCATCGATCGGAAACATGCCGCAGAACACCATTGGCTTGGCTTCAACGTATCCTGGTAACGGCTCTTTGGCAGGGGCTGTGGCGAGGGTAATCGTGTCGCCAACACGAGCATCTTCAACGGCTTTAATCGCGGCGGCCAGATAACCCACTTCGCCTGCATGAAGTTGCTCAACGGGCACTTGAGTCGGTGAGAGCACGCCGATCTCATCTACTTGATATTCCTTACCAGAAACCATCAGCCGCACCCGATCGCCCTTTTTCAACGCCCCATCCATGACCCGGAAGTAAACAATGACACCGCGATAGGGATCATAGTAGCTGTCAAAAATCAGCGCTCGGAGTGGTTCTTGCACCGTGTCCTGGGGTGGCGGCACCTGATGGACGATCGCTTCCAGAATGTCCTCAATGCCAATACCCTCTTTGGCGGAGGCTTCGATCGCATTGGCGCAATCCAGCCCGATGATATCCTCAATTTCTTGCTTGACTCGATCGGGTTCAGCGCCAGGGAGATCGATCTTATTCAAGACCGGAATGATTTCTAGATTATGCTCTAGCGCAAGATAAACATTGGCGAGCGTTTGAGCTTCCACGCCTTGAGATGCATCCACTACAAGCAAAGCACCTTCGCAGGCCGCTAGCGATCGCGATACTTCATAAGAAAAATCTACGTGTCCTGGTGTGTCAATTAAATTCAGGACATACTGCTGCCCATCACGCGCGGTATAGTTCATGCGGGCAGCCTGTAGCTTGATCGTAATGCCACGCTCCCGCTCCAGTTCCATATTGTCTAGAAACTGTTCCTTCATCTCCCGCGCTTGAACGGTGCCTGTGTCTTGCAGCAGGCGATCAGCCAGGGTCGATTTGCCGTGGTCAATATGGGCAATGATTGAAAAATTACGGATATGAGAGACGGGTGCGTCAGTCATGCACTTTTAAGTAGTAATAAGTAATGGAGAGGGACGTTAGGGTGTGTAGAGGTTGGCGATCGCCTTTCATGCTTCAGACTTAGAGTGCCAAACTTCTGGTCAGTGGTAACACATGTCAGTTATCGCACATGGTAAGAGTGTCTCTACTTCACGTATTGTAATGCTTTCTGAGCAGCCAGCGTTGCACCCGATCACGCTGCCCTGTTGAATGTTCTGATGTACTCTCAGAAAGAGGTATGTAAAATCTATGAAGAAGTCATGAGGTTTCGTGCCATAGATTGATACATGCTGACTTTTAAGCATTGCCTAGCGCTTTGCTCAGGTAGTAGGCTAGGCAAGATGGATTTATTCCATGCGTTGGTTTGTGCTTTCTTTCCCAAGACCCTTCGGTTTCTCCCTATGAACGAGCCTGCTGTCCATTCTCATCCCCCGACTGAAAAAGTAGCGGTTTCTATTCAGCTTGATCCTGATCTGCTAGACCAGCTTAAGCACTTGACCAATGATCCGAGCAAAGTGATTGAAGTGGCAATTCGACAATGGCTTAGAAATCAGGGTGGGCGAGAAGATGAACTCGCTCGCACATTGAAGCGCAATCCGCCTGTGCCACCTCGAGGTGAGTGGAATGATTAAGGTGAGGGCCAATCGCACTCTCACCATACGGTTTGCAGCTTGTGCTGCTTGAGCCTTGGTTTCCGCTCTGTTGATATCGCTTTCATTAAGACATCCTAACGCCCAGAATTTGATTGCATCTATCCTGCGTGATTGCCTTGAGCGCTCCTTAAAACCCCATTCTGGCTCTGATGACCTCTCCTACAGATTTTCAACGTCCCCCGTCAGAAGGTTTGGCATTCACAGCGGCAAAAGAGCAGTTGCCGGAACTTACGGATGAATTAGTCTTTCTTCAAGATGGGGCAGGGCGCTATTTGTCGTTTCGTTGGCAACAAGCGTCCCAATGTGATGTTGTGCCAGACCGGGTAATTGGTAGTCGCATCAGCGAGGTCTTTAGTCCTGTCGATGTAACTGCCTATCTAGAGCGCATTCAGCGTGTACTGAGTTGCCTTGTTGCAGAGCATTTCTGCTGCTACTTTCGTGTTGCAGAACAAACGCTGCTGTTTGATTTGGTGATGAGCCCTGTTCTGGTACCACAACGATCGCCAACAAATGTTGTGGTCGCAGGGCGCTTAATTCTTGCCTCAGTAGATGCAACCGCACCGGGACTAGAAGAGTCCATGCCTCTGGAGGATGTATTGTCTAGTGATTTTCCGGTGATTTCCCTGAGTTCCGATCGCTATCAAAAACTGCTGACTCAGATTGCCTCGAATATTCGCCGCACACTGGATTTACCCACTATTTGGCAGCAGACAGTGCAGGGCTTAGGCAAAGCCCTGGGAACCAGTCGCTGTCTTGTTTTTCCCTATGAGCGTGTCCACGAGCAGCGCACCCCTAAAGTCAAGGTGGTAGCAGAATACTGCCAGGAAGCCTTTCCCTCAATGATGGACTTGGAGTTTTGGGTGGCTGATCATCCGGTGTTAGCTGCGGCGATCGCCTCACTGAAACCCATCGTTGCGCAAGGTAGTTCGGATCTACAAGGACTGGACACGAACTTTCAGCAGCAATCAACGCTGGTGGTCGCCACCTGCTATCTGGATCAACCGAACGGACTGATTGTACTGCACCAGTGCGATCGATCCCGTGTGTGGACGGAGGCTGAGCTTGAGTTGATGCAGGAAATGGCGGATCAGGTGGGGACAGCGATCGCCCATGCATCTCTTTTTACTGAGAGCAATACCTTGACAGTAGAACTGCAACGGGCGAATGGCAGGTTGATCCAGAAGCACCGCGAACTTGAGGAGGCTAGACGGCAAGCAGAAGAAGCCTCTCGACTCAAGAGTGAGTTTTTGGCAAACACCTCTCACGAGCTGCGGACTCCACTCAACGGCATGATTGGCTTTTTAAAGCTCATTCTGGACGGCATGGCAGACGATCCAGCAGAACAGTATGAGTTTATTAAAGAAGCGTATGGGTCAGCCCTGCACCTACTAGAAATCATCACAGACGTACTAGACATCGCCAAGATTGAAGCTGGTACGCTGCAAATTGAGCTGAATCCTGTGAATTTAAGCGAGCTGCTGCATGATGTGAAGCGCTTTGCCCATAGCCAGATGCATCTCAAGAAGCTGAGCTTTGAAATTCAAAAGCCACCCACTGACGACGAAATCATTTTATTCGGTGATTATTTGCGGCTGAAGCAGGTGATGTTTAACCTGGTTGGCAACGCCATTAAGTTCACCCATGAAGGTGGTGTGACGATCAGCATCGAAGTGATTAAGAAGAAAATCAACTTTCAGAACCAGGAGCTTCCTGGTATGGTGAAGGTGCGTGTTGCTGATACCGGGATTGGCGTTTCTCTGGATAAACAAGATCGGCTGTTTCAATCATTTAGCCAAATCGACGGCTCACGCACGCGGCAGTATGGGGGCACTGGGCTGGGGTTAGCCATCTCTCAGAAGCTGGTGGAAGCGATGGGCGGCGATGTAAGGTTTTACAGCATGGGTGAAGGGCTAGGCTCCACTGTGACCTTTACCGCTTTACTGTATCAAGAGCCTGTGATGATTACGTCTTAGTTAAAAAACAGTCCCGTCGCTTTCAATTTGAATCGGGGGCCTACCGCTTGGTCGCAATTCTGCGGCAATTTGTCGTCCTGCTGCCCAGGTGCCGCCCTGAAGGATCTTGACTAAAGGCAGATCGGTTGCGGTTAGGTGAAGCTGCTGTCGGATCGTTTCAGCCAGACGATCGAGCAAAATGACGGTTAACGCACGCCACTCGACGATCGCCTCGGCACTGGACAAATGTTTTTGTTGTAAGACGATCGGATCTTTGATTTGCAGTAGTCCTAAGTCAACACACAAACCACCATTACGATATTCTGGCAAACCTGTAAGGGCATCTAAACCGATGATCTCTAGAGTGGCTTGAAGGGGTTCTATTTTAACAACACTAGCAATTTCCTCCTCAGTTAAGGAGATTTCTGTGCCTAATGCTTGTAGTGGCTCTAATAGTGAGTAAGTCAACCATTGGGAAAGTTTGTGAAACGGCACCAGTTGCGAGTAAGGTTGATCGTCTGGTAGTGCCGAATGCACCCAAACGTCACCCAAGTTAACGTCTGCGATCGTGAGCCTTCCAGGCCAGATTGCTCCTAAGCCAGAGAGTACGACACTAAGAACAGCACTGGCTTCTAACTGCCCGTCTCGGATCTGCCTCAGTAAGTAATTGACTAAACACCCAGGACGAGGATTTTGAACACCAAAGACGTCAGGGCTGTCTTGAAGTACTTTGCCCAAGCGCTGTAGCAGGTTTAGCCGACCCTGGACACCCACTAGTGGATTTTCGGCACTGACCTGAAACGCTTCACTTAACGCCTCTTCAGTCAACGTTTGTAGCCCGATCGCGTCTGCTTGCAACGGTTGGTTGGCATCGCTGGAGAATACTCCCTGACAGAACGCATGGAAACTGGCGATCGCTAAACCTTCCGATCGTCGCCAGACTTGCCCACTTCCCGGTTCGGTGTATTGCCAGCGATCCCCTGCGCCAGCATCCAACAGCACACTCACGATCGCCAAATCAAACTTTGCCTGAGCTTTGGCTAGCGGTGTTAACCCTGCCAGCTTTTCATCTAGCAACGTTAGCCGTGTGGAATCCCCAACTTCAAAATGTCGCCAACGGCTATGAAACGGAATGTTCAAATCCGGGTAGCTTTCACGCGTGATTTGGATCACATATTCAGCGACTCGATCCAATTGACTGAGATCGCAACGAAAGTACCGCAGTTTATCGGCACACGCCAGATCGAACAGTTGCCCACAGCGCTCTCGAATCGCAAGGGGAGAATGCAGGTAGGCGATCGCGGCAGAGTCCTCTGGATTGAGTAGTTTAAAGGTCATGCTCCCTTCTCAAGGATTGTGCATTACAGCAGTTTTCGGTCGAATAAACCAAAGATTGAGCTAGGCGAATGCAGGTTGTTAACCAAAGGTGGGTAATGGTTCCAACCTTTTGTGTCTTTCTGTAGGGAGGTTACGTGGGACATCCCTACAAAAGGTCAACGACTAATCGCTAAGATCGCGGCCTTTGACCGTGGCTAAAATGGCCTCCGTTGGTACCTGACCTTCGGTATAGTAACCAGCCGCTTTCTTGGCCTCAATTTCCACCTGAGCATCGGCTGGAATCATGTCATCCGGGATGGGTACGCGTTCGACGACTGTAATGCCTGAATGGGTAATCGCGTTGTACTTCATATTGCTCATAGAAATCAGGCGATCGATGCGTGTGATGCCCAGCCAATGAAGGACATCGGGCATGAGTTCCTGAAAGCGCATATCCTGCACACCAGCCACGCATTCTGTCCGCGCAAAGTAAGCATCCGCTCGATCGCCCCCTTCCTGACGTTTGCGGGCGTTGTAGACCAAAAACTTTGTCACTTCACCCAAGGCACGACCTTCTTTACGGAAGTAGACAATCACACCCGCTCCGCCTGCCTGCGCGGTTTGCACACAACCCTCAATGCCATGCACTAGATAGGGGCGGCAGGTACAAATATCAGAGCCAAAGACATCGGAGCCGTTGCACTCGTCATGAATCCGCACGGCAAGTTCTCGATCGGGATCAGTAATGGCCGTCACATCGCCCACAATGTAGACCGTCATGCCACCGATCGGCGGTAAAAAGACATGGAGATCGGGACGTGTAACCAGTTCCGGAAACATGCCGCCTGTTTGCTCAAACAACGTTCGTCGTAGCGTTGATTCTGTCACGCTCAGCCGTTTAGCGAGTCCCGGCAGATACCAGACAGGTTCGATCGCGGCTTTCGTCACCACCAGATCGCCATTGCCCTTCATAATCGTGCCGTCCACCTTCAGGCGACCTTTCGCCGCCGCCTCCTGAAGTTCGGGCATGTTGATGTGCGCCTTTGTGATAGCGATCGTGGGGCGAATGTCGTATCCCTGATCATAGAGCGGTTTATAGACCTCTCCAACCAGGGCACCAAAGGGGTCTAGTGACACAATCTTCTCTGGATCTGACCAGGCCGGGTATGGCCCCAAGAGCGCTGCGGGAGAAGTATTCGTCAGGTCTGCTCGGTGGTCAGACTGAAGCTGACCGCTTGCAACCGCTAACGCTCTGTAGATGCCGTAAGCCCCAGAGTGACTACCAATCACATTTCGATGAGCCGCCTTAGTCAAAGTGCCAACGATCGCTCCCCGCACAAGCGGATCTGCCGCTCCCCACTGAATTGGGAGAGGTTTGGGACCAAAGCGGGTAGGGTGGGAGGTCAGAACAATATGTTTCGACGGCGACCCTATCTTTTCGCTGGATGACTCTATCTTTTCGCTGGACATAGATGCTCCCAATGAGAATAGACGTGAAGAGAACGCTAGACGATAACCTCTACACTTGACAGCTTTGATTTTGAAGCAGTCGATCGTGCCGCCTCCAGTGACTGGCGTAGCCATAGCCAGATTGGTTAGGACGGTGTGCAGGGGTGGAATCCCTGGTTAAGGGCAACCCACACACCCTTTGGTCCCTATGTCCTCACCTTTAGGACAACAGCTATATTCACCTTTAGGACAACAGCTATATAAAGCCCAAATCAGACAACTGACATGCAATCAGGTGTGATCTTTGCCACGCGTAGAGCCTACGATTCTACCAATTGAGGTTTGCCTGTGGAGTGATGCAGGCAGCAGAAAGGCAGGGAGAGTGGGGGAAAGAAGTGGGGTGAGGGATAAATTTAGCCGTCAGCATTCAGCCTTTAGCCTACTGCTCCGCAGAAGCAAGCTACAGTCTTAGCCTTTAGCCTTCATCCTTTCTTCCTGCTTCCTGCTTCAGCGCCTCGATAATCTGCCCGTTTGCTTTTGGAAAGGGAAATTGCTCAAGCTCGGTGAGCGTGACCCAGCGCACTTCATCACACTCGATCGCTTGTGGTTCACCAGCAACATAGCGGCAGTGATGCACCTGCAGAGTGACGCGAATATGGCTGTAGGCATGGTCAACCACTATGAGGCGATCGCCAACGGCAATTTCAATTCCCAACTCTTCTCGAATTTCGCGTTGAATGCAGGCTTCGATCGTTTCGCCTGCCTCAACTTTGCCGCCCGGAAATTCCCACAGGCCACCGAGCAGTCCTTCCTGGCGACGGCGATCAATGAGAATTTGTCTCTGGTCATTCCAGATCACAGCAACCCCAATGGTTTTGTGGGGCAGAGGCGCACGCGTTTCAGACATAGGCAGCTTTGCTTGAATGCCTTGATTGTAAGCCTGACAGTGCTCTTTCCACGGACAAACTGGACATAACGGTTGATGAGGCGTGCACACCGTTGCGCCCAAATCCATGATGGCCTGATTAAAATCACGCGGTTGCTGCTGATCCAAAAGGGTCTCTGAAAGTTGCCACAGGTAGGGCAATGCGCGATTTGGCGAGACGTGTAACGCGACTAACCGTGCTAAAACCCGCTTCACGTTACCATCCAAAATCGCTAAGGGCTGATTGAAAGCCGCGCTGAGAATGCCACCTGCTGTTGTGCGTCCAATGCCCGGTAATTGCATCACGTCCACCAGCCGATCAGGAAAAGTTCCGTTATAAAGCAACATCACGGTTTGAGC
The DNA here is from genome assembly GCF_059505485.1 of Stenomitos rutilans. Lineage (NCBI taxonomy): Bacteria > Bacillati > Cyanobacteriota > Cyanophyceae > Leptolyngbyales > Leptolyngbyaceae > Stenomitos > Stenomitos rutilans. Next base: position 61,334 of record NZ_JCACKR010000173.1, read on the forward strand.
GGCACGATGCAGGTTACGAGCGCGAGCATAATACCCAAGCCCTTCCCAGGCTTTGAGTACAGCTTGCTGTTCTGCGATCGCCAGCGTTTGCACGGTAGGAAACACGTCCAGCCAGCGATGGTAATAGGGCATCACCGTTTTTACCTGAGTTTGCTGAAGCATAATCTCCGAAACCCAAATTGCATAAGGATCACGGCTCTGTCGCCAGGGCAAAACGCGCCCAAATTGACCATACCAAACCAACAGGTTGTATTGAAGACTGGCAAACACAGAAGCGGGCAGATGACTACAATCATCTGCCCGCTTCAAAGAAGGCTGTAAGAAATGGTTTGAGGCTTTAACGGTGCGATCGTCAATGGACTTACGCGACATGACAGGAGAGGTAGGTATACGTGAGCTTCAGATCTGGCTCCTTAGTGTATCGCAATCACGTATCGCAACCAGAAGAGAGGACAACCTTGAAGCGCGATCGCTCTCGTCACGTCCCTCTTAAGGGGGCTTAACCTTCTGAGCTAGAACTATCTGCTGTGGTGGCTGCAAGAGACGTTTCAAACGCCATCCGCTGCTCAGCGTTGTGCAAGAAGTAGCCACTCATCATGGCAGAAGCCAATAAACGACCCAAATCTTCGCGACTGGTCGTAACCATAACGTTAAAGCTATCAGGAGGTAGTGCCCCTAGTAAGCCAACAATATTCCGCTCCATCACTTGAAAGACATCCGACGAAGCGGGGCGAGAAAGTTGAGCGATGGCTTCTGGACTCAAGGATTGGACGTAATTCAGAAACTGATTGCTGGACTCAGCACCGCCGAGAAACTCTGGCATCCGGTCTGACGTGTTGTTCACTTAAGGAACCTCAAGCTAAACTGCTGTGGATTTATATCAACAAATGTATCAACGTCTTGCTGATAACCGAAGTGAGTAGAACCGAACTATGTGTGGGGGATGGGCGTACATGGAGCACTTAGTTGTTAGTTGTTAGAACTTTTTGTCCAACAACTAACAACTAACAACTAACTCGCTAAATACTCGCCGATCGCAGCCTTGCGTTTCCGCAACTTTGTTAGGGCTTCGCGTTCGATCTGGCGCACCCGTTCGCGGCTAATATTGAGGCGATCACCAATTTTTGCCAGGGTCAAGGCTTGACCGTCTTCCAAGCCAAACCGCAGCGCCAGCACTTCACGCTGCTGGGGCGTGAGATCTGACATCAAGCGTTCTAAGTCAGCACGTAGAGAAGACTGTAAGGCGAAATCTTCTGGCGAAGCGCCCGTATCTTCTAGCAGTTCACCTAGTTCGGTATCCTGGTTGTCGCCGACGCGCAGATCTAGAGAAAGCGGCTGGCGCGATCGCTCTAGATATTCGCGAACCTGTCGCGGGGTTAGCTCCAATTCGCTCGCCAGTTCAGAAGCAGTGGCAGCACGTCCGAGTTGCTGAGAGAGTTGCCGCTGGGCTTTCTTGATCTTGTTAAGCTTTTCAGTGATATGGATGGGCAACCGAATGGTGCGGCCCTTTTCGGCGATCGCACGGGTAATGGCCTGACGAATCCACCAATAGGCATAAGTTGAGAACCGATAGCCCTTAGTGGGATCAAACTTTTCTACCCCGCGCTGCATCCCGATCGTACCTTCCTGAATCAAGTCCAGCAGATCGACATTGCGCTTGGTGTACTTCTTGGCAACCGAAACGACTAAACGCAGGTTTGCTTCCACCATTTTGCGCTTCGCATTTTCGCCCTCGGCGATCGCCTGCTGTAATTCCGGCACGGAGAGGTCAACCTTCTGTGCCAAGATCGCCAGCGCTGGATCGTGTCCCAACTGCTCAAAAAGCAGTTCTTTGGCATCGTACACTACGGCTAGCCTTTGCACTTGTTTGCCATAGAGAATTTCTTGCTCATGGGTCAGCAGAGGCACACGACCAATTTCTCTTAAGTAAGCGCGTACTAAATCAGTTGAGGTTTGAGCGGTCTTCATAGCGCTGTTGAGGTAGTGACAGTGAATAGAAGGCTGGGATCAGCAGCCAGAGAGAGCTTTCGACGAAACTGAAACGATACCTTTGAGCTGAAATATCTAAGCAATGAACCCGCAACTTCCATCCGCAAGTCTTGGTCACCAAGCTAGAAGCAACGTCAGGCCACACAAGGCGTCATACAGCAGCGACAGTGGAATGTGAAAGAAGGGTAGTGACGTTCGAGGTGCTGTCAAAGAGCAGAAAACCCGCATTGCCAACTTGAATCACGATTGCTGATATAGCATATGAACAAATGTAACATTCCTGAGAGGGGACGTATATACCTAGCGAAGGATTTTCTAAGGCATAAAGATATAGGGACGACGAACGATATACGGTTTGAGTTTAGATAAGACTACTCAGGATTAAGCTCTACAAATGCATCCCATAAAACAAAATGCCCCAGTAAAAACCAAAGCAGTACAAATATTCAGCTTGTCTTAAGAACCTTTTTGTTAAGAAGCATCAGCTTTCTTAGAGCATGGTGAGATTGCTAATGACCAACAGCACGGGTATGCACCAGGTAGACTGCTTTATACCTAACCCGATTGCCATAATTGGCAACAACGTTTCAGGCGAGAAGGCATTTGCTCCTTGATGAGATAATGGCTGATAAGCAATTAGGACTTACGCATTTGCCCCCAAACCCCCAATGCTGAGGGCTTTAATTGGCTCGGTTCCCCCAGCATTGGGGGCTAGAGGGCGAAAGATGATCGCTTTTGCGTAAGTCCTACTAATGAATGTAGTCCTGCAATGCTTTTACTGAAAGCGTCTGAGACTGGAGCGATCGAATGGCAGCGGTGGTTGCTTGAGCACCCGCGATCGTCGTCACGATCGGGATCTTATATGATAGCGCAGTGCGACGAATCAGGCGACCATCAGCTTTGGCTTCCTCACCAGAGGGTGTATTAATAATGAGTTGAATCTTCTCATTTTTGATCGCGTCCATAATGTTGGGGCGGCCTTCGTGTAGCTTTAGCACCAGTTCAACCTCTACGCCCTGTTCACGCAGCGCTTTGCGGGTGCCTTCGGTCGAAACCACATGAAAACCCAGTTCCAGAAACTCTTTAACCACTGGGACAACAGCCGCTTTTTCACGATCGCGCATTGAGACAAATACCGTGCCTTTCAGCGGTAGGCGTTGACCTGCGCCCAGTTCGGCTTTCGCAAACGCGGTGCCAAAATTGTCGTCAATGCCCATCACTTCGCCCGTTGAGCGCATTTCGGGGCCGAGAATGGTGTCGGTGCCAGGGAATTTCTCAAAGGGTAGGACAGCTTCTTTGACGGCAATATGCTTGGGAATCACTTCTTGCGTGTAGCCGAGATCTGCAAGCGTTTTACCAGACATCACACGAGCCGCCATTTTTGCCAGCGGTACGCCGATCGCCTTCGAGACAAAGGGCACAGTACGCGAGGCACGGGGGTTGGCTTCCAAAATGTACACCTGTTCACCCTGCACTGCATACTGGATATTCATCAGCCCCACAACTTTGAGGGCTTTTGCCAGTTCAACCGTCCACGCCCGAATCTGGTCAAGGACTGCTTCACTGAGGAAAACTGATGGTAGGGAGCAGGCAGAGTCACCAGAATGAATACCAGCCTCTTCGATATGTTCCATAATGCCGCCGATGACGACATGCCCCGTTTGATCCGCGATCGCATCTACATCTACTTCCACCGCGTTTTCCAGATACTTGTCAATCAGAATAGGGTGATCAGGTTCAACCAGCACCGCGTAGGTCATATATCGTTCCAGTTCGGCATCCGAGTAGACGATCTCCATGCCGCGTCCGCCAAGCACGTAGCTGGGACGCACCACAACGGGATAGTTGATGCGGCGGGAGACTTCTAACGATTCACCGTAGCTACGGGCAAGACCGTTGGCAGGTTGCTTAATGTCGAGTTCGCGCAGAATTTTCTCAAAGCGCTCCCGGTCTTCAGCCGTGTCGATCGCGTCTGGAGAGGTGCCCCAGATCTTGGTGTCAACGGTGCATTGGTCGCTGCTGAGATATTTCTGCAAGGGAACGGCGAGTTTTAGCGGGGTTTGTCCACCAAACTGAATGATCACCCCTTCTGGGTTTTCGGCTTCGATGATGTTAAGGACATCTTCTTTAGTCAAGGGTTCAAAGTAGAGGCGATCGCTGGTGTCGTAGTCGGTCGAAACGGTTTCGGGGTTGGAGTTGACCATGATCGTCTCGAAACCATCCGCTCGTAGGGCAAAGGAGGTATGACAGCAGCAGTAGTCAAACTCGATGCCTTGACCAATCCGGTTGGGACCTCCACCCAGAATCATCACCTTGCGTTTTTCAGACGGCAGGATTTCGGTTTCACCCTCTTCGTAGGTGGAGTAGTAGTAGGGAGTCAGCGCCTCAAATTCTGCCGCGCAGGTATCGACGGTTTTGTAAACTGGGATCACGCCGAGCGTTTGGCGATAGGTACGCACGTCGTCTTCAGTCATCTTTGTGGCGAACGCAATTTGACGATCGCTGAACCCCTGTCGTTTAATCGCCAGCAATTGCTCTTTGGTCAGACTCTTGAGAGCCGTGCGCTTGAGAATCTTTTCGGTTTCTAGCAGGTCGTACAGCTTATCGAGGAACCAGGGATCGATCGCGGTGAGTTCGTACACTTCGTCCACCGTCATGCCCATTTGAAACGCATGGTGGATGGTAAAGATCCGTTCTGGATTGGGAGTCCGCAAGCCAGCGCGAATTTGCTCCAAGCTAGGCACTTTCTCGTTGCGATCGCACCCCCAGCCTGCACGTCCAGTCTCCATTGAGCGCAACGCTTTCTGGAACGACTCTTGAAAGGTGCGCCCGATCGCCATTGCTTCGCCCACCGATTTCATCTGGGTGGTGAGCGTCGGCGTAGAACCAGGGAATTTCTCAAAGGCAAAGCGGGGAATTTTGGTCACAACGTAGTCGATCGTCGGCTCGAAGCTGGCAGGCGTTTTCTTTGTAATGTCATTGGGAATCTCGTCTAGCGTGTAGCCCACTGCAAGTTTGGCTGCCATTTTGGCGATCGGGAAGCCCGTTGCTTTGGATGCCAGCGCCGAACTGCGCGACACACGGGGGTTCATCTCAATGACCACCACGTCGCCATTATCGGGATTGACGGAAAACTGAATGTTAGAGCCACCTGTTTCTACGCCAATTTCGCGGATGATCTTGATTGAGGCATCCCGCAAGCGCTGATATTCTTTATCTGTCAGGGTTTGGGCAGGTGCGACGGTAATGGAGTCTCCTGTGTGTACGCCCATTGGGTCAAGGTTTTCGATCGAACAGATAATGACCACGTTGTCTGCCAGGTCGCGCATGACTTCGAGCTCATACTCCTTCCAGCCCAGCAGCGACTTTTCAATCAAGATCTGCGATACCGGACTGGCATCCAGGCCCGACTGAGAAATGGCTTCAAATTCTTCCTGATTGTAGGCAATACCGCCACCAGAGCCGCCCATAGTGAAAGCAGGGCGAATAATCAACGGATAGCTGCCGATTTCGTGCCCAATTTGTCGCGCTTCATCCAGCGTTGTAGCCAAGCCAGAGGGACAAACTCCGACGCCAATGCGCGCCATCGCTTCTTTAAAGAGCTTGCGATCTTCTGCCATTTCGATCGCGGGCAATTTTGCCCCAATCAACTCCACACCATATTTTTCCAACGTGCCGTTTTTTGCCAGTGACACTGCTAGATTTAACGCTGTCTGTCCACCCATTGTTGGCAATAAAGCATCAGGCCGTTCTTTTTCAATGATCTTGGCAACAATTTCAGGGGTGAGTGGCTCAACGTAGGTGCGATCAGCGGTCTCCGGGTCAGTCATGATCGTCGCTGGATTGGAGTTGACCAGAACGACTTCGTAGCCTTCGTCCCGCAGGGCTTTACACGCTTGTGTGCCCGAATAATCAAACTCGCAGGCTTGCCCGATCACAATCGGCCCAGAGCCAATCAGAAGGATTTTGTGGAGGTCGTTGCGACGTGGCATGGTGGTGATCCAGGGTCGAGGGCTAAAATCCCAATTATTGTAGAGGGTTTCTTTCACTTAGACGGTAGTCTTTTTTCTAATCCCAAGGTTTGTGATGTGCATGTGCTGGTTGATGTTACCTGGGCGATCGCGCTGCAAGCGACAGGGATCGCTAGCTTCGTTGCTTCTGTCTAATGGAGGAGTGCAAGGGGGCCAGCGTGATGTCTTTGCCTCAAAACTCACTCCTCATGGTTGTTTCCTTGGTGATCTTGCTGAGAGATCCGTCATACTTAAAGAGATGACTGTTAAAGAGATGACTGTGGGTAGGCGCTCGCTGCTCTCTCAAGTGGAAGCCTCTGGAAGAACACCACGTGAAGTAAGGTGAACTGGAGGCAACTTGAAGCTTCAGTGGACAACATCAGTTCGATTCGCTGGTTGTACCTGGGGCGATCGCTTCACCAGTAAGGGCTTGACTGGCTCCTGACAGACCGAAGCTATGTAAGATTGCGGCGGTCTTTTGTTTGCTCACTTTAAAGTTTGACCATTCGCTGTGACCCAAATGTTGAATCGCTTAGAGCGTCCTAAGCAAACCATTCTGGTTGTGGATGATGACGCGAATATTCGTCGGATTTTGGCAACTCGCCTGTCTATGGTGGGCTATACCGTTTCAACAGCCGTTGACGGCGCAGAAGCGCTCACCAGCTTTCGTCAGCAGGCTCCCGATCTCATCGTCTTAGATGTCATGATGCCTGTAATGGATGGATATGGGGTTTGCCGCACGTTACGCAAAGAGTCTGCTGTGCCCATTATTCTCTTGACGGCTCTGGCAAATGTCGCCGATCGCATCACGGGTCTGGAAGCGGGTGCCGATGACTATATGGTGAAGCCGTTTTCACCGAAGGAATTAGAATCCCGCATTCGCTGTATTCTACGTCGAATCGATAAACCGAGCGAGGAGGGGACGATCGACGGAGTGCTGGAGGTTGGTTCGCTGCGCCTCGAACCGCACACGCGCAAAGTCTACAAAAACAATGTTTTGATTCGGCTGACCGATATGGAGTTTAACGTGCTGAAGCTGCTGGTGAGTCAGGCGGGTAACTGCATTTCTCGGCTGGAAATCCTAGAAAAGGTGTGGGGCTATAACCAGCCAGGGTTAGGTGATGTCCGCATTGTGGATGTCCACATTTCGCGCTTACGAGAAAAGCTGCAAGTGTTGCCGGATGGCTCTGAATCAACGGAGTCGATCGTGACGATTCGGGGCAAGGGGTATGTGTTTTCTCGCGCGGAGGGATGAGGGATGAGGGATGAAGGATAAAGTTGACCGCTGTAGCTTGCTTCCCTTAGGAGTGAGAATTAAATAAAATCGGCTTTTGTAGGACGTGCTAGGCGCTAGCCGTAACGCATCACCAGCCTCGGAGACGATGCGTTACGCGGTGCTAACACATCCTACGCAAATATTCGGTTTTATTAAATCCACGATCCTTAGGGTTAGCTGACTTCTGACTTCTAACTTCTCATTCGCAGTATCGCTTGTGCGTAGGAGTCGCTATAGTGTCCATTGATCACGTTATTTGCCCTATGACTGCTGCTTTCAGCCAACTCCAAATTTTTCTTGATGTTGCGACAGAAGCTGTTCTGGCAGCCGGAACCGTTTTGCAAACCTACTGGGGCAACCTGGAAGCGATCGAGGAAAAAGGTCGCCCTGGCGATTTGGTGACCGAGGCCGATAAAGCTGCCGAAGCTATCATTTTGCAGGTGTTGCATCGCCATGTGCCCGATCACAATATTTTGACGGAAGAGTCGGGGCAGTTGGGAAACCAGGAGAGTTCCTGTCTGTGGGCGATCGATCCCTTAGACGGTACAACCAACTACGCTCACCAGTACCCTGCTTCAGCCGTTTCGGTAGGCTTATTGATCGATGGGGTGCCGCAAGTAGGCGCAATTTTTGACCCGTCTCGCCAGGAACTCTTTCGGGCGGCTAAAGGGCTGGGAGCAACCTGCAATCGACGAGCAATCCAGGTCTCCAAAGCGGCGTCGCTGGAAAAAAGTTTGTTGGTGACGGGCTTTGCCTACGATCGTCGCCAAACAATCGACAATAACTATGCTGAATTTTGCCACCTCACGCACTTGACTCAAGGGGTTCGCCGTAGCGGTTCTGCTGCCTTGGACTTGGCCTACGTGGCGTGTGGTCGCTTTGATGGCTATTGGGAACGCGGACTCTCACCCTGGGATATTGCTGCTGGCATTGTGCTGGTTGAAGAAGCCGGGGGAATGGTGACGGCCTACGATCACAGCCCAATGGACATTCGATCGGGCCGCATCTTGGCAACCAATGGGCCACTGCATCCTCAGTTAAGCGAAGCGCTGCGAACCGTGCCGCCGCTATCGAGTTGGAAGTAGGGAGTGGGCTAAAGGTAAAAGCTGACTCCTGGCTTCTGACATCCCGAACGCAGAACTCTCTGATGAAGCGGAGATAAAGCGATCAGTTCTTAATTTTTGATAAGCTACACTCGCTTTCAGCTATTACACTAGAAGGAATTTCATCGACAGGCAATTAGTTGCACCATGTCTTTCCAAATCGCTCGTGGGCTGTTTCTTTTAGACTTCATCGATCATCACGCCATTCTGGGAGTGCCAGTGGATGCTGAAATCAAGGACATCCGCAAGCGGTATCTTAAAATCGCCCGTCGGCTTCATCCAGATAGTGCGTCGTCTGAGACAGAGGCGTCTCGGCTACAGGCAAGCGATCTCTTGTCAAAGCTCGTCAATCCTGCCTGGGAGAAGCTGTCGCAGGAGCGCGATCGTAGTGAATATATGATCGTGCTGAAGCTGAAGGGACAACAAGCGTTGCGACAGCAAGGCGAACTTGTACTCGGCCCCCTAGCGAAGCAGCTTTCTACCTCGACTAACCCTGACCATTTCTATATCAATTCGCTCAAAGATTTGGCAGCGCAGCAATACGAACTGCTCGATCAAACGCTGGAACTAACGGCGCAAATCAGCGAATTGAACCTGGTTTACTTAATGCGGAAGGAAGCCAAGGGTGAACTCCAAACGGGCGAGAAAAAATCCTCGCCCCCCCAGAGTTCAGAAGCTATGCCGCCCACTGCGCGATCGCAAGCTCCGGTAGCCGCTCCGCCACCAGTCCGAGAATCTCAGGCTGACCAATATTACCGACGTGCCGAAGGATTTGTTGCCAAGAACAACTTTGCTCAGGCCATTTTGGAACTGCGAGAGGCTCTGCAAGCTGATCCAAACAACAGTCGTTGCCATAGCTTGATGGGAATGATCTACCTGAAGCAAAATCAAGGGACAATGGCAAAGATTCACTTCAACAAAGCTTTGCAGCTTAACCCACAAGACACAATGGCACACGAAGGGATACAACGCCTGGAACAAGCACAAAAGCCTGCTAGTAAGACCACAGGCTCCACCGCAAAACCAGGAGCACCAAAAGAGACTTCAGGTAAGAAACCAGACGACAAAGCGGGTGGTGGTCTTTTTGGTCTTTTTGGCGGGAAGAAGAAATAATGGTGTACCAACCACCAGCGGGAGCGAGAGATCTGCTGCCCTTGGACGTGACTCAAAAACGCTGGATTGAAGATCGCCTCCAGCAAGTCTTTCATCGCTGGGGCTACCACCGTATCATCACGTCAACCTTGGAGCGACTGGATACGCTAATGGCCGGGGGGGCAATTCAGCGATCGACTGTCATCCAGCTTCAGGACTCAGACGATGAGCAGTTGGGTTTACGCCCCGAATTAACGGCTTCGATCGCCCGTACAGCAGCAACTCGTATGGCAGGCTCTACGCACCCGTTGCGCCTGTACTACAACGCCAACATCTTTCAGCGCGCGCAGGAAAGCAGCTACAGCCGTCAGCAGGAGTTTTATCAGGCAGGTGTAGAACTCTTAGGCACGGGCGGGTTGCTTGCCGATGCCGAAGTGTTGCTACTTGTAGTGGACTGTCTCCATAGTCTGGGGTTGCAGCAGTGGTCGATTATTTTAGGAGAAGCCGGACTCACGCGATCGCTCCTCTCCGTCTTCCCGTCGCCCTTGCGAGACAAAGTACGCAAAGCCATTGCCAAGCTCGATCGTATGGCGTTAGAAACCATGCCCATGTCGGCAGCCTTGCGTGAACGAGCGCTCCTGCTGCTTGACTTGCGAGGCCGTCCCGCCGATGTACTACAACGGATCGCCACTCTGGATCTCGATCCGGCTCAGCAACGTGCCTTAACGAACCTGAAGTCGCTGGTTGACCTGTTGGAAGAAAGCGATCGCCTACCTTCACGTCCCACTCCCCACTCCCCACTCCCCACTCCCCACTCCCTCATCCTCGACCTCAGCCTCATCCGCACCCTCGACTACTACACAGGGGTTGTCTTTGAAGTAGTCAATACCAGTGAAGCCGGACAGCACGTGTTGGGGCAGGGCGGACGCTACGACCAACTTTTGGGGTTGTACCATCCTGAAGGGCAAACCTATCCCGGCATTGGCTTTGCTCTCCAGCTTGAGCATTTGCACCAGGTGTTGCTACCTACAGGTCAACTGCCCCAGCAGACGCCCAGTAGTGATTGGCTTGTGGTGCCAGAAAGCCATCAGGCGTATGCAGCGGCGCTTGTATATGCTCAAACCCTACGCAATGCCGATGCCGTCAGGGTTGAGCTTGACCTGGCAACCCGTTCTACAGAAGACGCTCACCGTTACGCGCAACATCGCCGCATTACCCAAATCGCTTGGGTAAAGCCTGATGGCAACGCCACAGTTGAAACTGTGAACCCGTGATCATAGAGTAGTTAATTGTTGGTTAGCTGTTAGCCTCACTCCTTTCTAACAACCAACCACTTTTCTGATATGCCCTTTCTTGTATGCCTGCAAGGCTTTAGGGCTTTACAACCAACAACCTTAGAGAAAACACTGTGTCGCATACAATCGTTACGAATACCTGTGAGGGCGTTGCTGACTGTGTGGATGCTTGCCCCGTTGCTTGCATCCATCCCGGTCCTGCCAAAAATGCAAAGGGTACGGACTGGTACTGGATTGATTTCGCTACCTGCATCGACTGCGGCATTTGCTTACAGGTTTGCCCCGTAGAAGGTGCGATCGTGCCTGAAGAACAACCCGACTTACAAGAAACGCCAAAGTAGGGATCGAAGATTGGCGCTAATTGAGCGGTCAGCCGTCAGCGGTCAGCCGTCAGCGTAGAAGGTTTGAGTTTTGAATTTTGAATTGCCCCCCTGCCTCCTCAGCTTCCCTGGCTCCCTCTGCTTCCCCTGCCCCTTCTGCCCTCTGCCCTCTGCCTTTCCTCCCCCTTCCCATGCCTGACTCTTCTCCTCTCCTTGAAGTTCAAAACGTCTGCGCCGGGTACATCAAAGACCTGGATATCTTGCAGGGGGTTAATTTCAAAATTCATCCGGGTGAGTTGGTGGCAGTGATTGGGCCGAACGGTGCTGGTAAATCGACGTTGGCGAAAACCATCTTTGGTCTGCTAACTCCGCATACGGGCAGTATCGTCTTTAAGGACAAGAGTATTGCAGGGCTGAAGTCTGACCAGATTGTGCAGCTTGGCATGGGGTATATTCCTCAGATTGCCAATGTGTTTCGCTCTCTCACCGTAGAAGAAAACCTGGAAATGGGAGCTTTTGTGCGCCATGTGCCGCTGCAACCGCTCAAGGAGGAAATTTTTGCCACGTTTCCAGCGCTAGCAAATCGGCGTAAGCAACGAGCAGGAACCCTTTCGGGAGGGGAGCGCCAAATGCTGGCGATGGGTAAAGCGTTGATGCTCAAACCAAGCTTGCTTTTGCTCGATGAACCCTCCGCTGCACTATCACCGATTCTGGTCAACACGGTGCTTGAACAAGTAAAGCGCATTAACCAGAGCGGGATGGCGATCGTCCTAGTGGAGCAGAATGCCCGTAAAGCACTGGAAATGGCCGATCGAGGGTATGTGCTTGAAGCCGGACGCGATCGCTTTGAGGGACGCGGCATTGATTTATTGAACAATCCCAAAGTTGGCGAACTATACCTGGGTGCAACGACGGCTCATGAATGAGAGTGAGCACCTTCTAAAGCGTTTCTATACCCCTTCTTCGCGGTCACTTTTCACTGAATGTCCATATCCCATTCCAATGATCAGGAATGCCTCGATCGCGCAAAATCTCCACTCGTTCAAGGTAGTGTTGGGCGGTTTTATCCCTAGGGTGGGCGGTAATCACGTTCTTAAAGGACTTTCTTGCGCTAGCTAAATCGCCCGTGCGGTAGTGCTCTATTCCCTGTTCAAAATCTGATTGAGTCTGAAGTTTGAGCGATCGCACGGCTTCACATTCGCCATCCAAAATTTCGTAGACCGCGATCGGTTCACTGCGGCCTTTGACGATCGCCCGGTCTAGAAAGCGAATCTGGTATTTTTCAGGGTGACTGAGATGGTCTAAGACCTGTCCAGAGATCAGCAACGATACGCCATAGAATTTCGTTAAGCCTTCCAGCCGTGCTGTGAGATTAATGGCATCGGAAAAGGCGTCGCCCTGCATTCGGTTTGCTTCGCCGACCATGCCCAGCATCATTTGGCCTAAATGAATGCCAATGCCCACTCGAATGGGTTGAGCAGCAGATGATTGCCGTGCTTCGTTGAAGCGATCGACGGCTTTAAGGGTTGCGACTCCGGCTGCCAAACCATCATCAGCACCTTCTGGAAAAACAGCCATCATGCCATCACCCAGGAATTTCACAATTAAGCCATGATGGTTACGGATTTCAGGGCTAACCTGACTGAGATAGGAATTCACAAAAGCAAAATTCTCTTTTGCCGTCATGCTTTCAGACAGGGTGGTGAAGGAGCGAATATCAGAGAACATGACACCCATGACTTTGCTGACATGATCGCCTAACTGCACATCAGTAATGCTTTTTTTGCGGAGAAAGCGGAGGTAATCGTTAGGAACAAAGCGCTCGTAAGCGGTGAGAAGCTCCTCAAGCTGTTGATTTGCCTCCAGCATTTCTTGTTCACGCGCTTTGACGGTTCTCACCATGTTGGTAAACACCCGCGCCAGTTGTCCCAACTCATCGCTGCGATCGGCCACTTCAATCAACTTATCCGGTTGAAACGCATCACGCTCTACATCTGAGGCCGCTGTTGTCACCTTCCCCACCTGCTCAATATAGGCAGCCTGCCGTAGAATTTCTGCCTTGAAGAGGGCTTCTGCTTCTTGCCGCTTCAGGAAGTTTACATACGCTTTGGAGTGATACCGAATGCGTGCGATGAGTTCTCTGGCATCCGGTAGCTTGACCAGATAATCATTTGCGCCTAAGGCAAAGGCTTTGGCCTTAATCACCGGATCTTCTTTGCTGGATAGCACAATCAAGGGTGTGTGGCATGTGGACACATCTTGGGAACGCAAAAATTCCACCAGCAGCAATCCATCCATCTGCGGCATGACTAAATCTTGCAGAATGACGGTAGGCTGGCAGTTTGCAGCCGCTTTCAGCGCATGAGTTGGGTCACTACAATAGTGAAAGGCAATGTCGATTTCAGAAGACAGCATGCGCCGAATGGCTTCTGCAATGATGGATTGATCATCAATCAGTAGAACTGTAATGTGTTCGTCCATGAAGAGTGTGGGAGCGTGGGAGTGTGGGAGTGATGGGATAGAGATGGAATAACGATTAACGGGCGGGTTTGAGCGTTTGTAACAAAGCTGTGGCGATCGCCTCTGGAGGCAATACTGCTATGGCTGCATTCAATTCCACAGCCGCTTTTGGCATACCGTAGACCACACAACTTGCTTTATCCTGAGCAATGGTGTGCCAGCCGCACGATCGTAGCGCCAACAGTCCCTCTGCGCCATCACGCCCCATTCCTGTGAGCAGCACAGCCGTGCCTCGTTGCGTGGTGCGATCGGCCAAACTTTTGAAAAGGACATCTACTGAGGGGCGATAGGGATAGTCGATCGGGTCTCTGATATAGCCCAATGTGAGATCGGGCTTGATATACAAATGATCGTTAGTACCTGCAACCAGCACCGTACCTGCTTCCAGAGGTTCACCCGCTTTTGCCACCCGGACAGGCAGACTAATTTGCTGGTCTAGCCAGGAAACCAGCCCTGCGGCAAACTGAACATCCACATGCTGCACGACGACGATCGCGGCCTTGCATCCCACAGGCAATTTCGACAATACCGTTGCCAGCATTTTGGGGCCACCTGTAGAAGACCCAATGGCAATGATGGGAGGGGTAGAGAAGCGAGGACTCGATCGCTCAAAGGCAGTTGACTTTGATGGAACAAGCGTTGATGAAATCGGTCTACTGGTTGGCGTGACGGGCCTAATTAACTTGCGAAGAGTGGCAATTTTAGCAAGGAGTGCTTTCGCGGATTGAGTGCTATCAGCCGCGTTGAGAATAGGCGTATTCACCGCATCCAGAGCACCGTGACACATGGCTTCATACACACGACTGACGTGCTTTTCGGTGCTGGATGTCACCACTAAAATACTACAGGGCGACTTTTGCATGATTTGGCGGGTAGCTTCAACCCCATCCATCACGGGCATCAACAAATCCATCAAAATCAGATCGGGTGTCTCTTGGGCGCAGCGAGTGACGGCTTCTAACCCATCTTTGGCTGTCCAGATGATGTCATAATCGGGGACTGTTTGCACTACTCGCCGTAAGGCCGCAACAGCAATGGCTAAGTCGTTGACGATCGCGATTTTCATGTCACTGCCCAATTAAATCCACGACTGCCTCAACAAACGTGTCATCTTGAAAGCTGCTTTTGGTTAGATAGTAGTCGGCTCCCGCTTCAAGTCCTTGCAGTCGGTCTTCTTCACGATCGCGGTAAGACACAATCATAATGGGCACAGACTGTAAACGCGCGTGCCCTTTCATCTGACGGATCAGTTCAATACCATTCATCTTGGGCATATCCACATCGCTAATGACCAGATCGTAATGATTGGTGCGAGCGGCACTCCAGCCATCGGCTCCATTAACCGCAATATCAACCTTATAGCCTCGATTCTCCAGGATTCTTCGTTCCATTTCACGAATGGTAATGGAATCATCCACAACCAGAATTTTCTTGCGCTGATCCTGGTTTGGCTTCATTGGAGTGACACCAACTTTTGCCAGAGTTTTATTGCTGAGCAACGCATCCATCGATCGCACCATATCTGACACATCCACAATCAACACGGGTGTTCCATCTGCCAGCAGAGATGTCGCACTGATGTCCGGCACTTTACCCAATCGAGGATCAAGCGGTCTGACCACTAAATCGCGCTCACCCAAAAAGCGATCGACCACTAACCCGTAAGCATTGGCTTGATCACTAATGACCACGATGGATAGGGCTTCAGCCTGTACTGTTGGTTCTGGTAGCTCCAGGACTTGATAGGCCGGAATCAACCCGATCGTCTGCTGGTTCATAGTGAAATATTGACGATTTTCCACATCTGAAATCTCTGAGCGAACGATCGTCAACACATGATCAATGCGGGCTAAAGGAACAGCATATGGGTTTCCCGAAAGCTCAACGAGCAAAGTACGCACGACTGATAGGGTCAATGGTAGTTGGAAATAGAAGCTCGTTCCCTTCCCAACCTGGGAAACTGCGCGCACCGTGCCTCCCACATCTTGCGCCATACTTTTGGCAATATCCAGCCCAACCCCGCGTCCTGAGATTTCTGTAACCTGCTTCGCGGTAGAAAACCCAGGCAGAAAAATGAACTCTAGCAGTTCAGCCTCTTTCATCTGCGCCACCATTTCTGGCGTTGCTAGCTTCTTGCTAAGCACTTTTTGACGTAGCCATTCAGGATGAATGCCGCATCCATCATCTGTGATGGTAATCGCTAACATGCCACCCCGATGAAAGGCTTCTAAGCGAATGGTGCCTTCAGCAGGCTTAGCAGCAGCAAGACGCTCTTCGGTGCTCTCAATCCCATGATCAGTGGCGTTACGCAAAATGTGGGTCAGCGGGGCCTCCAGCTTTTTGAGAATGTCTCGATCGACGGGAGTGGCTTTGCCTGAGATCTCCAACCGCACCTGCTTATTCAACTTCCGTGCCAGATCGCGAATCATGCGTGGAAAGCCCTGTACCCCATCAGCAAACGGGCGCATGTGGGATGTGATCACTTCCCGGTAGAGCCGATCGGATAGGTTTGCCGTGCGTTGGGCATAAAGTTCTAACTCGTTCAGGCGATCGCTCAAAAAGCCAAGACACTCTTGTTCTTTTTGACGTGCCTGGTCTAAAAAGTCCCTGCTATCCTGAGAAAATGTCTCACGATCGAGGGTATCCTGCAACTGCTCCAGCGTTCGTGAGAGGTTTACCAAGCGCCACTTTAACGACATCATGGAATCGGCATGGGGTTGCAGCCAGTTCGCTTCAATCAGTGATTCACCTGCTAAACCCATAATGCGATTCAGATTTTCGGCACTGACCCGCACCACGCGATCTTGAGCAGGTACTGGTTCTGCACCAGCCTCCGATCGTTCTGATGGCAGATGATCTGCTGGAGCGATTCCATTCTGATTAATCGATACTGTCGAGATGGATTCAGGTGCTGGTGCGATCGAGGTGGACGCTAAAGGCTGCGGAGGCGATGATACAACGGAACGTGCCGCACCAGGGTTCAGGATGTTGGCGAGGCGTGACCGCGTGTGGCTAAACGCAGTTTCTTGATGCGCTAACCAGTGCGGGATCTCTGCATGACTTAACTGACTGATGCCTTGCAGCAAATCCGCCCCTTGCAGCAACACATCCACACGATCGGAATTCAACACAAGCGTCTTTTGTTGAGCCGCGACAAAACAGTCTTCCATCACGTGCGCCAGCTTCACAACAGACTCCAACGCCAAAATGCGGGCAGATCCTTTAATCGAATGGGCAGCCCGCATCAACGTTTCTAACGCCTGCACCGAATGTTCCTTGCTTTCCAGTGCCAGCAAGCCATCGTTGAGAATTGCCACTTGAGCTTCAACTTCCAGCCGGAAGAGATCCATCATGGAGTCATCCATATTAGCATCTGCCGCGAATGTAGATGTGGAAGCGGATGCAGCATTGAGATCGGAGTTCAACACGTGATCAACCAGCAGATCATGAGCCGCTTCCTGAGTTATGGCTTCCGTTCTTCTATCTTCTCCATTGCTTTTCTCTGCTGACTGCTGACTGCTGACTGCTGACCGCTGATTCCCCAAACCTGCGATCAAACCCATCGTTTTCTGCGTTGTTGCCAAATCCCAAGCATGTTCTGTCATCCAATGATCCATCTCGGTTTCTGGTGAACGACTGAGACTGAGAAGCAAGTCCCCTGAATGGAGCAACACATCAATATGCTCATCGTCCAATGTGATGGTTTGTTGCTCAGCAGCAGCAAAGCACTCCTTCATGTGGTGAGCAAGATGTGCCGCTGCTTCTTGCTCGACGAGGCGAGCCGTTCCCCATAGGGAGTGAGCCGATCGCACCGCGCGATCGATTTCTGCGAGCGCAGATGGCTGCGTTTTAAGCATCGCCAAACTTTGCTTCAGGATGGCAACCTGGGTATCCACCTCACGACGAAATAAATCTAGTTTGGAGTACGCGCTCATAGTCACTTTATTGCCTACAACATTTTGTGATTGAGCGTGTAGAACAGCAATTCAGAATCTAGATAGTTGACCTTTTCTCCATCCCAGTGAATGATACCCTGGGTATATGACTCAGCCGCCTTGGTAATCACAACAGGTGCCTCGTGTAGCTCATTGTGATGAAAGCGATAGGTGCCATAGACTTCATCGACTGGAAAGACCCATTTCCCTTCTGGCACTCCGGCAACCATCATGCGCTTGCTGTCGGTCTGAAGCGCTGATTCCTTTAAGCAATCCACATTAAGTAAATGGCTGAGCGAGGCACACAGCAGCGTTTCTCCCCGAATGTTGACGAGTCCTAGAAAGAGATCATTACTGCGATGGGGCAGTGGTTGAATCGCACAGGGATGGGTCACTTCTTGCAAAATTCGCACAGGCAGGGCGAGTTTCTGATTTTCCAGGCGAAAGATCATGATTGAGATGGTTTCCTCTACCGGAAGGATCATCCCATTGCTATCAGCAGCGCCTGAATTCGTGGTTTCTGCCAGAATGTGAATCCACTCATCTACATAACCTGGTGGAGGTTCTCGCTCCAGTAGGCTATCGCCCACTGCTGCATATACTGGGCAATCGTGACAGTGAATCACAGCTTTGAGTTCATCGCACGAGCGATTACCCATCACTCCAATTTGATTCCAACAATCATTGAGGGAAGGGGGAGGGGGTGTGGAATCTACGATCGTGGATGGATAGGGCATGGGGGAGGAATAAAGGATGAGGGATAAAGGATAAAAGCTGACCGCTAAACCAACTCAAAACTCAAAACTTTGACTTCTGATTTCTGACTTCTGACTTCTGAACTCAAAACTCAAAACTCCTACCGCTGTGACTCTACTTCCGCGTAATAGCAGCCTGTAAGCCTCGCGCGGCATCGTCTAATTGATCCAGGGCGTTGTTAGTTTCACGCAAGGCATCGGCGGTTTGTTCAGAGGCTTGGCTGAGTTGTCCCATCGCTTCGCTGATTTGTTGTGCGCCTTCGGATTGTTCTTCAATGCTTTGCCCCACTTGTTCAAAGCGAGGCGGTAAGCTTTGCACTTTACTGATGACATCACCAATCTGGTCACTGATCTTGCTAACACGATCGACACTATCGGTCACGGATTTATTGAATTTATCCATTTCCATCACGCCAACGGTGACAGCAGACTGCATATCTTTGACAATTTGCTCAATTTCTAACGTGGCGACCGCTGTTTGGTTTGCCAAGCGTCGAATTTCACGCGCAACAACGGCAAAACCC
Source organism: Stenomitos rutilans (assembly GCF_059505485.1). Lineage (NCBI taxonomy): Bacteria > Bacillati > Cyanobacteriota > Cyanophyceae > Leptolyngbyales > Leptolyngbyaceae > Stenomitos > Stenomitos rutilans. Next base: position 80,153 of record NZ_JCACKR010000173.1, read on the forward strand.
GCCCCATATTCTCCGGCTTTTTCAGCTTCGATCGCTGCATTTAGTGACAAAATGCTGGTTTGATCGGCAACCTTTGTGATGGTGATAACCACATTATTGATATTGTTTGCTTTGCTGTTCATCACACCCAGTTTGGAGGAAATGGAGGTGGTCGCTTCAAGCAATTGCCGCATAACCCCTTCCATATCACCCAGTTCATCCTGGCTATCGTTGGCGGCGTGGGCGGTTGCCTGTGCCATGTTGGCGACCTGATCCATTGTCTGCACCAGCGTTTTGGAGGTGGCGGCAATTTGGTGCGAGGTGGCAGTGACTTCATTCGTCGAAGCCAGTTGTTCTGCGACGGTGGCTTCTAGCTCTTTCCCAGAGGCGGCAATTTGGGTTGCGGAGGTGGTAATTTGCACCACCGATTTTTGAATGCGACGGGTTAACGCCTTACTGAGAAAGCGCCCCAACCCAATCGCGGTCAGTGGCCCAATCACCATCGCTGCCAGTGCCCAAAACCACGATCGTTTCACCGCTAGATTTGCCACAGCTTCAGCGTTATTAGCAACATCCTCATTTATTTTCAAGTCCTCTACAATTGATGTAGCGACAGCTTCAAAGTTAGTCCGACTGGTTCTAATGCGATTGCGTAGTTGATCGAGCAGCTCAAAGGCTTTGCGTACCGTGACGTATTCGGGAGTATCTGTCTTACCCTGACGCTGAAGCTCAAGTAGGCGGTCAGAGGGATGCAAGATACCAAGAGCCTCAAATTGCTGATCTAATTGAAGAAAGGCTTCATGGTCAGTCTTTGACCGATTCCACTGGTCTAAAAGCTGCTTGTAAACGCGGTTTTCTTCAGGCGATCGGGGTGCCGTATCGTATTGTTTGAAGCCATTATCAATCTGATTCCAGGCTGCTTTCATACGGATAATTTCAGCTTGCCGTTCTTGAGCGGTTAACCCAGAAATCATCAAGGCCCGCTCAGAGGATTCAATCTGGGTTTTCCCTTCATTGACTTTCCATAACCCCATCAAGCTTGGCAGGCTATTGTTGGCTAATACATTGATACTGTTGCTTAAGTGGAAAGTGGAGATCAACCCAACGGCGGCGACGACAAGCACCAGTCCGCCCATAAACAGAAAAGCAGACGTAATCCGTTCCTGTAGTGTTTGATTCTTAAAGATCGTGCTGACCATAATTAGGTGCCTGGTTAGAGTTGTCCGCCTGTTTGCGGTTGTAAGAGGTGAGGAAAGCTATTGCAGTTTTTGCATTCGCTGTCGTAATCGTGCAGCCCCGATCGCATCTCCACGAGATTCTTTTAACAACGCGAGATGCATCAACGCTTCATCGTGCTTGGGTTGGAGGTAAAGCGCTTTTTGAAACGAGCGTTCCCCCTGCTCATAGCGGGCAGTAGCCTCATATAGAGTGCCCAACAAGGCATAGGCATCTGCATTGGTAGAATGGTGTTCTAAATAAGCTTTGCAACAATCAATCGCTGCCTCTAAATGTCCCGCATCAGCAAAAGCTTTTGCCTTCTGAAACTCGGATGGAGAAGCAGCGTTGATGGTTGATGGAATTGACGATCGTGGTGTTGCAGTGGAAGCAATCGTTAATTGTGGGGAACGGGCGGCTGAGAAGATACCTGATTGAGAGGCTAAAAACGCTGACTGCAAAGCTGTTTCGTGTTTTGGACGTTCTAATCTTGTGGTACAGCGGCGTAGTGACACAGAATCCATCTTGCGGTAGGCAAACGTAAAGGGCTGACGCAGGTATAAGAAGCGATCGCTCGGTATCTTGCCCATTTCAGAAGCACCGACAAACAATAGTCCTTCTGGTGCTAGCAAACGATGGAGTGTATTAAGTATTTGATGGCAGGCAAGCGGTTCAATGTAAATTAGTAAGTTGCGGCAAAAAATGATGTCATATTGCAGCGAACTGTTGGCAAAGATTTCCAATAAATTGCCTTGTTGAAAATTAACAGCATCCCGAACTTTTGAGCAAACGATATATTTACTCTCAATGGGTTGGAAATAGCGGTGCTGCTCGATCCACTCTTTGCCGCGAAAGGAATGCTTGCCATAGATGGCGTTCTGGGCTTTAGCAATCGAAATATGGCTAAGATCGATCGCATCAATATCGAACCGATTGGCGGCTAAGCCTGCTTCTAATAACGCGATCGCAATGGAATAAGGCTCTTCCCCAGTAGCACAGGGGACACTTAGCACCTGCAAGCGGGTAGTACCTGGTTTCAGCAGCCACTCAGAACGAACAAAATCCACCAAAAAATCAAATGGTTTGCGATCGCGAAAAAACCAGGTTTCAGGAATCACGATCTGTTCCACCAGTGCATCAAATTCTGATGGAACCGTTTGTAGAAGTGTGAGATACGCCTCCAGATCACTTGCGCCACAAGCCATTCGACGACGTTCAACGGCTCTACCAAGAGCGCGATCGCCCAAAATCTTGGCATCAACCCCAATGCATTTACTCAAGAGCGCTGTGATGGGTTCCAGAGTCATCGGTGAGTCAGGCTCCTGCTGGCGTATTCAAGAACTGCACAGCCGCAAAGAGTTGCTCTAGACAAACACGTTGAATGAGTCCTTTTTTATCCGTCATGATGCCACCTAAGTAGGAGTCTTCTTGCCCTTGAATGCCTGCGTCCATGAAATCAGCCTCCGCCTTGTCCAGTGTTTCAATCACGCGTTCTGCCATTAAGCCGATATAGCGCAAAGCACCATCTGATTGGGGATAGCTCACCATCATGACGCGTGTGCTCAGGTATTTCTGGCTGGGAATCCCTCGCATCAATCGACATAAATCAATGACTGGAACGATGGAACTGCGATAATTAAAGACGCCTGCAACATACTCAGGCACTTGATGCAATTGGCGATAAGCGAGACGTGGAATCACTTCGACGACGTGCTCACTCTCGATCGCGTACAGACTGCTGCCCACATTAAAAATTAACAGTAACATCGCTAGCTCCACTCGCAGATTGAATGGAATTTAAATCAAGCACATCGCTTGATTGCCCCTAGCATTCCCGCTTATGAAAATGGGATCACGCTCTTCACAAAAGTCCTCGTGATTCTAGGCTGTGTTTTAAAACTCCTAATCGCTTCGTTGCTGAAGCTTCTGCCCCCTTTTCTTGTATGCCCAAAGGGCTTTAAGCCCCCAAGATTGGGGGACTTTGAAGCCTGTTTGGAAGCCCCCAGAATTGGGGGTGGGGGGCTTTCGAGGGTTTTAAAACACGCCCTAGCCGTTAACGCTGCTGGATAGTCCATTCACTGATGGGATCGCTGACTCGAAGCGAAAAAAGGCGATGAGACTCTCAAGCGTTGTGTTATCTGCGGTCGGTGTTATTGACTCAATCGTTTCAATAGTGGCTGGCGTGAGGTATGGAAAGACATCATGCCGCAAGATTGGAATGGCTGTTGTGGGAAACCCTTCTAACTCTTGGGGACAGCGCTGTAGCCGCGATCGCGCCAGATGTACCTGAAAGCGTGCTCGTCTCAATAAACGCTGTCGGATGTTTTCGTAAAGCTCAGGATCTTCGGCAGTAAAGCGTTTCAGATTGTGCTGCTCAAGTAGCGATCGCACATCTAGATTCTCTTCCAAAAACAGCAGCGATCCTTCGCGGTTATAGGCTTCGATACCTTCCATTGCCAAGGTGCCAATGTCTGCGAGAGCGAGAATACGTGCGATGGGTGAAAGGGTAGGCTCACTCCTGGTTAAAGCGGGTTGAAAGATGGCCTGTTCAATGGGATCGTATGCACAAATAGTGGCTTCGATCGCCGTTTGAATCAAGCGAAAATCCTGATCTGTGAACGGTAAAGCGCTCTTTGGATCAAGCTTCTGGCATTGTTGATTGAAGCGTTCCATCCAGGTAAACAGTTGTGCTACTGTTGCCGTCTCGCTCACTCCCGCTTCTCGACGGCGAGGGCTATGCGATGTCGGTTGTGTCACGAAAATTTGCACCATATCGTGAGCAACGGCGCACAAGCCCAATAACGCTGCCATGCGATCGCGCTCAGCGGTGTCCCACAAATAGGGATGCACAACTTGAAAAATTTGGCTGGCTCGACGCTGCACCCCTTCAATATGTTCGCGGGTGTGATAACACAATTTCTGTTCAATCAGTTCACGATCGAAAGCTTGCAAGGCGAAGACTTTGAGCGCAACGATCGCATCCTCAAAGGTCTGCGGCATCGGTACTAGCGTTGCCTGCATCAACTGAGAAGATTGGTTTGGAGCAGGAGGTGAACTCATAGCACGAGCAACGAAGATGGATCTCGATGTACAGGGCTAGCTCATCGTGCCCAACGTGGCTGCTCAATAACAGCATCCTACGCAAATTTACAGAACTTATTTTGTGTGAAGGCAGAAGAAGTTTTGGTTGTTATTTTTTAGTTGTTAGAAGGAAGCTGACTGCTGACTGCTGACCGCTGACTGCTCTTCAACTCAAAACTCAAAACTCAAAACTCCCCCTCCTCCCTGACACCAAATGAGCCAGTACTTGAGCTTTCCGCAGTTGACGGGTAAGGCGTTGGGCTTGATGTTTATACAGCAGCACGGGCAGAACGCTGGGGAGTTGGTTCATGCAATCGCGGGCTGTGGCTAGACTGCAACCAGAAATGCGAGCGATCGTCGTTGCACCATCAAAGAGCGCATCTTTCGACAGGGCTTGATCAAGACAGATCTGCCATTGGCGGGGCAGCATGTGGCCGTGCTCGATCTGCTGCAAGCTGTTGATGGTTGCCAGCACAACTAAACGATCACCCACGTCTAGCCGGATGTCGTCAGATGGCATTAAGCGAGCAGATTCGTGCGATCGTTGATGCAAGATAGGAACTGCTCCGTAGCCGTAGGCAATCTCAGCCAGGAGGTGTCCTTGCAAATGGTCGTTTGAGGCGATCGTGTATTCCGTGACCAGCACCGTTTGTTCGTTCAAACGAATCAAGTTAAGGACTCTTTCACCAAATGCAGCAGCCACAAACGCTTCTGCTGCCAAATCGTAGGCGCAAAGCACTTTTGCGAAGGGCAGCAAGCGATCGATACTGGCGCTAAACCGTGTATCAAACGTCCGAATGACCAGGGCACAATTAGGATTAGCCGCACGCGCCATTAAGCCAAGCTCCAGGTTTGCCATTTCGTCATCGGTCGCCAGTACCACGCTTTTCGCCGTTGCTAGATTCACTTTTGATAGCGTACTGGTGAGTTCATTCACCACTAGTGGCATTTGAGGTAAAAAACTGGATTCGATCGCCTGATTGCTTACACCGACTAACGGGTGCTTAATCTGTTGCAGAAAGGTGGCAACCCGCCGTCCCACTCGACCCAAACCAATAAGCACCACATGATCTTGCGGTGGCAGCGACGGACGCTTTTTGGGTAACTGAAACTTTGCAGCTAAGAGCGTTTCAGTGAGCAACGCATACAGTACGGCGATCGAGGCCGTCCCTGCCATCATGTAGCTCAAGTTCATGAGCCGCATCCATAAAGGAATCGAGTCTTGCGGACTGAGGATACCAAACACTGTATCGTAGCTGCCTAGCAGCATGACCCCAGCGGTATAAAACGCTTGCAGCCAGTTAATGCCTGGTTGCGTCAGTTTGAAAATCACCGTGCCACACACGAGTAGCGAGAGCATGACGCTACCCACAATGATGGCAACCCGTTTCGTCTGTTGCTGTGCCGTGGACTGCCAGAATTCTCGCAGCTTTCGCCGTAAGTAAGCACCAGATAGAAGCTGCCGCCGTCCTTGCCACAGGCGATCGAGCCATCCCCTAGAGGAAGAAGACGGCACGCTTGTTGTAGCCGCAAGCTCGGTTAGATTGCCTGTGACCTCAATGTAGGCAACTAGATCGCCTGCCCGCACCCTGGCATCTGGTTCCCACTGGTGAAATTCGGTGGGCAACGGCTGACCGCTGGGAATGTGGCTGAGCAACCGCCGCGTCGCGCTGTTCAGCTCATGCAGCAGACGCAAATCGCGCCAGCGATGCTCGTCATCAATAGACACTTTGACCACCCGCAACAGGTGATCACCAAGATGAATAAAACCCCGAATTTCACTGGCAAGTGCCGCGATCGCAAAGGCTGATGCTGGCAACTGGGAGGCTTCAAAGGCGACAAAATTGCCCAAGCTCTGACCCAACAGCGCATTCAAATTTTGCTTGGACGATCGCACTACCAGTCGCACATCAGGGTTGAGTAACCGAATGGCAAATGCCGCCTCAATATTCACCCGCTCGTCGCTCGTCACCAGCAGCACTGCCCTGCATGCATGTACGTTGGCATTCTCTAGACAATCAGGTTGGCGACAATCACCAATCACCAGGTCATCCAGCAAATCTGGCAGCGTGGGCATTTCCCAGCTTTCAGGCTGTGGAATCGTGATAGCGCTCACTAAGACGCCAAACCCTTTAAGCACCATCGCACAATATTGCCCCAAACTGCCCAGCCCACAAACCAGGAAGCGTGATGGCATGGGGGAAGAATCTTCAGACTGGCGATCATTCTGTGCGATTGTCTGAGGAGTGTATGGTGGCTCTGGCTCTGGTGGCAGCATTACAGGCGTTGAACAGTAGTGATGAGTATCTCACCACTACTATGGCTAAGAACGATCTAAATGCCCACAAACAGTACTGCAACTTTCTTCATAACAACCCTCTTTTCAGGGTAGGCCATTCAATTTTGAAGCCGGATCGGGGCATGGAATCCTTTCGTCACAAGCCTCTAAAGTCTGGCTAACCCCTTTCTCTTCACGTCTCAGCCCGAATTTTCTAGAAGTGGGAGGAACGAGTTGGCATATAGCGCTGCCTGGGTACGATCGCGTAGGTGCAACCGACTCAAGATATTGGTGACGTAGTTCTTAACGGTACTTTCGGCAATATGGAGGGATTCGGCAATTTCACGATTGCTGGCTCCGGCGGCAATCAGGCACAGCACTTCACGTTCTCTCGGCGTGAGTTCAGCCAATTCTTGAGGTAGCGCGATCGGGGGTGTTGGGGCGATCGGCATTGAAAAGGCTTTTTCAAGTAACCCTGGCCCCAGTTGCGTGTAGCCACGATGCACCAGACGAATGGCAAGCGCTAACTCTTCTGAAGGAGTGTCTTTGAGCAAATAGCCGTTTGCTCCCACCCGCATCGCTTGAGAGACGTATTCATCATCATCAAACGTGGTTAGCACTAAAACTCTGGTATTCGCAAAGTTTTGCGTGATGGACTGGGTGGCAGCGACTCCATCCATACCGGGCATACGGATATCCATCAGCACCACATCGGGCTGAAGCGTTTCGACTTGCTGTAATGCCTTTTGACCATTCTCTGCCTCACCCACAATTTGCAAGTCTGGTTTGGCTTCCAGCAGACTCCGCAAGCCCTGGCGAATGATGGTCTGGTCATCAACAAGCAAGACTCGAATCATAGTGCATGCCTCGACAAGGGAATCACTGCTGCGATCTGACAACCCGTTTGGGGCTGGCTGATGATGGAGAACTGCCCACCCATCACGATCGACCGCTCCCGCATGCCCTTTAAGCCAAAGCCCGTCGTGTTCTGACCTGGGTTGAAACCATGTCCATTATCCTCTACCCGTAAATGAATGCCGTCTGGTTTCTCCCAAAGCTGAAGCGAGACGCGATTAGCCTCGGCATGTTTGGCAATGTTGGTCAGTGCTTCTTGAAGGATACGATAGATGGCTGTACCCACATCATTTGCCAGGGGCGATCGAAGCTCTGTGATGACCTCTGGCACAATACCCGTGGTTTGTTGAAAGCTCTTGACCAGATGCGCGATCGCCAGATCCAACGGTTTGCCTTGCAGCGCATCCGATCGCAACGTCGCAACCGATTGCCGCACTTCCTGCAACGCGTTAGAACCAAGCTGTCTTGATTCCGTGAGAAACGATCGCGTTTTCTCAGCATCTGGTGGCAAAAAGAGGAGGGCATTTTCAAGCTGAATGCTCTGCGCAGTCAACAAATGCCCTAATGAGTCATGAATCTCGCGGGCAATACGGTTCCGTTCTTGCAGCGTCGCCTGGTTCTCAATCCGCAGGGCATACTGGCGAAGCTGTTCATTTGCAGCGGTGAGTTGCTCCCGACTCTGACGTTCCGAAAGCAGCGCATTGACCAACAGCAGCACAAACACCAGCGTTAAGCCAAACGTAACTGTGGCATTGAGCTTCAGCGTCCAAATCATGTTGCCATCAAACTCTGGAGGCGGGAGTTTACCAGCGTGTTTCTCTGGTGTGATGATGCGAAAAAAAATCGTCAGCACAAAAGAGATGAACGCTAAACTCGCAACCACCAGACGACCAGGCGGCTGAAACATGGTGCAACTGCGAATCGCTACAACGAGGTAAAGGATCGGGAAAAGGCCGACCGCACCACCAGCGAGAGGCAAGAGCAACGCAATCAGCCCAAACTCCAAGCCTGTATAAAGTAGCTTTGCCAGTAAGTCTTTTTTGGGAACGTGTAGCCCCATTAGACCCAACATCAAAATGATTGGCAGGGCGATCAGTGGCGATGGCTCAAACCGATTCATGGGGTTGGGCACGGTTTCAGTCAACATCGCCATACCGAGCAAGATCCACTCTAGGTAGAGCAGCAGCCGAAAGAAGTTGCGTTGAGCTGGCACCAACTGTTTCACGGACGGTAGCAATGGCAGGTTGACTTCTCTTTACTTTATGTCAGGAACGATCGTCACGACTAGACGCTTGCGTCATGTTTAAAGCGCGATCGACATGACTATAGTCCTAACGCAAGGTAGTACTTCAGAGTGAGGCTGCTCAGGACTTTCGCTTCATGTGTACACGTGGGCACCGCTCTAAGATGAACTCACGGATTCAAGCAGCCCAAGTTTGAATTCGTAGAGGTGCTCACATGAAGCTGATCGTTTGCTCGATCGGTGTGCTAGTGGTTACGGGGGCTATCTCTTCGGCGATCGCCCCCGTTTCGTCGTTTGCCCAGCCCGCATACCCTTCTAGTCTCCTTGATCTATCAAGTTTCTCGCCCACGACTGAGTCGGCCGATCACCTGATCCCGATCGATGACCAGGCGCGATCAGGACTTCAAGCCATTCTCACGCCCACGCAACGGAGACAGCTTGAAACTGCTTTAGAAGGCGACGCAGGCATCAGCCGAAGCACGCTCACCGCTCTCAATCTTTCGCCTGTGCAGCAAGCAGAGCTGATGCAAATTTTGATGTCAAACCAGTTGCCCTCACCGGACGTACTAACCCCAAGCCAGATTGAACACGTCCGTCGAACACTGCCCTTTCAGCTTTAATGTAAGCGGCGACAGGCCATATTTTAATTGTCCTACTGGCTCATAGCCCGCCAGAACGCTGGTTCCTGACCTCCTTGGGCATAAGCTTTCCCATTCCTGACACTCCCCACCCCCTACAGACGTCCCAAAAGTGTTGTAATGGTTGAGAGACGGCCCTCCCCTCACCAACCACCAGAGATGTCAGAATGTCCTCTTTGCCACCAGTCTATCGAGCCACAAGCGATCGCCTGCCCCCATTGTCGTACACCACTAAAAGCGCATGGGCATCCGGGCATGCCGCTCTATCGATCGGTTGGAGGAGAGCCACTCTGCCTGACCTGTACCTACTATGCAGACAATACCTGCACGTTTCCTAAGCGCCCTGATGCAATGGATTGTACGCTGTACGATGATGTGCGCAAGCCACCTACAGATATCCACTCAAGCTACAAAAGCACGTTTCGCGTCAAAGCCTGGGTGGAACGACATATCGGCTTGCTGGCGCTGCTTGGGCTGATCTTGATCAGCCTGCTGTTGGTGCTTATGCGGTGAAGCGGATATCGGGTGTAGGGTGTGGGGTGTGGGGCGGGAGTTTTGAGTTCTAAGTTTTGAATTAGAAGAGCGGTCAGCGGTCAGCCAACCCTACGGGAAGCAAGCTACAGCGGTCAGCCGTCAGCGTTCTTCTAAAAACCAACAACTTTTCTTGAATGCCCAACGGGCATACAACCAACCACTTCTCCTGCCTTCCTGCATTAGTAATGAAACGGAATGGTTAGCAAGGGTAAGGCCACTAGTACCAGCCACAGCCAGCTCCAAAAACTGGTCGTAAACTGAGATTCTTCTGGGATGGACAGTAAAGCGTCAATGCGCTCTTCCAGGCGATTTCGAGGGGTGGCACTGCTAAAAGCAGCACAGATCGCTTCGGAGTAGAGTTCTGGTGCTTTCACCATCTGGAGCAATGATTCAGCGAGCAAGAGTGGATCAGCCGTTTGAGCAGCCCAGCGATCGGCGCGGCGTTCTCGTAGCAGCAGCAACTCTTGCCACAGTGATTCGGTTTGCGGCAACCAGGCCGTGAGGCGACGCAACCAGCCCAGACAGAAAAACCAGAAGGTGTCGCGGTAGTGAGCATGGGCTTGCTCATGGGTCAAAACGGCCTCTAAATGCTCAGCCTCGAAGGTTTCTAACAACCCCTGACTCACCACCAGCTCAGATTGCCAGAAGCCGACCTGAGCGATAAAGGGAATGGGGGTATCTAGCAGTCGAGCCTGCTGCCCTTGCACCATCAATTGAGGGTAGGTGCGAACCTGTTGCAGCGATCGCCAACCTTCCCACGTTAGCTTCAGCGCCAAGGTAACTGCGAACGCTAGCAGGCCGATCGCCAGAGTATAGCTAGACCACCCCTCCCACCAGCGCACCATTTGACCCTGCGGCCCCATGCAGACAAGCGCAATCGCCGTCGTGAGCAGCAACAACGGCGGCAAGAGAAAGAGACCCAGCGATCGCTGCCAGCGTTGCTGACAGGTGCCACTGAGGCGGATGGGAAGGCACCGAATGCCCCAGGCGCTCAGTAAGCCCAAAAACAGCAGGGTTAAGTGCATTACTGTTCCTCCCTGGCTTGACGGACGGCGCGTAATCTTTGAGCGATCGCCTCAAGTTGATCCACGCTGGACTGATCCAAACTGTCGGCAAAGGCCGCGACCACATCAGGATTGCCCACGGCTAAAAACTGATTGAGCTGCTCGTAGGCTTTGAGTGCTTGAGCGTGTTCCTTCGTGACCAAAGCCGTCCAGGTATACACGCGGTTTTTCCGATCGCACGTCAGCCAACCTTTCTGGGTCAGCCGCTGGAGAATCGTGGTGACTGAAGTGTAGGCCAACTCGCGCTCTGGATCGGAGAGAATGCGATCGTGGACATCCTTTACCGCCACCGTGCCCAGTTCCCAAACGATGTGCAAAATTTCGCTCTCCAAAGGGCCGAGCGAAAGCTGCTTGGGGCGGTAGTTCGGTAAAGGAGTCATTGAATGCTGGCAAAAGCAAGAGAAATCTTCACTAGTTTACCGCGACTTGTTTAAGTTGCCACGAACCCTGGGAAGAACCTGAAGCACGTGTGGAAGCCATAGGATGAGCGTGCAATGAATTGCTAGCAGTCTGTAAAGCAGTGATCGGATTGCAGCACACCAGTAGTGGTAAATTAAGCGTCTGCTCCATCCTGATTCCAGCAGGAATCTCAACCAGTACCTCAAGATCCCAAAAAACAGATCCCAAAAGACTATGAGCCTATCGACGCTAATCCTGGTTGCGCTGGGAGCAGGCATTCTCTTTGGCGCTGTGCTAAACGGCTTCTTTGTCGCGGCGGTTGAGCCAGTCAATGGCTATCTTCTGGCTCCGATCGGAGAAGTGTTCTTGCGGCTCATTCAGTTTGTGGTCGTGCCGATCGTCTTTTCCTCCATGATTTTAGGGTTGACGCGGATTCAGAACGCGGCTCAGGTCGGACGGTACGCCATTAAGTTAATCCTTAGCTACGTCATTACAAGCGCGATCGCGGTTAGCCTGGGGATGCTGTTAGCCATGCTGTTGCAGCCCGGAGTTGGGGTAACTGGCTTCTCCGTAGCCAATGGGTTGCAGCAACCTCAAAGCCAATCGCTGGTGGTCTGGCTCGTGAGTCTAATTCCGGTGAATCCGCTAGAAGCCTTAAGCAGTGGTAATTTGCTACAAACGATCGTCTCAGCCGCGCTCATTGGCGTTGGCATTCAACTGGTTGGTGCCAAAGCGACTCCATTCGTTACGTTCATTGAAAGCTGCTATGCCATTTTTGAGAAGATTCTGGCGCTCATTCTATACACGGCTCCTCTGGGCGTTTTTGCGCTTATTAGCTCCGTCATTGCCATCGAAGGACTGGCGATTGTGGTGAGACTGTTTGTGTATGTTTTGGGCTTAATCCTTGGTTCGCTCCTCATGATTGGCCTGTATGCGGTGATTCTGTATGCGCTGAAGGCAAAACCAGTGCATTTTTTCCGCAGTTTATTACCTGCTCTATCTTTAGCCTTTGGCACCGCCAGTTCTAATGCCGCGTTGCCGATCGCATTGCAGAACGTGCAGGAAAGCTACGGCTTATCCGAAGAGATTGCGAGCTTTGCCATTCCCCTGGGTACGGCCTTAAAGCGGGATGGCTCTGCGATTCTCCAGGGGTTCAATGCGCTGTTTATTGCCCAGGTCTATCAGGTGCCCATCACGGTGCCGCTGGTGCTGGCGATCGCGCTCAGTTCTTTACTCGTTTCGTTCAGCACGCCTGGTGTGCCCGGTTCTGGCATCATTACGATGACAACCGTATTGAGTGCCGCAGGTTTGCCGCTAGAAGGCGTGGCGATCGTAGCGGGGGTTGATCGGTTGGTAGATGGCATCAAAACCGTCCTAAATGTGGTGGGCAATACAACGAATGCCATTGTATTAAGCCACTGGGAACACCATGAAGTCTCTCAGACAACGCCTCAATCCGTGCCCCTGGAATGAAGGGGCAGTAGAGGGTTAGCTTTCAGCAGTCAGCTTTCAGCGGTCAGCTTGCGTAATCTCTAAGGTTTCAAAGGTTCGGTGGACTGGAGCACGGTTTGAAGCAACCCAGGAAAGCGATCGTCCAAATCCGCACGGCGCAGGGAGTTCATATGATGAGTGCCCTCTTTGCGGCAGTACAGCACCCCTGACTCGCGCAGCACCTTAAAGTGGTGAGAGAGCGTTGATTTGGCAACATCTGCCTCCAGCGCAGCAAAGCAAGGTAACTCACCTTTTTCTGCCAGTCGCCGCACAATTTCTAGGCGCATAGGGTCGCCCAGGGCATACAAAACGCCCGCTAGCGAAATATCTTTCTTGTCTGGATGATATAGCAGCCTCATAGTTGTCATTATGACACGGAACGCGCTATCGTTTACTTATTCGAGTTTCTCGAACTATTGAAATAAGAGGAGGAAGACGATGTCTTCTGTCACGTCCGTTACTGATATTACTTTCGAGCAAGAAGTGATTACCAGTGAGATGCCTGTGCTGGTTGATTTTTGGGCACCGTGGTGTGGTCCCTGTCGCATGGTTGGGCCGATCGTCGATGAACTTGCCGCTCAATTCGCTGGACAGGTGAAAGTCGTCAAGCTTAACACGGACGATAACCCTGGTATTGCCAGCCACTACGGGATTCGCAGCATTCCTACGTTGATTTTGTTCAAAGCTGGTCAGACGATCGATACCGTCGTGGGTGCAGTGCCAAAAGCGACCTTAGCTGCCACGTTAAACAAGCACCTTGAATAGCGCGATCGAGCTGAAAGCACAGTTGCCCTTACATGTGGCAATTTTCCACGTGTCCTACAAGCAGAGATGCGGCTAAGCACGTGGAAAATTCTGCTGTTTACGGGTCTGTTTACGGGCCTGTTCAAGGTTTTAGGAAGGAAATCCCTCTGTGTCGTCTTCCTTGATTTCTCTAACGCGTTCTTCGAGATGGCGGCTGTGTGCCAAAAAGCATGATGTGCCAATCTGCGGCTTGGACGCTTGCTATCACCACGATCACGATCGCCAGCTTACGGTAAGAGGCAACGTCGAATCTGACTCAGGTCACTTTGACTGGGAATTTTTTGCCCTGTTGCGATGTTAACGACCAGCGTGTTGGCTTTGGCAACTGTTTGAGAGTGGCGCTCTGTGCTAAGAGAACGACGACAGTGCATCTCCAAGCTTGATTAACTCAATTGGAGAACCAACAATGACCCTGAAACTCAAGCCCCTGAAACTTAAGACAATGGTGACTGTTGCAGCCCTCAGCACTACGGCTGTTCTTGCCACCCATGTAACCCCAGCCTCGGCTGCGGCCCTCACCTGGAACTTCAATGCGAATTTTGTGGATGGCGGTACCGCAACTGGCTCCTTTAATTACGATGCGACCAGTGGCGTGCTGTCTCAGTTCGACATCAAAACGCTTGTTGGAGGCTCACCGTCCAACATCTTTTTCCCAGGCACAACCTACGCCTCTGGGTCATCTACAGGTAGTTTGCAAAACGCGACCCGCTTGGAGCTCATTAAGGGTGATCGCTCGTTGCAAGCGCTGTTTGCAAATCCTCTAACAAATGCGGGTGGCACGATCGCGCTGGTACCATCCTTCTCATTTGAGAAACTTGGGTTTGGTGGTGGTCTGGCGGTAATTCGTGAGGTGGCGGATGGCACCGTGACGGCATCTGCTGCCATTCCAACGCCTGCACTTTTACCCGGTCTCATTGGCTTGGGGCTGGGCGCTCTGCGTCAGAAGCGCAAGTCTACGGAAGCCAAAACGCTTGGCTAACAATTTATACCGATTTAAAGAATGACGGCTACAGATCAATCGGTGGGTAGGGGCAAGGCCATGCCTTGCCCCTACAGGATGTGTCGCATTTTCAATTCAAATTGGTATTAGGTCTGTCACCGCTTCATGAGGTTGTCCGATCGCCATGCGCGATCGGCTTTCTTTTTAAAGCAAACAACTACGCACTTGCTAACGAGGTTATTCGTGCTTGAAAGCCTGCTTTTGTGAGCGCGTTCATGGCCGCCTGATCATCTTGCACTCGGAACTGGGGGCCAAACCGGACAAAGTGCCGCTTATCTTGAGCGCTGACGATCGCCACAACAGAGACTTTGCCTTTTTCGTCTTCACCCCGCTGTTGCAGCAGCACATTGCGCAAGCGGTGCTGTTGCTCGATGTCGCTGGCAAGTTTGGGGTCAAGTTCGACCATCACCATACGGACGGATTCGATCGGTTCCACATCATCAATGATGAACTGCACCTGATCATCCCGGCGATCGACCTTCCCCCACACCATGAGTCGGGCATCTGCCTGGATATATTGACTAATGCGCTCATAGGCTTTGGGAAAGACCACTGCTTCGGTGTGTCCAGTGAGATCTTCGATCTGGATGATTGCCATGCGATCGCCCTTTTTCGTCACGACGGGTTTGACGCTGGTGAGCATGACGATCGCGCTAATGCTGGTGCCTTCTTTGTAATCAGCTAAATCGCTCAAGCTAATGGGAGCCAGCACCCGCGCCGATTCTCGCAATGCTTTCAGTGGATGGTCAGAAATATAGAAGCCCAGGATTTCTTTCTCCAAACGCAGTTTCTCTTGTTGAGGAAAATCTGGTGTGGGCGGTGCTTTGGGCGCTGACGTAAAGCTAGTGGGTGCTTCTTTGACGGCTGTTCCTCCACCAAATAAATCGAATAGGTTGCCCTGCCCACTCGCGCGATCTTTTGCTCGCGACTGTGCCCAATCAATGACCAGATCCAGGTCTTTGATGAGTTGCTGACGGTTGGGTTCAATGGCATCGAAGGCACCACAGTAAATCAGCGCTTCCAACGCACGACGGTTAACGGTACGCGAATCGACGCGATCGCACAGGTCTGCCAGCGATTTGAACGGTCCCTCTTGATCGCGGGCTGATAGAAGGGATTCGATCGGCCCCATCCCTACATTTCGCACACCGCCTAACCCGAACAGAATGCGGTCTTCCAGTGGCGTAAAGTCTACGCCCGATCGGTTCACATCTGGTGACTCCACGCGAATCCCCATTGCCATGCAGGAGGCAATGTACCGCTGCACCTTATCCTGATCGCCACTGTTGGTTGTTAACAGCGCTGCCATGTACTCGATCGGGTAGTTGGCTTTGAGGTACGCGGTTTGATAGGTCACGTACCCATACGCTGTGGAATGCGACTTGTTAAAGCAATACTCGGCAAACAGTACCATCTGGTCGAAGAGTTCGGAGGCAACTTTTGGCTTCACGCCATTCTTCTCGGCACCGGCAACAAACAGCTCCTGGTGTTTTTCCATCTCGGCTTTTTTCTTCTTGCCCATCGCACGCCGCAACAGGTCTGCCTGACCAAGAGAGTAGCCGCCCATATCTTGCGCGATTTTCATGATCTGCTCCTGGTAGACCATGATGCCGTAAGTCTCGTTCAGAATGGAGGTGAGAATTGCGTGGGGGTAGTCGATCGCCTCGCGTCCGTGTTTGCGGTTGATGAACTTTGGGATCAGTCCCGCATCCAAAGGGCCAGGGCGATAGAGAGCAAGCACAGAGGAAATATCTTCCAGGCTGTCGGGCTTGAGGTCACGCACAATCTGGCGCATCCCAGAGGATTCTAGCTGGAACACGCCTTCCAGTTCGCCTCGTGCCAGCAGTTTGTAGACTTCGGGGTTGTCTAGCGGCAACCCGTCTATGTCGATCGACTCTTGCTTGGTCTGCTCAATGAGATCGACCGTTTTCTGAATCATGGTCAGGTTCTTGAGTCCCAGGAAGTCCATTTTCAAGAGTCCCAGAGATTCGATGTCTTCCATGAAGTACTGGGTGAAGACGGCACCGTCAGCGTTGCGCTGGAGCGGCACCAGTTCGTCTAGGGGGCAGGCAGAGATGACGACTCCCGCTGCGTGAATGCCGACGCTTTTGTTGGTGCCTTCGATGCGAATCGCAGTGTCAATCCATTGACGCACATTCGCCTCTTCTTCATACCGCTTTTTGAACTCAGGGGCAGGCGTATCTGCCGAAATCATTACTTTCAGCTTGGTGGGCTTGCCGCGCACAACGGGGATCATTTTCGCCATTTTGTCCGCGTCGCCGTAGGGAATGTTGAGCACTCGCGCCGTGTCCTTCAGCACTGCTTTGGAGGTCATGCGGTTGTAGGTGATGATCTGAGCAACTCGCTCGGTGCCGTACTTTTCGGTCACGTACTGGATGACTTCTTCCCGGCGATCGATGCAGAAGTCGGTATCGATATCGGGCATCGACTTCCGTTCGGGGTTGAGAAAGCGCTCAAACAGCAAGCCATGATGCACCGGGTCAATATTCGTAATGCTCATCGCGTAAGCAACGAGTGACCCTGCCGCCGACCCGCGCCCTGGGCCTACTGGAATACGGTTGTCTCTGGCGTATTTGACGTAGTCCCACACGACGAGGAAGTAGGTGGCGAACCCCATCTGCTGCATCATCTTGAGTTCGTAGTCCATCCGATCGCGGTAGACCAGCTCAATTTCCTCCCGCGACTGGACTTTGAACCGTTTGAGCAAGCCCGTCCAGGCGACGTGTTCAAAATATGCGTCTGCCGTATCGAACCCTTCGGGGATGGGATAGTCCGCAATGCGAGGTTCGCCCAGAATATGGTATTCCTCAATTTTGTCAGCGACTTCGAGGGTGGTGGCGATCGCGTCATCAATCACGTCCTCAGTCAGGTGATCCTGAAACAGCCAGCGCATCTCTTCTGCCGATTTGAGATACTCTGTGCCGCTGTACCGCAACCGTTTGTCTTCTGAAATCAGCTTGCCCGTTTGAATACAGAGCAAAGCATCATGCGCTTCCACATCAAAGCAAGAGATATAGTGCGAATCGTTGGTCGCAATAATTTTGATGTCGAGTTCCCGCGCAATGTTGACCAACTCAACGTTCACAATCCGGTCTTCCTGCGACCCGTGATCCTGAATCTCCAGGTAGTAATCGTCGCCAAACAGATCTTTGTACCACTGGGCCACGCGCCGTGCAATTTCTGGTCTACCCTGAAGAATGGCTTGAGGGATTTCGCCGCCCAGGCAAGCACTGGTGACAATCAGACCTTCGTGATACTCCTCCAGCATTTCTTTGTTAATGCAGGGACGAGCAAACATGCCCTTGCCCTGAAAGCCTTTTAGATGCGATAGCGTCGTGAGCTTGACCAGATTCTTGTAGCCAATGTCATTCTTCGCCAGCACAATCTGGTGATACTTGGGGCGACGCTCTTGTTTGGTGACATCACTGTTCATGATGTACATTTCGTTGCCAATGATGGGCTTCACGCCTTTGCCCTTGCACACCTTTAGCAGCTCGATCGCGCCATACATTACCCCGTGATCGGTCAGGGCGATCGCCTTCATCTCTAGCTCAACGGCGCGGTCAACCAGTTCTGGCAACTGACTGGCACCATCTAGAAGGCTATAGTCACTGTGAATATGCAGACCAACAAAGGACATAATGATTCAAGCATGACGCGAACCCAATCAGGTTACTCGATCGTTAGCGTCATGACCAGGTTTTTTCTTAAGAATCGACGCTAAATGTGGAGAACGGGCGATCGGTTGCTAGACTGACTTAGCGTTGAAGAAAACATAGTATCAATGTATCATTTTGCTCTGAGGTGCGGACATCTCAGGCAATAGAACATCTCAGGCAATCATTAATGAGGGCAATGAAGGCATGATAGGCTTCTTGGGTGAGACTGGCTCATGATCGATCCTTGCGCTGCCTCTTACAGCCGTTTTCATTTAGATTCACTACACCCTGTTCCCTAAACCCTGCGCCCATTCTCAGTCAGACTGTGGCTTACTCGATCAAGAACTGCTGTAAAACTGGGAACGCAACCTTCACCCTATCCCCTAAAATAAACCTCAAACGACTCTTAATCGGCAGCACGCATGAATTCTCTCTGGCAACAACTCACGCTCGCTACCCTGTCACTGCACCAGTGGCGGAGCGCTAGCTACCTGAATCGTCTGTTGAGGCCGTTACGTCGCTGGCGGCAGAGTAGCTTCATGCTGCGGTGGAGCGATTTGTTGAGCGCGATTTTTGTGGGTCTGGTCTTTGCGATCGCCCCCTTTGTTTCGGACGATAAGAATTCGCTGGCGGTGTTGCTGATTGCCTGTGCTGGATTTTGGGTGCTGTTAACCGTTTCGGATGGAGCGATCGATGGAGAACCGTCGTTATCAACTGATCAGCCACCGACACGATCGCCGTATTGGTGGGCTGGGCTGACAGGGCGCAATCGCCTATCGGTTCTGGCAACCCCCATTCATCTTATAGTGATGCTGTACTGGGGGATTTCTGCCGCCGCCACAGCGCTGTCTCCTGTCAAGCGAGCCGCCTTCACCGGGTTGAGCAAACTGACCCTGTACTTGATTCTCTTTGCGCTGATGGCACGGGTGTTGCGATCGCCCCGAGTCCGTGCCTGGATCATTGGCATCTATCTGCATGCCGCACTGCTAGTCAGTATTTACGGCATTCAACAGAAAATCACTGGGGTGGCAGCGCTGGCAACCTGGGTTGACCCAACCTCGCCATCTGCAAAAGAACCCCGCGTGTACAGCTACCTGGGCAACCCCAATTTGCTAGCCGCGTACTTGTTGCCTGCGATCGCGCTAAGCCTGGTAGCCGTCTTTGCCTGGCAGCGTTGGGGACCCAAGTTACTGGCAGTCACAATGGTAGTCGTCAACTCGACTTGCCTTTACTACACCGGAAGCCGGGGCGGGTGGATTGGCTTTGCGGCTATGTCTCTGGTGCTGGCACTCCTACTATTTCATTGGTGGAACGTATACCTCCCGCGCTTTTGGCGCACACTAGCATTGCCGATCGGCTTAGGAAGCCTTGCCGCTGTCCTTGTGTTGGCCTTTTTGGTGGTGGAGCCACTCCGCGATCGGGCCAGCAGCATCTTTAGCGGACGCAATGACAGCAGCAACAACTACCGCATCAACGTCTGGACAGCGGTACTTGAGATGGTCAAAGATCGCCCCATTCTGGGCATTGGGCCTGGTAACGTGGCATTCAATAGCATTTATCCGTACTATCAGCGTCCTCGTTTTAGTGCGCTGAGCGCCTACTCCATTCCGCTTGAGATTGCGGCCGAAACCGGCATCATTGGGTTGACCTGCTTTCTCTGGCTGCTACTGGTGGCGTTTAACTTAGGTTGGCAACAAATTCAACGCTTACGCGCCGCCAGGAACGTTGATGCGTTCTGGCTCATGGGCGCGATCGCAACTCTCGTAGGCTTGCTCAGTCACGGCTTTGTGGATACCGTCTGGTATCGTCCTCAAGTCAATACATTATGGTGGCTCATGATGGCGCTCATTGCCAGCTACTACACCCTGCCGTCTGACACTAGCGAAGTGCAAGAACTTCAGTAGAGTGCAAACGCTTAGAGATTCTTCAAGGCGCGTTGCATAGTGCGCTCGTCTTCCCGTTTCTTGATGGATTCGCGCTTGTCGTGCAGCTTTTTACCGCGTACTAGCGCCAGATCAACCTTTACCCAACCGCGCTTCATATACATTTTGAGTGGCACCAGCGTCAGCCCTTGCTGCTCGACTTTACCAATGAGCTTGCGAATTTCTTCCCGATGCAGCAGCAGTTTGCGGGTACGCGTCGGTTCGTGGTTAAAGGTTTGGCTCGTCGTTTGATGGGGGGAAATTTGCACATTTAGTAGCAGCACTTCGCCATTGCGAATCAGCGCAAAGCCGTCTCTGAGGTTGACTTTGCCTGCTCGAATCGACTTGACCTCCGTGCCCATCAGTTCGATGCCTGCTTCGTAAGTTTCGAGAATCTCGTACAGAAAGCGAGCCTGACGGTTATCGCTGACGATTTTGTAGCTTGTGTTGTTGTCGGCCATACCTTTCACTCTAGCGCTTTGGGCTGCGGTCTGCTATTCGCTTGTGGAACAAAACTCAGCTTTGAGGGTCATTAGGTTCACGATCGCCCGTCTCAGGGCATTCTGGTATAGCCTACGTTAGGAGTGGGTTTGTTTTGCTGACTGTCGTCGCGGTTTCAGCCAAGATCAGTCATTGCTCAACCGTTTTACGATCGATGTCGTTTCATTTTCCCTCATTGTCATCATTTAGCCAGTCATCATCTAGCCATGTTGAAGCTCTCTGAATCCTTCTTTCGTCGTTCCCCCTGGGTTTATCCGCTCCTTTCGCTGGTTGTCGCGTTGAGCGTGTGGCTTGGTCAACCGCTTCTGGTGCGGGCGATCTCTCTGGGCGATATCATCCGCGTCATTCCCAGTGGTATACAGGTGATCCAGCTTGCCAACCTGTCTGATAAACAAGAAGTCGCGATCGGCAAGCAGATGAATGACCAAACCATCACGCGCCAATTTCGGCTCTACCGCGGTGCAGAGCTAAATCAATACGTCAACCAGATTGGTCAACGGCTGGCCGCACAGAGCGGACGGACGCAGATTCCTTATACATACCAAATTGTGGAAGACAAGAGCGTGAATGCGTTTGCCACGATGGGTGGCTTCGTGTATGTCACGACTGGGCTGATGAAGACAGCCGATAACGAAGCTCAGCTTGCCAGTGTGATTGGGCATGAGACGGGGCATATTGTCAGGCGGCATCTGGTCAACCAATTGAAAGAAGAAGCAACCTTACAGGGTGTTGCGACCCTTGCCAAGGTCAACAGCAACACGATCGTCAACATTGGCACCACATTAGCGCTCAGCCGTCCCCATAGCCGCAATGCTGAGTATGAAGCTGATCAGGCAGGCATTACGATGATGGGAAAAGCAGGGTATGCCCAGTCAGCGGCCCCTGCCTTCATGAGCAAGCTGTTGAATCAGGCTTCAACCCCAACCTTCTTGAGTACCCATCCAGCAACGGCTGACCGCGTTGCACGATTGAAGCAGTCTGTAAATCCATCAATGGCAAATGGTGCTGGAATGGATAATGCTTCCTACAAGGCGAGAATTCGATCGCTGTCGTAATAGGGGTTAGAAGATAGGAGTCAGAAGCCAGAATTCAGAAGTTACGTTACCGACTCCACAAGCAACGCAAGAGTCAATCACGTCAGAAGGAGTCGGGAGAATGGTCTTTCCCGGCTCCTAAATTTTTTGTGCTTTTACCGTAGCTCATCATAAGGCGCTGGAAAAACTGTCTCAAAAGGCTGTGGGGTCTGCCAACAGTCCGGCATGAGGTGATAGTCTTAATTCCTAGACATGTGTTTTGGGAGCAACGAGGGATTGAGCGAGCAGCGATTGCCCGTCATTGGTATCACGACCTATAGCCGTAACGAAGCTGGCGAATTCTACCTTCCAGGCGCTTATATTGATGCGGTGCAGCTTGCAGGCGGCATCCCCATTTTGCTACCGCCCAATCAGCCTGCGCCCAAGCAGCTTTTGGCGATCGTCGATGGTCTCATTTTTTCTGGCGGTGGCGACATTGACCCACAGCATTACAACGGAGAGCATCATTCCAGCATTTACCTGGTGGATGCAGAACGAGATGAGTTTGAACTGGCGCTGGCAAAAGCCTCGATCGCCTCTCGCATTCCCGTGCTTGGCATTTGTCGCGGCATGCAGATCCTCAGCGTTGCTAGTGGCGCACGGTTGATCACCCACGTTCCCGATGTATATGGCGAAACGATCAACCATCGGCTCGATCATCCTCGCCGCCCGATTCCCCATGACGTGCAGGTACAGCCTAACAGTCGGCTAGCAAGCATTCTAGGCAAAACCGACATCACGGTTGTGTCCTGGCATCATCAGGCAGTCAAAGGTGTACCAGATGGGTGGACGGCGATCGCTCAAGCAGAAGATGGCTTAGTGGAAGCACTGGAGCATCAGCAGCATCCCTGGCTACTAGCCGTCCAATGGCATCCAGAGTTATCACCCGATGATCCTGTTCATCAACGGTTGTTTCAAGCGTTGGTGGAAGCAGCGGGAGGAGGGATGGAAAAGTTTTGAGTTTCGAGTGTTGAGTTGGAAGAGCGGTCAGTCATCAGCCGTCAGCCGTCAGCCGTCAACTTTTCAGCTTCCTTCTAAAAACCAACAACTAACAACTTCTTCTGCCTTCTGCCCTCTGCCTTCTGCCTTTCTCCCCGTTAAAAATCTACATCACGTTAAGGACTTATTTATGCGCTTAGAGAATAAAGTCACTTTGATTACTGGAGCAGGCAGCGGCATTGGTCGAGAAGCGGCTGTGCTATTTGCTCAAGAGGGTGCACAGGTTGTTGTTTGCGACCTCAACGGAACTGGAGGCAATGAAACAGTGGCGCTGATTGAGGCGATCGGGGGCAAGGCGACCTTTGTGCGTGCCGATGTGTCGAAGGCTGTAGACGCAAAAGCGATGGTTGAAGCGGCTGAAACTGCCTACGGTAAACTGAACGTGCTGTTTAACAATGCGGGCATTTTTCACCCTGCGGATGGTTCCGTTTTAGAGACAGAAGAAGACATCTGGGATTTGACGATGAACGTAAATCTCAAGGGCGTTTTTCTAGGCTGCAAGTATGGCATTCCAGCGTTGCAACGCGCGGGGGGTGGTTCAATTATCAACACAGCTTCGTTTGTGGCGATGGTTGGGGCTGCAACGTCTCAGTCTGCTTACACCGCAAGTAAGGGAGGCGTGCTGTCGCTCACGCGGGAAATTGCCGTTGAATTTGCGCGTCAGAACATTCGCGTGAATGCACTCTGTCCGGGGCCTGTGGAAACGCCACTGTTAGCAGAATTGATGGCTGATCCAGCGCGCCGTCAACGTCGGTTGGTTCACATCCCACCGGGAAGACTGGCGCAGGCAAAGGAAATTGCAAATGCAGCCCTGTTTCTAGCCAGTGATGAGTCGTCGTTTGTGAATGGTTCGACTTTTTTGGTCGATGGCGGTATCACGGCAGCGTATGTCACAGCAGAGTAACCTGTCGATCGCCTTCTAAAGCGTTGAAAGTGGCTGTAATCATTGCAGTGTTAACGGACGGCAAAAACTTAGAGATTGGGAGCAAAAGTTGTGGGAGCAAGCTTCCAGGTGCACTTTTTTATCTCGTCCTAGCGTTGAAAGCGCTTTCTTAATGTTGCTTCGGGGCGAAAGATAAGCCAGATTGCAATACCGAGCGTTGAAGTTGTTGAAAGTATAGGGATAAGAAGGTAGACCAAGTTACCGCCGTTTTGCACTTTCAGGTAGGCGTAAAACCAAATAATGCACCAGCTATAGATCGCATGAAGAGCGACAAAAAGCATTCCACACACAGGCGGGAAAGAATCAGCGAGAAGAAAAAAGCAAGCTGCCAGGTAAACAACTAAGAGGCTGATGACAAGCAAAAGCTTAGCAATAAGCATAGTTTCAGATCACCTTAGCAAATTCTTACGCTTTAGAAACACACTTCATAGTCGAACTAGATGTAACGCACGTTTTTCCTGAGACTTTATTGTTGTAAAACTCAATACTAACCATTGTCTTCTTATCAGCACTGTCCCAAACCCAGGAAAAGGTGGGTGGCGTTCCCTCTTCACGGGTTGGCAGACCCAGGAGCGATCGCACTTCATCGGGGCTCATGCCAAGTTCAATGCGGCTAAAGTTTGCCCCAGTTAAGCTACCCCCACCTGAGAGCGCGGGCGCACCTGCTGTCGCAACGGCTAGAGACGGTTTACCCTCCTGTGGTGCGCTAGCTTTTGGGGTACTGGCTGTGGCGATCGTTCGGTGGCGCTGTTGGGCCATTTTCAACTGCTGCTGATACGTTGCCAGATTTTTTTGGGCGATCGCGTACTTTGGGCTACTAGCAGGTACGGTCTTCATCAACGCGATCGCCTGCTGTAGTTTGCTGCTGACTAAATCCCAGTCTTCAACTGTTGAGGCATTGCGAGCGAGATTGGCGGCACTAATGGCTTTGTCTTCCGCTTTGGGAAATGGATCACGGCTGGCAGTTGTTGCAGGCACCATGATCGTGCTTGGCTTCGCTTCGGGTTGAGCAGACGCTGCGGGCACTGGAGGAAGGGTCGCTGAGGGGGAAGGCTGGCGAGTCGAGCAAGCTGATAACAGGAAGAACAAACTGACGATCGCGCTACCGCGGATGAGCGTCCTTTGACTTTTGGAGCGCATAGGGCAAGAGGTGAAGTACATACAGTAAGGTGCCCTTTTCTGAAGCCTTTGAGCACAGTTGCTAGCAATGGGATTGCGTTTAACTAGCCGTGTGACCTGCTCCTAGCGGTGCCGTTAGAAGCAGGGCTAGGAGTGAGCGTCAGGCGTGAAGAGTTCAAGTCATCGGTTTCACGAGCAAAGCAGGAGTCAACGATTGTGTAAAAGGCAGGAAGCAATACGGAAGTTCTTCTAAAGGCTAGATACTGGCTGCTATCGGCTTCAATTAAAGAAACTGTATGTGAGTGAAGACCGCGACATCGCAATGCTTCAATACATGAGGTTTGCTCAGATGTAAGAGCACGCGCTATGGAGTAGGGGATAAGACATGCTCAAAAGCGATCGCAAGCTGGGTTTGAAACCGTTGTCGATGTTTGAGCTTCCACACAGGTTGCACAATGTCGAGAGCCGTGCCCGATCCTTTGCGGCTATTGACAATCGAAACGGCCCGTAGCGTCATCAGTTGTAGTTCTTTTTGCACCATAAGTTCGGGAATCGCTGCTGCGCCAACACCGCTTTCCACAACGGCTTTAACCATCTCGCTGCTGCTCAACACTAAAACTACATCCAGATCAGTCGGTTCAACACCCCATCGCTGGATTGCTTGCTCAAACATCTGCTGTGAGCCAGATCCCGGTTCACGCATCACCCAGGGCGTTTCGACTAGTTCCTTCACGGTGACTCTCGCACGCTCAAACCAGGGGTGGGATGTACCAACGACAATTTGCAGGCGATCGTGCCCCACAACCTCCTGTTCCAAAACTGCCTGGAGATCGGGATCAACATCGCCCGTCACCAACCCCAGATCAAACAGTCCGCTGGCCGTACCTTCGTAGATCTCCTTGGCGTTCGCCAGCGTACAGTTCACTGTGATGCCTGGATGACTACGTTTGAAGTAACTGATTTTTTCAGGGAGCCAATAGTTGCCGATCGTCAAACTTGATCCTAGCTTCAATTCACCGCGCTGTAAGTTGTTGAGTTCTCGCAAGCCTCGCTCGGTCAGCAACACCTGATCCAGTACCTTTTGGGCTTCAATCTGAAGTAGCTTGCCCGCTTCGGTAATTTCAATGCGACGACCAATTCGATGGAAGAGTTTGACGCAATACTCTACTTCTAGATTTTGAATGGCGGCACTGACCGCAGGCTGAGTAATGTAGAGCGCCTCTGCCGCACGGGTGAAGTGCAGATGAGTCGCTACAGCCAAAAAAATACGCAACTGTTCGAGGGTCATTCCTGCCATCGATGGCTCCTCCACTCGTGCAGCTTAATTTAATCAACTGTAGTTATCGTTTTTAGAACCAAGCATGATTGATTCTATCAGTAAGTCAGCTTGGATTGGGGCAAGCTGTTGGCTTTGTTTCGCACGCCTGACGAAGTGATCGCAGCCATATTGTCAGGACGCGATCGTGGCTTGATCTAGCTTGGGGTAATGCTGCTGCTTGCCACCCTAATCGCACGCGTTGTGATGGCGCTACTCGCCTTTGTGCAGCGCGATCGCGCCTAGATCGTGGCGACGTTAATGCTTCTGGCTGGCCTACGTTCTGGTCTGCTTGCGGAACAGTCCTAAATGCCAGCGCCGTCTAGAAATTCTTCAATCACTTTGTCTCGGATGCGGCAACTACGAGAAACGGCATCGGCAACGGCTTGAGTCTCAGAGCAATCAGCCGTGTGCGACTCATTACCATTCAGGCTGGATGTTCTGGCGGTGGCTGAAACCAGCAACAAAGAGTCATTCAGCGACTGCTTGGTTTGTACGAGTTGAAGCTGCTGTTCCAAGGATTCGATGCGATCAACCAGGGCACGGATGACTTGCGCTTCCGAGTCGGGTAGCCGTCCATGCTCTAGAGGATCAACCCGACCGCCAGACCGATGCACAATGCGACCGGGCACACCCACCACAGTGCAATCTGGTGGCACCGCACGTAGCACAACCGAACCTGCGCCAATGCGGACGCGATCGCCAATCTCGATGTTGCCTAACACTTTGGCACCAGCGCCAACGACCACATCTTCACCGAGGGTTGGGTGACGTTTACCAGTCTCTTTTCCCGTTCCACCCAATGTCACACCTTGATAGATCAGCGCGTAGTTGCCGACGATCGCGGTTTCGCCAATGACAACCCCCATACCGTGATCGATAAAAACGCCCTGCCCAATTTGAGCACCAGGGTGAATTTCAATGCCCGTCAAAAAGCGCGCCAGTTGTGATATAAGGCGAGGAATGAACGGCAAACCCAGGCGATATAACTGGTGGGAGACGCGATGAAACACCAGCGCCTGCAACCCTGGATAACAGAATAAAACCTCTAACCAGTTGCGGGCAGCCGGATCACGCTCAAAAATAATCCGAAAATCGGCCATGAGGGTAGTTAGCACAAGAGACAAACCCTTCCCAATACAAATCCTATTTATTTTAACGTTTGAGTGCATTGCATGAATGGGCATTACAAATTGACCGCGCCACAGTCTGAGCTGGAAGGGGTTGTAAGCAGACACGACATTTAAACAAATCGATCTTTAAAGTGGTATCAACTGACTCACCATCTCTTTTGGAAAAGCCACATTCTTGGGCAAGCTAACGCTAAGCTGATAAAGAAGTTTCAGCCTTACTACCATCCCTCTTGGCCTGATCAATCTGAATGAGTAGTCACAGTGAGTCTGCTACCAAAGGAACCATCCTAGTTGTTGATGATGTGCCAGACAATTTGCGTGTCTTGTCGGCTCTACTCACTCACGAGGGATACACCGTGCGCAAGGTGCTCAACGGCAAACTGGCGCTCAAGGCAGTACAGGCAGCACCACCCGATTTGGTCTTGCTCGACATTCGCATGGCAGACATGGATGGGTATGAAGTGTGCCAGCAGCTAAAAGTCATGCCGCACATGCGGGAGATTCCCATCATTTTTTTAAGCGCGCTGAATGGCGTTTTCGATAAGGTCAAAGCGTTTCAGGTGGGTGGCGCAGACTACATTGCCAAACCGTTTCACGTTGAAGAAGTGCTGGCCCGCGTTGAGCATCAATTGACCATTCAAACTCTGCAACGGCAGCTTTACCAATACAGTCTTGACCTGGAAGCCCAGGTGGCAACGCGAACGGCTCAACTACAACTGGCATTCGATTTTGAAGCAACGCTCAAACGGATTACGGATCGCGTCCGCGATAGCCTGGATGAAACCCAAATTTTGCAAGTGGCGGTACAGGAGCTTGCGATCGCGGTTGATGTCAGAAGCTGTAATGCCGCGCTCTACGATCTGGAGCAGCATTCTGCCACCGTGCAGTATGAATACGCGGCTTCGCTTACCCCCATACAGGGGCGAGTGCTCAACATGAACAACTTTACCGAGGGCTATCATCAACTCCTGCACGGGCAGTACTTTCAATTCTGTTCCTTGTTACCAAACTCACATCGGGGACGGGTCGTGATGCTGGCTTGCCCCATTGTGGATGATCAGCGTGTACTGGGCGACCTGTGGCTGGTAAACCCCAGTGAATATGCGTTCACCGAACAAGACATTCGCCTGGTGCAACAGGTGGCTAACCAGTGCGCGATCGCGCTCCGGCAGGCTCGTCTTTATCAAACTCTGCAAACTCAAGTCACTGAGCTAGAGCAACTAAACCATCTTAAGGATGATTTTCTCAGCACGGTTTCTCACGAGTTACGCACCCCGATGGCAAACATCAAAATGGCGCTGCACATGCTCGAAATTAGCCTCAAAGCGGCTGATCCATCGCCCGCAACGGCTACTTCGATAGTGCCAGAAGTGCCGCAACCAGAAGACGTGGAGAAAAAGCCAAAGCCACGATCGAGCAACGTTGATCGCTACCTCAAAATTTTGCAAGATGAGTGCCAACGAGAAATTGACCTGATTACCGATTTGCTCGACTTGAACCGTCTAGATGGTGACATCGAGCCGTTGATTTTGACTGCAGTTGCATTAGAACCCTGGGTGCAAAGCCTGACCAAGCCGTTTGTCGATCGCGCCCACAGCCAGCAGCAACGGTTGCAGTTCGACATCGCTCCTGACTTACCTCCACTGTTCACAGAACAGTCTTATCTGGAGCGAATTCTGGCTGAGCTGCTCAATAATGCTTGTAAATATACGCCTACCGGAGAATCGATCGTTGTTGCAGCCAGCGTTGTCGCGGCAGAAGAGGCCGAGACGCCAAAAGCGATAGACACCCTTCACATCAGCGTCACCAATACTGGAGTTGAGATTCCACTTAGCGAACAGTCGCGCATCTTTGACAAGTTTTATCGCATTCCCAAGCATGATCCGTGGCAACAGGGGGGCACTGGCTTAGGGTTGGCGCTGGTGAAAAAGCTCACAGAACGTCTTGGGGCAAGCCTTACAGTGGAAAGCATCAAGGGAAAAACGACCTTTACAGTACAGATACCGCTCAGCAGTAGTACCGTGCCAGAACTACAGGATATCGATCGTCAGTCGTCCACATCAACCACGATAAATTGACCCGCTGTACGAATGCGGTAGCAAAGCGCTTTAGGGGAAAACCCGCTGCATGGTAAAGACGATCGGCACCCACTATTGGTTAGCGCTGAACGTATCACATTGCTTCATGCTGCCTGACTTCAAACCACGAGAAAACCACGAGACACGCTGTTCAGACGACCCGTGCGTAAAGGCTTCTGGCACTACATAGCCACTAGATTGCTTTTGCAAATAGTCATCACCAATCTGTGCGGCTGTATCCATCGCCCCTTTCACATCTTGCCCACTGATTAAGTTACGCTCAGCCGTGTAATGGCCCCAAATGCCTGCAAAACAGTCGGCCTGAAGCTCAAGACGGACAGACAAACTATTTGCTGCTGCTTTGTTTGAGCGGGTTTGCAGTTGTCTGACTTTGGTAGAAATGCCGAGTTGGTTCTGGATGTGATGCCCCACTTCATGAGCGATCGCGTAAGCACGAGCAAAATCAGCATCCGCACCAGCCGTAGCCTGAATCTGCCGGAAGAAGCTCATATCTAAATACACTTTGTCATCGCCAGGGCAGTAAAACGGCCCAGTTGCCGCTTTGGCAAAACCGCAAGCCGAATTCACACTGTTGCTAAATAGAACCAACTTCGGTGGTTCATACGTTGAGCCTAACTGCTGCTTAAAGACGCGGCTCCACGTATCCTCCGTATCACCCAAAACCGCTTTCACAAAGTCTGAATCTCGATCTTGAATGGGTTTTCCCTGCTGCTGCGGTGCCGGGCCGACGTCTCCTCCTTGCATCAAACTTAGGATTTCTAAGGGATTCACCCCAAAGATCAAGCCTGCAATAACCGCAATCACAACACCGCCAATGCTTGCACCACCAACCCCACCAGGAACTCGACCAGACCCACCGCGCGTATCTTCCACGTTGCCACTGCGGCGCATGTCGCTCCATTTCATAGCGTCTTCCCCGTGTTGTGTGTTTAAGCTGGCAAGCGGGCTGTGGCCTCTGGTTCAAATGCTACCAGAACCTTGAGAAACAAGACAACTTTAGGGTGGGACGGATGGGGAGTAGGGAGCGGAGGGAGCAGGGCGCAAGGGATGCCGAAGGCAGAAGGCAGGCAGCAGACGGTAACGCTCCAGGCTTTTAGGTTCCAAACCTTTAACTGAACCTTCCGACCTTTAAGCTCCACCTTCCACCTTCCACCTTCCAACTTCTGACCTTTAAGCTCCACCCTTCGAGTTCCAATCTCCACCTTCCGACCTTTAAGCTCCACCCTTCGAGTTCAAACCTCCGCCTTCCGAGTTCAAAGCTCCACCCTTCGAGTTCAAAGCTCCACCCTTCGAGTTCAAAGCTCGACGTTTCAACCTTTAATACCAATTTGAATGAAAATGCGACACATCCTGTAGGGGCAAGGCATTGCCTTGCCCCTACCCACCGATTGATCTGTAGCCGTCATTCTTTAAATCGGTATAAGCTCAATTTTCTAAACTCAAAACTTCTCCTCCCCTTGCTCCCTCTGCTCTCCCTGCCTCTCCTGCTCCCCTACCTCCCCTGCTCCCTCTGCTCCCTTGTCTCCCCCTACTTCCCTCTCCCGGTATTGCCGAGATGAAAGCAAATCTTTCACAATAGAGCTATGAGCGATCCCTGAGCTTCAGGTCGCTCTGAACAACGGATTGTTCTATGAGCCTGGATATGGCTCCATCTACCGAATCAATTTCAGCTTTAACAGCAATCACAGCAAGAGGATACGGAGGTCTGCGTGTGAAGTGGCAATTAATAGGCTTGGGACTAAGCTTCACCATTTGCACTGCAATGCCTGCTCTGGCGGTGCAACCAGCGACAGTCGATGCAAGTGACAACGTGGCGTGGTCGAAGGTGGTCGAAAATCCCTTTGATGGCAAAATTGTGTACGATCGCAACTACAATCGGGGGTTTGTCTTTGTTAGCAGTTGGTCAAAGAACGGCATTGGCGTGACCTACAATCGCGTCGGGTCAAGACTCATTGGTTATGATGCTGGCTTTGGCTACTCTGGGTTTGGGTTTGGTCACCGTAGCAGAGGATTTGGGCTTGGTTTGGGGCTGTTTTCAAGCGGTGACCCGGTTTACCGCTATTACTTGACTGAAAGCGTGCCTGACTCGATCAGTTTGGCGATTGGGGGCAAGGTTTACACCTACACCAGTGGCCCTGTCTTACCCGAATTAGCCACTGCGCTTGCAACGGCCCCATCAGGAAACATTGCGATCCGGCTCATTTGGAACGACGGCAAGACGAAGGATACAGAAATCGGCAAAGATACCGTTAAAGCCTGGAAGACGATTTTCCAACCTTCGTAAGTCGGTTATCGTTCACCGATCGTGGATGTAGTGCGCTATTGTGCTCTCGTCCCAACCCGTTCGATGCGCATCACACACTAAACGCCGACCCACTGTGGGTCAAGCTTGGCAAGCGTAGTCATTACACTCACGGTGCGTTGGGTCTGGCAGTCACGCGTTTGTTCTCAGTTCACCAATGACCAAATTGAATAGATAAATTGCTCCTTGGCCTGCTGATAATCATCCCGCTGTTGTTCAAACCAAACTCGATCGTGATTGGCTTGCAGGTTCACCAAGCAATCTAATACTGATTGCCATTGCACGCGGTCACTCATGGTTATTGCTTGTCATAGTGATTGCTCACAGAAGTCAAAGCTATTACTACCGTTTCCAACGAAGCAACGACAGCCATCATTCAGCTAGATTTACTACGCTCGGCACTTAACCCACACCCATTCTCAAGGGACTGTGGCTTAGCCAAGCAATAACCCTGCAATGAATGGCGCTGACTTAAGGACATGCTTCACCCTGGTCGCCCCCTAAATCCCTCAAATTTGGGGGACTCTGAGGTTTGGCTCCCCCAAACTTGGGGCGGGGGGCAGTTCGGATTGTTATTTCAGTGCCATTCAACCCTGCAATGATTCACTCATTCTAAAGATCGTGCCTTAGATTCAGTTGCATATTTGTAATCTACTACCGAGACGCAGAAACCCTAGAAACCAACCTTTGCGGCTTATACGCCTCTGCGATCGTTTTTAATTCAACAAATCAGACGCTTGACAAACTATACTAAGTGGTTTAGTTTAGCTACAGAGTTTAACTAAACGGTTTAGTCAACTTAAGTTAATTAGGAAAACTGTCATGATAGAGAGTGGCATGATCGATGCAGGCCGTAAGCGCTTGCCGCCCTTGAAGCTACTGCTAATCGCTGCTATCAGCGTCTCAGGCGGAGTGGGTGCTTATACAGTTTGGCGATCGCACGTTTCGGCTCAAGCCGCCAAGACAGAGCAGGTCGTTCCCAGTGTGCATGCCGTCACGGCATTAGGCTATTTAGAGCCGCGTGGCAAAGTGATCAAACTTTCAGCGCCGAGTGCGTCGGGTGGCATGAGCCGTGTTGATCGCCTTCTGGTTAAACAGGGCGATGTCGTCAAAGCGGGGCAAGTGATTGCCAGTTTGGATAATCACGATCGCCTTCAGGCCGCCCTCATAGAAGCGCAAGAGCAAGTGAACGTTGCCCAGGCAAATCTAGCCGTGGTAAAAGCAGGAGCAAAGCGCGGTGAGGTGAACGCGCAACAAGCCGAGATTGTCCGCCTTGAAGCCCAGCGTCAGGGCGATGCGCAAGCGCAAGCTGCCACTGTAGATCGACTGCGGGCAGAACTGCAAAACGCTCAGGCTGAGGTACAACGGTATGAGTCACTCTATCAAGCTGGTGCCACCTCAGCTTCTCAGCGAGATAGTAAGGTCTTAACACAGGCAACCGCCCAACGGAGCCTACAAGAAGCGCAGGCAGTGCTACAGCGCATTCAAACCACTCGATCGCCCGAACTCATCTCTGCCAAAGCCACTCTCGATCGCATTGCGGAAGTGCGTCCGGTGGATATTGCTGCATCACAGGCACAGGTAAATCAGGCGATCGCGGCAGTGCAAAAAGCCAAAGCTGAACTGGATTTATCAGTGGTGCGATCGCCTCAAGATGGGACGGTGCTGGAGATTTATACGCGTCCTGGTGAACTGGTTTCTAACGATGGCATTGTAGAATTAGGGCGCACAAGCCAGATGACGGCGCTATTAGAGGTTTACGAGACCGATATTGGCAACGTGAAAACCGGGCAAGCCGTTAAACTCTATGCCGATAGTCGCCCGGAGGCACTCTCCGGCAAGGTCATAGAAGTGGGTGTGAAAGTGAAGCGCCAGAACGTGGTGAATTCAGATACCTCCAGCAATATTGATGCCCGCATTGTTGAAGTGCGGGTGCAACTGGATGCCGCCTCTGAGCCAAAAGTAGCTGGGCTAACCAACCTGCAAGTGACGGGAGAAATTCAGCTATGACGCTCACCGCACCAAGGCAGGACGTAAAGCCAGCACCCCAAAAGTCTTCACCCAACCGTCATCTGTGGCAACGCTGGCAAGACCGCACACCGCTGGGCTGGCTGCAATTGAAAAAGAACAAAGCGCGATTGGCGGTTGCCGTTGCTGGTATTGGGTTTGCCGATCTGTTGATGTTTGCTCAATTGGGCATTCAGGCGGCGCTGTTTGATAGTAATACCCTGCTCAATCGCGGTGTGGCTGCCGATATTGTGATTCGCAGCGCTCAGTATCGAGATTTGGGCGTTGCGAATACGTTTCCGCGTCGTCGTTTGTACCAGATTCAAGCCGTAGAGGGAGTGGCATCGGTTGAGCCACTGTATATTGCCACCAAAGTGTGGAAGAACCCACAGACCCGTCGCAAGACGCAGCTTACCCTGGTGGGTCAGAGCCTCGATCGCCCCGCGTTTGATGTGCCTGAAATCAATCAAAACCTTGGCAAGCTCAAGCAGCCAGATACCTTCTTATTCGATCGCTTAGCCAGAGGCGACTATCAAGAAATCATTGCTCAAGCCGAAACCGGGCAACCGATTAAAGCTGAAATTGAGCGACGTAGCATTCGAGTCGTGGGGCTATTTTCGCTTGGTGCCTCCTTTGCCAGCGATGGCACGCTGATTACGAGTCAGGAAAATTTCTTGCGGTTCTTCCCTGAACGCGGTGCTGGGCAAGTCACACTAGGGCTAGTGAAACTCAAACCAGATGCTGATCCACAGCAAGTATTAACCCAGATCAAAGCGATGTTGCCACCCGATGCGATCGCCTCTACCAAACAAGAATTTGTTGCCATCGAGCAAGCCTATTGGCAAAAAACAACGCCGATCGGCATTGTGTTCTCCTTTGGTACCGTGATGGCTTTTGTTGTCGGCACGGTTATTGTCTTTCAGATTCTTTCCACCGATGTGAATGAACATCTCGGCGAGTACGCCACCTTCAAAGCGATGGGCTACCGCGATCGCTATCTGCTCCTGATTGTGTTTGAAGAAGCGGTTATTCTCGCCATGTTGGGCTTCTTCCCAGGCTTGGGACTGGCACTCGCACAGTATGCCCTACTCCGGAGTGCAGCGTCTCTCCCAATCGCTATGACCCTTGGTCGCTTGGCTTTTGTCTTTTTGCTCACCCTGCTGATGTGTACGGCCTCTGGCATGATTGCCACGCGCAAAGTGCAGTCGGCTGATCCTGCCGATATTTTTTAAGAGCCAATCTTTTCTCAGGAGGAGAATGCATATGGTTTTAACCACTGACAGCAAGCCCTCGACAGCAGTTAACCCCGCGATCGCTGTTGAAAAGCTGGATCACGTCTTCGGCAAAGGTGAACTCCGCAAGCAAGTGCTGTTTGACATTAATCTGACCCTTGCTGCGGGTGAAATTGTGATTCTCACAGGCCCTTCCGGTTCAGGAAAGACGACCTTACTGTCACTCATGGGTGGCTTGCGATCGCCTCAATCCGGCAGTCTCCGCATCCTGAATACAGAATTGGTAGGAGCCGCAAAGACCGTTGCCGTGGAAGCGCGTCGCTCGTGTGGTTACATCTTCCAGGCGCACAATTTGCATAGCAGCCTGACTGCTGAAGAAAACGTGATGATGGGCTTAGAAGTACACGGTCTTTACTCACGCACCGAACGACGCGATCGTGCCTTGGAAATGTTGGCTCTGGTGGGTTTAGAGGAGCGGACGCAGTACTATCCTGAAAACCTGTCGGGCGGACAAAAGCAACGGGTAGCGATCGCGCGTGCCCTCGTCAGCCATCCCAGCATTGTGCTGGCCGATGAACCCACCGCTGCCCTAGATAAACAATCGGGGCGTGATGTGGTGGATCTGATGCACAACCTCGCTAAGGATCAGGGCTGCACGATTCTGATGGTGACACACGATAATCGGATTCTCGATGTGGCCGATCGCATTATCTATATGGAAGATGGAAAACTGGTGAACGCTCCCGCATAGTCCCGCCCGTAAGTGAAGATTCGGGTAATGGGTGGAGACGACGAATTAGCTTAGGGCGGTTTTGTGCGTTGGGATAATGACAATGAACAGCATCGCGTACTTGTTCTCGTAGCTCTGCACTGCTGTCAGCCTGCGTAAAAATGATTCGCCCATTGCTCTTACTACGTAGCCATCTTCAGGATCGTCTTCTATCAGGAGAATGATTATCTCCCACACCCTTCTTCCAATTCCCTCACCTCTCCCTGCGTATCGGATCATCTGGCAGTTCATTCGTGCGCTGCGATCGCCGCTCTTACAATGCGATAACTCTAGAATAAGTTGGAATCGGACTTCCAGAAACAATGGCGTACAGCATATCAGGATCGAGGTCAGCGCCATTTTGCCAAATCAGCATGCCTAGAGTGCCGATACAGAATCAGGATGGATGAATACAGAAGGGGCAGCCAAGTTTGGAGAGGATCAGGGTATCCCTCGCGACAAGGCGAATTCGTGGCTGCAGCCTCCCCCGTGGACACCCATGATTGAACTGCGTGCAGCAGAGCAAAGGAGCGTCAAACGGATCAAACGGGCCCAACGCTTCGTGTTTCTGCACACGATCCGGCACGAGTTCTTTGACGCCGATTTGCAACCTGAACTGAACGCGCTCTATGGCGCTAGCGTGGTGGGACAGCCGCCCGTCCCGACTGCTCAAGTAGCATTAGCGATGATTGTGCAAGCCTGGACAGGCGCATCGGACGATGAAGCAATCGACGTGGCCGTGGAACAGACACTGGCTCACATTGCCCGGTGGCAGGGAGACCGTTCGCGCTCCCTGACGCTCCGCAAAAACTTATTTGATTTGCGTCGCATGGCGGTCGTGCCTACTCTCCACCTCTTAGGAGATTTCGAGGAACGGCTCATGCCGCTGTTTCCTGAATTCTGTACCGATCCTCTAGACTGAGACGTTAGGCTTTAGACTTGCGCTCATCATGAACTTACCAACCTGGATTACGGTTTCTCGTCTGCTGGCAGTGCCTTTGCTGCTGTATGGGTTGCATGAGCCAACGATGACCTGGCGCTGGATCGCGCTAGTGGTGTTTTTACTGGCAGCAGGTACAGACTGGTTGGATGGCTACCTGGCTCGCCGACTAAATCAGGTTACAGAATTGGGTAAATTCCTCGATCCTCTGGTTGACAAGCTATTAGTCTTAGCGCCACTGCTGTCGCTGGTGGAGCTAGGCCAGGTGCCTGCCTGGGGAGTGTTTCTCATCCTGGCGCGGGAACTAACGATCGCGGGTTGGCGCGTGAACCCCAGTCTGCAAGGTAGCACGACGATTCAGGGTGCAAACCTCTGGGGCAAGCTGAAAACGGTGAGTCAAATTGTAGCGATCGGGCTACTCATAGTGCCACTAGATAAAACCTGGGTGCTTCCTTCACTCATCGCTTTTTGGGTGTCTGTAGCGCTGACCCTGATCTCTGGTGTCATTTACCTGCTGCCTCAAAACCGCAAAACTGCGGAGGGTTTGAACCGAGCCTGAATAAATTGGGATTTACGCAAACCTCAGAGGTTTTAACCAAGAATCAGGCGCTGAACCAAATGTAGCCGCTTAAACCTCCGAGGTTTTGGTCGAGTGCATAAGTCTTGCAGATATGGCTCAAGTGACTACAGTAAGCTGAGTTGAATTGTGTCAGTCTCTAGCTTTGCTTTGCGTCGAGAGGCTTGACGAGGTTTGATATCGACATGGGCGACAAACCAGGTGCGTAGCGCTTTTGCCTGTTCAGGGTCAAGCGTTTCTAGATCAAGGGCTAGTGGGAAAAGGTCACGTTCCGCTGTCGTCGTCCAATTTATGTGGCTTTCAAAACGTTCTGCTCCGAAGGGCAGGAGGCTTTCTGGCAGGCGCGACAGATGTGGTACCACGTTTTCTAAGCCGATAAACTGCTGGCGCTGCTGTTCTAGCTGCTTGACGCGCTGTTTGCGAGCTTGCTTGTAGTTAAGAATGGGTGCAGGATAGCCCTTGAGCAGCATTGGCGAACCCAAGCATTCGGGCGGCAAGTTCTTGAGTTCTGGTAGCCAGCGCTTAATGAAGGTACCCTCTGGATCGCAGCGATCGACCGCCACTTGTTCTGGGTTGTAGATGCGCGTCCAGGTTTTATCGACGCAATGGGTAACACCCGACTGCATCGCCCACTGATAATGGTCAATCGGGCAATCCCCATCAATCAGGTGTCGCATGAAGTGTAGCGCTCCATAGCGCCAGTCCATTCCCAGGAGATTGCTTAAAAAGCTGGAGTACAAGGCGCGAATGCGAAAGTTAAGTTCTTTCCAGCCGCCTGTGGCTTGGAGGCATCGTGCAGCCGCATCGACGATCGGAAAGCCTGTTTCACCGTCCTGCCATGCGCGATACAGGTCTTCATCAAACGACCAGCCATCGTCGTCAAAGATGCTGTAGAGCGATCGCAACTCTAACTGCGGCAGGTAGCGAAACCGTTGAGCAAACCCAGTACCCCAGCGTAAGCGAGCAATCAATTGTGTGCGGCTCCGTTGCACCCGTCCATCAGGAGACGAGTTGATCTGCTGGGTCATCTGGTAGCATTCCCGCACGGAAATCGCACCAAATTTAATGTGGGGACTTAAGCCTGTAGTTGCCTCAGCGCTGGGGTAGGAGAGTTGCCAGTAGTAGCGATCGGTCTTCTCTGCCAAAAACTCTTGCAGCAGTTGCCGCGCTGCTTGCGTTCCAGCGGGCGGGATTTTTTTACTATCTGGCAAATGTCCGACTTCGCTCAGTGTGGGTAAGGGATTGCTGGCAATGTCAGGGGGTACATGAACATGGGCAGGAATGGGCACCATATCAGCGTTCATGTCAGCGAACCATAAATCCCGATAGTCTGGATACGGGATGAGATCTGGTGTGGTCGCTAGGGGTTCAAACCAACGGATTTTGAGGTTGTCTTGGACGAGTGCTGCGTTCAACCGAGCATCGCGTACCCGACCATAGATGCGCTCAAAGTCAATATGGGCATAAATGCCATCTGCCTGAGTTTCACGAATCAGTTGTGGCAACACCTCTACCGGATCGCCTGATCGCAAAATGAGCCGCCCTCCCCGATCGCGCAAATCTTGATCCAGCGATCGCAAGCACTCCAGCATAAACGCCACCCGTGCGGCACCTGTTTCGGGGTGGTGCAGCAGGGCGCGATCGAACACAAAAACGGGAATCACCTCACCCCGCAAAGCAGCACGATACAGCGGCGCATGATCCGCGATGCGTAAATCCCGACGAAACCAGACGATCGTGCGGTTCATAGATAAAGCCAGCACTGAGGGCATTGTCTCAGCTTAACAAAACGCAAGGCTTTGAGATTGTTGGTAGTTAGAAGGGTAGGGGATGCAGGTTGCAAGCTAAAGCCGGTTGATGATGATGAAATCAACTCGTCTGTTGCAGTAATTTCTTAACCGCATTGAGTAAATCCGGTGGATGGTAGGGTTTGGTGATGTAGGCATCTGCGCCTTGTTTCATGCCCCAGTAGACATCAAACTCTTCGCTCTTACTGGTACACATAACCACAGGAATGTGCTTGGTTTTGGGATCATTCTTAATCCACCGACATAGTTCGTAGCCATTTTTGCGAGGCATGACAATATCCGTCACCACAACATCAGGCGACTTTGCCGTGATGCGCTCGATCGCCTCTTCCCCGTCCACCGCCTCAACGACGCTGAAGCCGCTTTTTCTAAATTGCTCTGAGACCATTTCCCGCACGGTGGGGCTATCGTCCACGATCAGAACTATAGTCATAACTCCATAACGGCTCAGTGATTAAGGCATGATTGCGATAGTTTAGCGTGTTTGTTGAGCCAGTGGGAGTCAGCGCTTTAGCCCTGGTTCGCCCGTCAAACGAGGGAATTTGGGTTGCGATCGCTGTCACTCAGGCACAAAGGATGAAACGCTTGTCATAGCCTTCTTCACACCAGATGAGCATGGTTCCGGCAGAAGTGCGGCAATCTCACGACACCTTCTTTGGCTCAAATTACAGGACGATTTTTAGTCAAGCCACAGAATCAACCGACTCATACCGATTTAAATAGATTTCACGACAGATCTCTGTAGGGACGTTACATGTAACATCCCTACAGAGGGATCGGCTGCTGATAGTCGGCATCGTCAGGGTGTTTTTCCAGCAGCCAGCGCTCTTCACGGCTCGCTTTG
Source organism: Stenomitos rutilans (assembly GCF_059505485.1). NCBI lineage: Bacteria > Bacillati > Cyanobacteriota > Cyanophyceae > Leptolyngbyales > Leptolyngbyaceae > Stenomitos > Stenomitos rutilans. The sequence goes on from NZ_JCACKR010000173.1 coordinate 119,997, forward strand.
GCGTTGAAAACAAATACGAGAATGGTGCCTCAGTTGACTCAGGCTTACTTGATAGAGTGCCCAACTAAAGGCAGTTGCAATCAATCTGCTGTAATCAATCTGCTGTAATCAATCCGCTGTAAAGAGGATGTTTGAAAAGGCCATCTCTGTGATTTATGCCCAGTTGGTCAAACGTTTCACGGTGCGATCGTTCTACTTCCAGGCTTGTGTCAGTTGGTCGAGTCGCTCTACGTCCGACGTACTTAGGCTCCAGCCCAAAGCTCCGGCATTCTGACGTGCCTGCTCCGCGTTTTTTGCGCCAGGAATGGGAATGACATTTCCTTGAGCCAACAACCAGTTGAGAGCAACTTGAGCAGGAGTGCGGTCATATGCTGCACCAATCTCTTGAAGCGCACGGATGACAGGCGCAATCTTCTCCAAACCGTTTGGGTTAAAGCGGGGATCGAGACGGCGAGCGCCCTGGAGGGACTGCCCCTGACCCGATCGAGCAGACTCAACCGTATACTTTCCAGTCAGCAATCCCTGCGCTAAAGGACTGTACGCGAGAATTGTAATGCCCAATTCGCGGGCAGTGTCTAAAATGCCGTTGCTTTCAATGTGACGGGTCAGCAACGAGTAGCGCACTTGATTGACAGCCAACGGCACGCCTCTTGCTGCTAGATATCTGTGCGCTTGCCTCATTTGTTCAGCAGAATAGTTACTCACGCCAACGGTGGCAATTCTGCCCTGCTGCACTTCATCAGCCAAGGCATTCATTAATATGCGTTTTCCTAAGAGAAAATCAAACGGTTGATGTACCTGGTAAAGTGCAACCTGGGACACCTGTAAGCGCTCCAAACTGGCGGTTAATGCATCAGAAACCGATTGGGCATTAAAGCGCCAGGGTAGGGGAAAGAATTTGGTGGCAATCTGAACAGGTTTGTCGGTTTGCTGCATGAATTGTCCAAGCAACCGCTCAGATTCGCCCAAACCATAGACTTCTGCCGTATCAAAAAAGCTGAGGCCAGACTCGATCGTGGCGTTGAATGCCTCACGCACCTGGTCGGCACCGTAGTCGTTCCCGTAGCTCCAAAAGAATTTGTCGCCCCATGCCCAGGTGCCAATGCCCAGTGGAGAAACCGTGGGGCCGTTGGGGCCTAATGCGATCGCGTCTACAGCCATTTCACCCATCAACAAACGTTACAGTATTAGGACTTACGCATTTGCCCCTAGCCCCCAATGCTGGTGGGGGCTTTGATTGGCTCGGTTCCCCCAGCATTGGGGGCTAGGGGGCGAAAGATGATCGCTTTTGCGTAAGTCCTAAGTATTTGACATCTAGAGTTTAGCGCGATGCTGGGAGACGTAGGGCTTTATGCTATTAGATCGGCAGTCCTTTCTAACTAAAGGCTGACGAACAAAACGTGTATCGCAAAACCTCTTCGTGCTGTCATGGAAACCAGTCATTTCTCTGATTCATCCGCTGTGTCGCGTCCTCGTATTCCCCTTCTGACCATGCTGCGCCTGGGGCTATTTCAGCTAGGGCTAGGGATGATGTCGGTACTGCTGTTTGGGCTACTAAACCGCGTTTTGATTAAGGAACTGGGGGTACCAGCCACGATCGCCAGCGTGGTGCTAGCCATTACCCTGCTAGTGTCACCCGCTCGCGTCTGGTTTGGGCAGCTATCCGATACAAAATCTTTGTGGGGGCTACATCGCACAGGCTACGTCTGGATAGGTGCGATCAGCCTGGCGGTCATTGCGTTTCTCGCGGTGCAGATTATGTGGCAGGTTGGAGCCAGCCTGCAAGCAACGGGCTGGAGTGCCGTGACCTATGCCTGGACAGCGCTTCTAGCCGCCATGTTTGGATTATACGGCATTGCCGTTAGCGTCTGTTCGACCCCTTTTACAACCTTGCTCGTAGATGTGACAGATGAGGAAGACCGCTCCAAAATTGTGGGCGTGGACTGGGCACTGCTGATTTGTGGCACGATCGTAGGTGGCATCACGATCGGCATCATGCTTAAAAAGCTAGGCGCTGATCCATCGCTAGACGTTTTGCGGAGCAGCATTAACCAGTTGTTTCTGATCCTGCCTGCGATCGTTGTCTTACTGGCGCTAACAGCAACCTGGGGCGTTGAAAAAAAATATTCTCGCTATGCTCAGCGATCGAGCTTCACCGATTTAAGTGAGCGTATTACCTTAAAGCGAGCATGGACGATTCTCACTGCCAACCGTCAAACCCGCTTTTTCTTCACCTTTTTGCTGGCAATGACTTTGGGGTTATTTCTGCAAGATGCGATCCTTGAGCCGTATGGTGGCGAGGTCTTCAAAATGCCAGCAGGGGCCACCGCAACCCTGAATGCGTTCTGGGGCACAGGAACGCTCATTGGCATTATCGGAGCAGGCTTCGCGCTAGCACCTCGAATCGGTAAACATCAAACGGCTAAGCTTGGCTGTCAAGCTGTTGTGCTGTCATTGGTGCTGGTCATTGCCGCTGGCTTCACCCGCAATCCTCACTTCTTGCAACTGGCACTGCTGTTGTTTGGGTTGGCGGCAGGCATCACCACCACCGGAGCCATTACGCTGATGATGGATCTTACGGCGGCTGAAACGGCAGGCACCTTCATTGGGGCATGGGGTCTGGCACAGGCATTGTCTCGCGGTATGGCGACCATTATTGGGGGGACAGCACTCGACCTGGGCAGAAAGCTCACCACTGAACTGGCGATCGCTTACGGTCTGGTCTTTGTCCTTCAGGCACTCTGCATGCTCGGCGCGATCGCGCTTCTGATGCGCGTCAACGTCCAGGAATTTCAGACCAGCGCGAAGGATACGATCGCCACGGTGATGAGCAACGAATTGGATTAGGAGAGTTTTGAGTGTTGAGTTTTGAGTTATGAGTTAGAAGGCGCAACTCAAGATTCAAAACTTAGAACTCATAACTCTCATGGTTGACTTCTGGACTCAGGTACTCAGCTTTGCTCAAACCACGACTGCTCGTGTCGGCACCCAGCTATTGCAAGACTTTGGGCAGGTGCAGGCGGCAGAAAAGGCAGATGGTAGTTTGGTCACACAGTCTGATCGATGGGCAGATGAGGCATTGAGAGGCGCGATCGCCCAGGCTTTTCCCGATCATGGCGTTCTCAGCGAAGAAGTCGAACACATTTTCCCTGCCAATGATTGGTGCTGGATTGTTGACCCCTTAGACGGCACCACCAACTTTGCGCGAGGCATACCCATCTGGGGCATTTCATTAGGCTTGCTTTACAAAGGCACACCCACTTTTGGCTACGTCCACTTACCGCCTTTAGATCAATCCTTTCACGGTTACTGGCGCGGTACATCTGGTTTAGAGATGCCAACGGGTGCTTTTTTGAACGATCGCCCCATTCACGCCAGTACCGATGCTCTCACCTCTAACCATTTCTTCAACCTCTGCACCCGCAGCACTGGCTTACTCAAAAACCCCTTCCCCTGCAAAATTCGGATGTTAGGAGTCGCAACGTACAACCTGCTGACCGTAGCGGCTGGAGCAACCCTTGGCGGAGTCGAAGCCACCCCCAAAATTTGGGACATTGCTGCTGTCTGGGCGATCGTACAAGCCGCAGGAGCCGTCTGGACTCCCTTAGAACCGCAACCAATCTTTCCTCTTCAGGTAGGAAAAGACTATGGCGATCGGGCTTACCCCACCCTGGTTGTTAGCCAAACCGCCTTAGTCCCTACCTTCTTGCCACTTGTTCAAACGTTAGGAAGAGAATAGTTGCAAGTGATCAACGCGCTAAGAAAACCTGCGGCAAAAGAGCCAGTAGCAACAACACAAACCTCGTACAGGCAACGCTTGAGTGATCGTCCTGAGAGTAATCTTCATCATGTAGGCATCAGTCGCTGCTGCACGCTGTTTAGTAGTCAGATCCCTACCGTGTTGGGTGGCGATTTCTCCTTAACCTGCTGGCTGTGAGCTGCTCGTGCATGTCTCAAGTCCGTCTTGTTTCTTTGGGTGGAAGGACAACAACGGTAAACCAGTAGTCGGCGAAATCATGCACGACACGCATGAACTGATCAAAGTCAATGGGCTTAACGATGTACGAACTACAGCGCAGCTTATACATGGTCAGAATGTCTTTTTCTTCTGCCGAGGTGGTCAAAATGACCACAGGTAAATGGTTTAGCTTGTCATCGGCAACCATTTGCTGGAGCACCTCGCGTCCATCCAGAATGGGCATATTCAAATCGAGCAAAATCAGATCGGGCGTGGGCGCGTCGGCGTACGGATCGCGCTTGCGCAGAAAATCTAGGCACGCCTGACCGTTTTCCACGTGATAAAGATCAATGGCGAGCTTGGCTCGCTTGAAAGCCGCGCGGGTCAAGATCACATCGTTCTCATTATCCTCTACCAGTAAGATTTTCCCAAGCTGATGACTGTTTGGTTGGTTGGTCATGGCTGAATCACCTCCTGAATGGAATTGTGAAGTAAAAGGTACTGCCCCGACCTGGAACAGACGTGACCCCAATCTTTCCTCCGTGACGTTCGACCACCTGTCGGCAGATCGCTAAACCAATCCCGGTGCCAGGATATTCCTTTTGCGTATGCAGTCGGCGGAAGATTTCAAAAATCCGCTCTTGATACTGTGGCTCAATGCCGATGCCATTATCCTGTACAGCAATGACCCACGCCCCCTCTTTCTTTACGCTCGTGATATGCACGCGAGGCGCTTGGTCGCCCTGATATTTAAGCCCGTTGCCGATCAGGTTTTGTAGCAACTGTACGAGCTGCGATCGATCGCCCATAACCGTCGGCAGTTCGTCACGGGTCACTGTTGCATTTGCATCACGAATCGAAGTTGCCAGCATTGCCTGAGCCTGGCTAAAGACATCGGACAGAGGGACTGGCTCAAAGGGGCGAGCACGCGAATCAACCCGGGAGTATGCCAGGATGTCATTAATCATCGCCTGCATCTGATTGGTGCTGGCGACTGTCCGATCGATCCAATCGTTCGCTTCATCGCTTAACTGTCCGTCATATGTCTGCTGGAGCAATTGGGTAAACCCGCTAATACTGCGCAGCGGTGCCTGTAGGTCGTGTGAGGCGATGTAAGCGAACTGTTGCAGGTCTATGTTGCTGCGCTCAAGCGCTTCAGACTGAAATTTGAGTCTAGTGTCATACTGATGAAGGATCGTGCCCTGCCAAATAACGAGCGCGGCGAAAAGCAAACTGGTCACACCCCAACTGAGGGCAAAGCTGGTGGCAGTGTCGAAAAAGCCTGAGCCACGCCCATATGTGACCACCCAGCCAAAAAGAATGGGAACAACCAGAACAATTGGCAGGAGCCGCCTGACCATTTGCCCACCTGATGACGGGGCGGTTAGCAAGCCAATCAAGCCTTCATGAGGTCGCAAGCCCAACACGCCGATCTCCAGTGTTAGAAAACCAATCGCAGTTAAGGGCGAGATACCGGTTTGCGGGTTGGTAGGTAGTGCATAAAACAAATTGGTCGTGCTGGCATATCCGAACAAAGCAAGCCACGGCAGGAGCATACCCATCAATGCAAGGAGCATGACCAACCGTTGCGATCGCCGAGCCGTTGCTGGAGACAGACCGATACAGCACCCGACCAGAATAACGCTTACAGTCGTCTGAGGCGATGGTCGACCAGGAAACACACCGCCGTTTTGCGTGACGAGTCGTGGATACAAAGCGATTTCAATACTTGATCCAAGGTTGAACAAGTATTGCACACCTACCCAAAGCGCTGCCAGCATAGCTGCACCAGATAACCCCTGGCAGACCCATATCCATCTACGGGCGACCTTATCGGTCAAGAGCCTTTGGGAGATCATCAACGCGGCACCAAGCGCCAACAGCATCAAAGCAGACAGGGGGGTTGTTTGAGGTGCGTGCGGAAGGAGACGGCGCAGGAGAATGACATCGAATTGCCAACCTGCCAAAACGACGATACATAGAGCAATGACAAACCAACAGCAAGACTCTGTCAGCGCAAGTTTCCGCATTGGTATGATGCATCCTCACGGACACGATATATTTGCTTGCGATGTATTTGCTTGCATAGAATGAAGTGTTTTTAGCAGGACGGATGCAAAGAGTTGGGGAGAAACCAGGTTTCTGGACGTAACTAATGGCTCAAACAGAAGCTTCTCGTGAAGAAGCCCGCTTTCTGCCTCAGTCCTATTTAGGATAAGCTTACCATTTTCATTTACGCGAACCATTTTCCATCGCCAGCGGCCTAACATTGATCTCAATGCAGGTTGCCTCGTGCGATCGCCCTCCGCGTACTCTGTCTCCGTCTTCCCGTAAAATGCTAATCGGGGAGAGGAACTGTAGGGATGAGGGATAGGGGATGAAGGATAAAACGTTGCCTTCTGCCTTCTGCCTTCTGCCCTCTGCCTTCTCCCCCATCCCCTCGCTAGTTTGGAGAATTGCTGTGGATCTGTCCCGTATACCCGCCCAACCCAAGCCCGGTTTGCTAAACGTCCTGATCGAGATTCCCGCTGGGAGTAAAAATAAGTATGAGTTCGATAAGGACTTGAATGCGTTTGCCTTAGACCGTGTGCTCTACTCCTCTGTGCAGTATCCCTATGACTATGGCTTTGTGCCCAATACTCTAGCGGATGATGGCGATCCCCTGGATGGTATTGTGCTGATGGATCAACCGACGTTTCCTGGCTGCGTCATCCCGGCGCGTGCAATCGGAATGCTGGAAATGATTGACGGCGGCGATCGTGACGAGAAAATTTTGTGTGTTCCCGACAAAGACCCTCGCTACACCCATGTGAAGCGCCTTGCCGACATAGCCCCCCACCGTCTGGATGAAATCGCTGAATTCTTTAGATCTTATAAAAATCTGGAGAAGAAAGTGACCGAAATTCTAGGCTGGAAAGATGTTGAGCACGTTTTGCCATTGGTAGAACAGTGCGTCAAAGCAGGCAGAGCCAAAGGCTAGAAAAGCCTGTACTGTGCTTGATATAGTAAGGGGCTTAGGAGTCACACTTCCTAAGCCTGTTAAAAATATTTATACTCAGGGAATATTGAAGATTATCCTGATGATTAAAAGATAACCAGTTTTAGGGAATAGTTACAACCGAAGAATCTAGCGGAGAATGCTATTCTTTTGTATTCTCCTTCTTAATTCTCAACCGATGGTTTTTGCCGCGTCGCTTTCGGTTCTATCACATTCACTATGTCTAGCTACATCACGGTAAAGCGGTCGTCAGTAAATCTTGCTGTCTTGCTCCTTCTGAATCTTTTGATTAACAGGAAAGCGAACATACTTTCCGCCTTATACATAATAAGAGCGCTTCTGAGCTAAGCCTTCAACCATCATTGCTTTGTTATAGCTGCTGATGTCAACAATATGGGTAGCATAAGAGTTGATGAGGCATTACGAATAGACCAATAATTTTATGCATGGATTAGGATACGTTATTAACCACTGCCATTCAGGCCGCTGGCTGGTAAAGCAATAATCTCCAACTTTGACGATCGTGACTGGTCATCGTTTAACCGATGCTGCTGGATCAAGTGTCAACCCCTTTAGTACAACCATCTCTTCAGAAAGATGACCAATCCGCCTTCACCTGCCACCGTGTGGTTCAATGCTGTCTTTATACTCGCTTAAATCGTGTCATTACCCTTTACAGACTTGTTAGAAAAGACTAATCAGATCAAAAATGCCAAACCCTGATTCACCTGCATCCAACCTCCAGGTTCAATCTGCCGACACAGCGTCTGTGTCATCATCACCAGAATTCGCAGTTGAGTTTTGGGGCGTTCGAGGCAGCATTCCTGCGCCTGGTAGTGAAACTGTGCGCTATGGCGGCAATACGTCCTGCGTAGAGATGCGAGTGGACGGAAAACGGCTTATCTTCGACGGAGGGACAGGGATACGTGTGCTGGGAAAGCACTTGCTAAAACAGATGCCTGTTGAAGCGTACATCTTCTTTACCCATTCCCACTGGGATCATATTCAGGGCTTTCCCTTTTTTGTGCCCGCGTTTGTGAAGGGCAACTGCTTCCATATTTATGGTGCGATCGCACCTAATGGTGCAACGATGAAGCAGCGCCTCAGCGATCAAATGCTGCACCCCAATTTTCCAGTGCCCATTCAGGTCATGCAATCTGATTTGAAGTTTTATGACCTGCTTCCTGGGGATGTCATGCAGCTAGGAGACGTTACGATCGAAACCGGGCCGCTGAATCATCCCAATACGGCAATGGGGTATCGAGTGACGTGGCAGGATCATACAGTTGTCTATGCCACCGATACAGAGCATTATCCCGATCACCTGGATGAGAATTTGTTGTACCTTGCCCGCGACGCTGACATTTTAATTTACGACGCGTGCTACACCGACGAAGAGTATCACGACCCCAAAGCCCCCAAGATTGGCTGGGGACACTCAACCTGGCAAGAAGCCATCAAGCTAGCAAAAGCGGCAGGCGTTAAAAAAGCGGTGATCTTCCACCACGACCCGAACCATAGCGATGATTTTCTAGACGGTGTCGAAGCGCAGGTGCGATCGGTATTTCCCAATAGCGTGCTGGCGCGTGAAGGCATGATTATTCCTGTCATCTAAAGCCACCCAAGCGATCGCAGCCCTTCCATACGTTCCTGTAACCCGTTCAACGTGAGGGATTTATGCGTTTGCCTGACTTTACAGATCGGCATCGCATCATGCTTCTGCTGGCTCCTGGCTCCTGAATTCTAACGACGTCCTTCCCTCTTAGGCCTTTGAGCTTGGCTATCAGGACGCAAGTTCTGTATGCCGCAAAGATGCTCTACGGTCTCTTGGGAAAAAATGTGGGCACTCTTATAGAGAAACTACGTGCTGCTTCTTTGCACGTCGAGCCGCGATCGCAGCATGGCGCTATAGTCTGCCTGAACGATCGCCCAGTCATATAGGTTTCTCTAATCGACCAAAGCATTATGGTGTCTGCATTCGATCGCGTCCTTCCGCTTAAAATTTTGTTGGCAGACGATCATCTGGTCAACCAGAAGGTTACGCTGCTAATGCTGAAGCGTCTTGGCTATCAGGCAGACGTGGTAGGGAACGGTCTGGAAGCTTTGGCAGTGCTGCAACAACAACCCTATGACGTGGTGTTGCTGGACGTACAAATGCCAGAAATGGATGGACTTGAAGTGGCTCGCCGGATCTGCCAACAAGCACCATCCCATTTACGACCTTATCTGATTGCTTTGACGGCAAATGTGATGTCGGGCGATCGTGAGATGTGTCTCCGCGCTGGTATTGATCACTACATGAGTAAGCCAATTAGGATGCAGGAACTAGGTCAGGTGCTGGGTCAGTGCAAACCGTTGAGGGCATCGATCGCTCATGTTGAAGGCCACTTTTCTCCAGACTCTACGGGATCTCCAGCTTCTGTAACAAATTGCCACAATTACGCTGCGCTAGATTTAGCCGTGCTCTCATCTTTTAGGCAAGAAATGGGGGAAACGGGAAACGCCGTCATTGCTGAGTTGATTGCTTGCTATCTGGCAGAGGCCCCTCGATTGTTGCAAACACTTCACCTGGCTGTTAGCCATCACGATGTGAAAACGGTACAACGTATCGCGCATGGACTGAAAGCAAGCAGTGCCTCTTTAGGGGCGCTCTCCCTCAGTCAGCGCTGTAGTGCATTGGAAACAATGTCTCTGAGTGCGTCGATCGACGACATTACGATCGAGGTTGCCTGCCTGGAATCTGAGTATGCGTGCGTTGAAGCTGCTTTAAGGCAGACACAATCCTACCGAGCGTTATGAACCTTCCTATCAATCTCTCGCTGCTTAAATCACCTCTGTCTCAGCCCTTTATGCCCAAAGCATCGCCCCTGATCTTACTGATCGATGATGAGAACGTGATCCGAACTCAGATTCGACGCTTTCTGGAGAAAGGAAGCTATCAAATTATTGAAGCCACTAATGGCGAAGAAGGCATCGAAGCCTGTACACGCTTTCAGCCAGATATTGTATTGCTGGATGGCATGATGCCTGTAATGGATGGGTTTGAATGCTGCGCGCAATTACAAGCATTGCCCGAAGCTGACCATACGCCCGTTCTGATGATCACTAGCCTGGATGATCAGGTTTCGGTCGATCGAGCATTTGCCGCTGGCGCGACTGACTACGTGACAAAGCCCATTCACTGGGCTGTTTTGCGCCAGCGGGTTCGCAGGCTCATTCAACAATCGCAACTGCAAAGACAACTGGAAACGGCCACCAAGCTGTTTCATCGGTTAGCTACGGTGGATGCTTTAACGCAGCTTGCGAATCGCATGATGCTGGATGCCCACCTTGACCAGGAATGGCGGCGGATGATGCGGAATGGAGAACCGCTATCGTTGATTCTCTGTGACGTTGACCTATTTAAACGGTACAACGATGCAGATGGCTATGGGCACCTGGCCGGAGATGCCTGCTTGCGTCAGGTTGCCAATGCCATTAGTGCGGTAGCCAAGCGTCCTGGCGATTTGGCAGCACGCTACGGGGGAGAGGAATTTGCCGTGATTTTGTCCAATACTCCGATCGAGGGTGCGGTTAAAGTAGCAGAAATGATCCAGGCGGGTGTGCAAGCGTTGCAATTAGTCCATCCCAACTCTAGTGTGAGTCCGTATGTCACGCTTAGTGTAGGCGTTTCGAGTGTAATACCGGATCGCACCCTGAATTTTCTGCCAGAAACGCTGATCACCGCAGCGGATAAAGCCCTGTATCAGGCAAAGGCAACAGGGCGCGATCGCTTCTGCATTCATGCGTTGTCCTAACTATTGAAGGCAGGGGAAGAGGGGAAGGGATGAGCTGATTGCTGACTGCTGAAAACTCAATACGTTGCTTGATACCCTACACCCCACACCCTACCCCTCATACCCCAAATTACCCAGCCATGCATCGCTCTACCGCTGTGCCTGGTTTGCTAGTTCCACTTGGGCATCCCATTCTGGTGCCTCGTGAGGGTGTCGTTGCACATAATCACCGTCAGACTGTAAATCCCAGGCGTGGCGGTTATCTGCTAGAAACAAATCGAGAATGGCGCGGAGTTGAGTTGCCAGTGCGGGCGCTTCAACTGGGGTCATGGCCTCGACTCGGCGATCGAGGTTGCGTGGCATCCAGTCAGCACTGCCAATGAAGACTTCTTCCTCTCCGTTGTTATGGAAGTGGAAGATGCGCGAGTGTTCGAGAAAGCGACCCACAATGCTAATCACGCGAATGCGATCGCTCACGCCCGCAACCCTAGGGCGAAGACAGCAGATCCCTCGAATAATCAGATCAGTTTCCACACCTGCCTGAGAGGCTTCGTACAGTGCCTTGATGATTTGTGGATCAACTAAAGAGTTCATTTTGGCAATAATGTGGCTGCGATCGCCACGACTGGCATGCTCGGCTTCTCGACGGATCAGGGCAATCATGCGATCGCGCAGGTTGACCGGAGCCACCAACAGCTTGCGATAGGATTGCTGCCGTGAATAGCCCGTGAGGAAATTGAACAAATCGGTCAAATCAGCGCCCAAGTCTTCCTGGCAGCTAAATAAGCCCAAGTCGGTGTAGAGTTTTGCGGTTTTAGAATTGTAGTTGCCTGTACCAATGTGGACGTAGCGACGGATATCGTCTGCTTCCTGACGCACGATGAGCACCACTTTGGTGTGTGTCTTTAAGCCAACGACCCCATAGATCACATTGACGCCTGCTTCTTCCAACCGCCGCGCCCAGTTGATGTTATTTTCCTCATCAAACCGGGCCTTTAGTTCAATTAAAACGGCAACTTGCTTTCCATTTTCGGCAGCGGCAATCAGCGCTTTGACGATCGGTGAATCGCCAGAGGTACGATACAGCGTCATTTTGATCGCCAGCACATCCGGATCTTGCGCTGCATGCGTGATGAAGTGTTCTACCGAGGCTGTAAATGATTCGTAGGGATGATGGACGAGTAAATCCTGCTGACGAATCAATGTAAAAATATCCTCACCCGTTTCTGATGATGGAACTGCGTTGGACTTGGCGGCCTCTGTAATCTGGCGCAGCCGCGCAGGGACGACGGGTATCCAGGGCGGGTCTTTAAGTTCTGATAGCGGCAAGGCCAGAAACGACATTAAATCCTTGAGGTTTAGCAATCCTTCTACCTCGTAGACATCGCGATCGGTGAGTTCTTTTTCGCGCATCAGGCGATCGCGCACAGCTTGCGACGCAGAGGCTTCAATTTCTAGCCGTACTACCGCACCGCCCATCCGCCGTTTGCGCAATTCTTGCTGAATCAACAGCAACAGGTCGTGGGTCAGGTCTTCTTCCAATTCTAAATCGGCATCGCGCGTAATGCGAAACAGAGAATATTCCTGGATATTCATGCCAGGAAAGAGCATCTCTAAATTATGTGCAATGACTTGCTCTAAGGGTACGCCTGCCCAAACTTTGGCGCGATCGGGCTTCTGCTGATCTAACGGCAGCACGATAAAACGAGGTAAGCTGTTGGGCACTTTGACCCTGGCAAACAATTCTTTTTGAGTGATGGGGTCTTTCACCAGCACCGCTAAATTTAAACTGAGGTTGGAAATGTAAGGAAACGGGTGCGCTGGATCGACTGCCAGCGGCGTCAGAATGGGAAACACGCGCTGCTCAAAATAGCCTTGCAGATAGCGTCGCTGCTCCTGATCTAAATCCATGTAGTTCAGGATATGTATACCCTTTTCAGCTAGGAGAGGACGGAGTTCGCGCTCAAAATGGCGATGCTGCTCGGTCACCATCGGGCGTAACCGTTGGCTAATGGCATTTAGGGTCTGTTGGGGCGTTCTGCCATCAGGCGCGACTTTATCCAACTGTGCTTCTACCTGCTGCGTTAAAATTGCAACCCGTACCATGAAAAATTCGTCCAGGTTAGAGCTGAAGATGGCTAGAAACTTCAACCGCTCTAGGAGGGGAGTGCGCGGATCGAGGGCTTCGTGCAGCACGCGATGATTAAACTCAAGCCAACTCAACTCACGGTTGAAATAGTATTGCGGATCGCTCAGGTTAATGTCTGGAGTAATCTCTCTAGCTCTCGTCATGAATTTACCTGGAGGTCGTTGCTAGAAATCCTCCCAGATGTGGCTTTGAAAAGAAAGTGTTGCAGAACACATGGGTTTAAGAATGTCGTTGAGCCGAAGGTTGAGGAGGCTCAACCTGCTAGCTAGCCAATTGTCTTAAAGCTTCTACAAGCAAGGATTGCGATCGCACCACCCCAGATTACAAGCTGCTACATCTCATAAAGTTCAAGGGGCAATCCGTCAGGATCTTTGAAGAAAGTAAACCGTTTGTTGGTAAGTTTATCCGTGCGAATCGGTTCCACTGCAACAGCTTGGGCTTGAAGATGGTGAACTGTTGCATCCAGATCGTCCACCTTAAAGGCCAGGTGCCGAAGTCCACAAGCTTCAGGCGTGCTGGGTCGATCAGGCGGATTTGGAAAAGAAAAGAGTTCGATCGCACCACCATTCCCAATATCCAAATCGAGCTTGTAAGAATTGCGAGCGGCACGGAAGGTTTCCTGGATAATGGGAAAGCCCAAAAGGTTGACGTAGAAGTGCTTCGATCGCTCGTAGTTAGAACAAATGATGGCGACGTGATGAATGCCTTCAAACATGGAGCAGCCATTTAAGTATTGATGGTTCGCAGCCGTAGATCGCATCGAACTCAGCCTTAATAGCGTGAGTGCATCCACTTCGTTTTCATTATTACAGCCTTCAATTGCATTCACCACACCCGTCCTCAAAGGACTGTGGCTGAGCTAATCAACAACCGCTGTAGGATGTACATCACGCGCAACGAAGCGGCCTTCAACCAATTAACAGCATGATTAACTCAAGGCACTACTTCCCAGCTACTAAGCTTGCATCCTCTTGGGTGATCGGTTCACGATCGCCATCACCAAATAGTAATAAATGGTAAATAAGACGGCTACAAAAAGCTGAGCACCCCATGAAGTGTGCCAAAAATCAAACCAATATTTGCCCCAGTACACCGCAGCATACGTTACTAACATGACGCGGGGAATATTGAGCACAAGCGCCAAAACAGTGCCAAGCACCATTAAGAGGATAATCTTGAACCAACTTTGTTTCAAAAACAGCCCCAAGATTAAACCCCCGATCGCGATATTGGTTGCCATCCCAAACCCATTGCAGCCCCAGCCAACTTCAACTGAGCCTGTCGGCAACGAAATAAAAACATCATTGGTCACTGTTGCGGGTTGCCCAATCACCTGCAATGCTCCACTGCCCAACCATGCAGTGAGCCGATCGAGCATACGGGGTGGGGTGAATATTTCCCAAATAATCTTGGCAGTTTCTCCAGGGCGAGGATAAACGCTCAGTGCCATGAGCGCGGTTGTAAGGGCATGTCTACGGAAAAATCCTCCTCCCCATGCACTGCACGCAATCCCAATCAAAATGACTAGCCAAATAAGTGCTTGCGACCAGATGGCAAAGCGGCAAAACGGAAAAAGCCCAGCACCTGTCAGGATGAGTGCGTGTCCCAAAAAGCGATCGGCATCAGAAACCCGACTTTTAGCAAGCTGTTGGCGTTGTTTCCACAGTTCCTGCAAACCCAGGTAGACGATCGCAAGCAGCAAAACCAGGCTAGAAGATCCTTTCCCCATGCGATGAAACAAAACACCCAACCAGGCGGGCAAATACCATAGCCCTACCAGGAGACCGCAGAGCACAATGCGCCCATGCGTATCTTTGAGCAACTCACGCAATGAACCCTGGGTTGCCTCCCTTAACCGCTTTTGCCACTGCATAATTTCAACCCTTACTTGGACGCATACCATAGCGCCCTAACCCAATCAGCGCTAAGCCAACCACGACAAAATTGCCCACAATGGCTCCTGCCGTTTTGAGAATGCTTGTTTTAGCCGTGTTTTTCAATGAACCGGCACGAGTGGTAACAAGCTGAGAAGCCTTATCTAGCTGCTCTGACGTAAGATTGGGAGCCGCTTTCGGATCATTTTTGGCCGTTTCAATCTGAGATTGCACTTGAGAAGCTTGAATATTGATGTTTTTAGTTGCACTATCATTCAGCGATAGGCTGTCTCTAATCACCAAAATGCAAGAAAGTTGAAACACAATTCCCAGTACCAGACACAGCATAGCCAACTGTTTCCGCCAGGTACGGTAGTCAAGATTGCTATAAATGAGAAGCGCTGCACCAAACAGTAAAACGATACTGCGATCGCTCATCTGCTGCAAAAACCCAACTCGCCACTCCGCACTATTGAGCGTAGGGGGTAACGCCAGAATGAGTAAATCAACCACAAAACCAGCGACACACGCCAACCCAACGACTCGGCAGAGAGGCTTTGCGTTAATACCAACAGGACTTTGAGTAGAAAGGGAAGCCATAAGATCAATACCACTTTACTGAAGAGGGTCAGGCACCATTGCGGAGAATCGTTTGCAATGACAATTCAACTTTCCGCAGCAGTACGTAGTGATCCGGGTATCTACTGTAAAAACTTGATATAGCCAACAATTTGCACTTACAGCCGTTTGCGTTTGCATTCACCACACCCGGTACCCCATACCCCATACCCGTTCTTAGAAAGCTATGGTTGAATAACACTGACTTAAGTAGGGTGGACAGTGCCCACCTTACAAGGTTAGGACTTACGCATTTGCCCCCAAACCCTCAATGCTGGGGGTTTTAACTGGCTCGGTTCCCCCAGAATTGGGGGCTAGGGGGCGAAAGATGACCGCTTTTGCGTAAGTCCTAAAGGTATCAACGATGATCTATCAAATAGGACTGACGCAAACCTTGGAGGGTTTTACCAAAAGTCAGGCATCTTAAGCGAATGTAGGCGCTTAAGCCTCCAAGGTTTTAGTCGAAACGCGGTCTTGCCGAATGGAGCACTGCTAGAAAGCTATATCGCTTGCAAACAGTAGTGTACTCAGCACAAAGCAGAGTCTCACCACCGTTTGCACAATGAACTGTTTGCTTTAGCCTTCTACTGCTTTAGCTTTACGCTTCCGTAGTGCCGCAATTCCCATACCAAGCAATCCTGGCAAAAGAGCAGGGGTAGGAATGGCTTGATACGCCACATTATCGACTTCAAAGGGCGAAAAGCCAGTGCTTAAAACAACCCTGTCTACATCGGCACCAATGTCTGCCAGGGCAAACTCAATATATTTGGTACCATCGGCACCCAAATTGGCTGAAAACGGCAGCAGCGAAAAACCGAGCAAGCTGGCAAGACTAGATCCGGTGTAGCTGCTCACAGATGTTGTCGTGGAGCTATTGAAGAACTGAATGGTATTTTCGGCATCGATCGAACCCCACAGTAGCCCAAAGTAGGTGAGGGGCTTCTCAAAGCTAAACGTTGCATTTGTTTGACGCACTTTGAGATAATTGCCGTCGCTACCGACAGGGGGTGTAAACTCAGTCGTCGTCACCGTATTACGATTACCAGGAACGCCATCAAACAGCGTTACGCCATCACCCAGGTCAATGGGCGTGGCGGCATTTGTGGGCACTGTGCCAGGCGCTAGCCCATTAAAATCAATCAGGTTTACACCTGGAGTAGTGGGTAAAGGCCCCGATGAAACGCTCAGTGCTTGAGCGGCATGGGAACCCAATAGAGAAAGGGTGGACGCAGCGACAGTGGCTGCAACGATCGCAAACGGTTGTTTCAAGTTTAAATGCATCATGTCTACCTACAGGTACGTTCGGTTGCAAATGGTTTCAACTGAACCTGGTAGGCTACCGGAAACGACAGAAGAAAGTGCTCTGTAGATAGCGATCCCAGCATGACGGGTGAGACAAACAACTGTACGGTTAATCAATACCCGTGTAGTGGCTGCGTTTGAAGAGACTTTTTGTCCGTGTGATCCAGTAGCCTTGGCAGTGCACCGTTGGTAGAAGGGGTTCAGCCCAATAGTTAACCGATGCAAGGTGGGTGTTTTGCTTATACCTTCCCTCGGTTACCTGTGATCGTACGTAGATAGGCTCAAGCTCAACAACGTTTTGCAAGAGGCTTTATCGCATCTTTAAAGACAAGCGTTTCACCTTTGAATGTTTGATAGAGGGGGAACTTTTTGGAAGATAGGAGCTTCGCGATCGCTCAAAACATGCATTCTAAACTGGCGTGATTGCAACGATGCATTCATCTTTTAGAAAAAGGCAGTGCTGAAGCTTGAAGTTTCTAGCACTGCCTTCTTAAACGATTAGGCTTCCGCCGAAGCCTCTTCGTTCGCTTGAGCTTTGCGTTTCCGTAGCGCTGCTACGCCTAAACCAAGTAGGCCGGGGATAAGCGCAGGTGTTGGGATTTCAGCCGTTAGTGTAGAGCTGTTCAATGTCCCAACTTTGACAGCACCGAGCGTAATAGTCGTAAGAGATTGGAGGGTAGAAGTCCTGAAAACACCTGTAAAACTGGTATTAGAAGCCAACAAATAACTTGTGGCACTGTTTACAAATGAACTTGCAGAAGCTGTAAAGGTGAATGGGTTGATGTCTAAGAACGCGTCTTGCCCTTGATACTTGAGGCCCGTTACGAAGCTTGTTAAGCCGTTGGTCGCGAAGTTTCCACCTGCGTCCTTAGTGAACGATAAGGACGCGAGAATTGGTGTTCCGGTTAGATTTCCACCCGCTAAACTCCCACCTGTATTTGTAACGCCAAAATTTTGGAAGTTGAGGGTAAAGGAGGTAGGGTTGCTTGACGTATTAAGATCCGTAATGCTTGTTTGCCCCCCAGCAACGAAGGTACCTTTATTAAAAGAGAGCGCTTGAGCGGGTGACGAAGCGATCGTTGCACCTGAAGCTACTACGGTTGCAGTGGCAATACTGAGACCAATTGACCTGAAATTCATGTTTTGAACCTACCTGAGTGTACGTTGTGTTCGGTTTAAGTCGTCTTAACTGAACCTGGTAGGCTACCGGGGTTTACATGCACTGTAAACCTTTGGATTCAAGCGAATGGATCGATTGCTCATGTAAAAGCCAATCAGTATGATCTGCCTTGTCTGTCCAGGCTGGAGAGACATCCTTTCAGTTCGGTAGCCTGGCAGTGCACCATCAATAGAAGGCATTTGACCCTTGCTGGAATGACTTGAGAAACCTCAAGAGTCCTTTTACTCTAGACGCTACATAGTCCTCTTGTCACTATACAGAGAAATTTTGGAGGCCGCACCAGAGGGTGGGTAAATTCACAGCAATTTTACGGAGAATGCCGTGTCGATAAGCCTCTGTAGTCCTTGCCTTATCTGTAGATGTACGTGGTGCTCCCTTACAGCGGAAGATAAGGCTTATAGTGACGATCGCCTATACCATCTATTAACCCGGCAACTGTTGTGACGACATCTGCCCTCACCCTCAATCCCTCTCCCAAACGGAGCGAGGAACTTTGCGTGTGCAAAGCACGTATCCGGTCCCCGTCTCCTTTTTTGGAAGAAGGGACTGTGGGATGAGAGCGCCTTGGAGTGCAAGATCAATCATTGCGGGGTTAATAGCTAAACAGGGAGTCGATCGATATCCTTGTTGCAGCCAATCACCACCATCAAGGCTCCCTTTTGTAGCTGACGGCTAGAGGCCGGGTTGATTTCAAATTTACCATCACGACTCACGGCTAGAAGGTTCAAGCCGTAGTGAGAACGCAGCCGAAGTTCGGCGATCGTTCTGCCATCAAAGGCATCTGGCACCAACACTTCGACAATGCTGTTGTCTGGGTCAAGCTCAAAGCGTTCGAGAATGCTGGGTTTGGTCAGCGCGCGCGCCAATGTGCAGCCCATCTCATGCTCTGGAAAAACGACGTGATCAGCTCCCACCTTTCGCAACAGCTTTTCGTGGATTTGAGAGGAGGCTTTTGCCACCACATGGGGCACTCCAGCTTCTTTGAGGTTGAGCGTTGTGATGACGCTTTCTTCGACATAGTTGCCGATCGCCACGATAACCGTGTCAATTTCACAAAGCCCCGCTTCTTTGAGTGCTGCGGGGTCGGTCGTATCAAGCTGCACGGTGCGCACCGCAATTTGATCAGCGAGTGCTTGTGCCACCTGTTTCTCATCTGCATCGACACCCAACACCTCGTAACCCATTTGGTGCAACGTCATGCAGACTGCTCGCCCAAAGCGACCTAACCCAATCACAGCGTAGTGTTTGTTTGGATGAGTCTGCAAGCTACGAAAAAAACTTAAAAATGTCAGGTTCACAGGCGAACTCCGAGCTAATTGATGTGATCAAGGGGCGTGTTGAGGGCGGGAGGCAAACGGTAGGTGTTAATGCTGATTGGATGATGGCTAAACTTTCAGCGAGTACACTCCACTTTTTGGGTTCGTTCACCCTAGCGATTGCTTTAGCCTACCAGCAAGTTTTCTTCTGGATAGCGAATAGCGGTGGGCTTGGGGTCGCCTAAAAGCGCGCTCATGAGCAGTAACACGCCAACTCGACCGATATACATAGTAGCAATTAGGACGAGCTTACCCACCGTGGATAGCCCTGCTGTGATGCCAGTCGATAAACCAACGGTTGCAAAGGCAGAGACGACTTCAAACAAGAGCTGAATGAAATCAAACTGGGGATCGCTCAGCGCGATAAAGGTGGTCATGATGAGCACTGTGATCAGCGAACCAACGGCCACACCTACAGCTTTAAGGATGAGTGACAGAGGAATTTGGCGTTCGTACAACGATGCCTCTTCTTTGCCTTGCAAAATGGCTCTGGTGCAGCTTGTTAAGACCCGTAGGGTTGTCGTTTTAATACCGCCAGCTGTCCCACCAGGGCTGCCCCCAATAAACATCAGGGCGATCGTGATGAACAAGCCTGCTTCGGTCATTTTGCTCAGGTCGATCGTGTTGAATCCGGCGGTTCTTGTTGTTGCGGATTGAAACCAGGCCGACATCAATTGAGTGCCCAAATTCATGGAACTCAGGGTGCTTGTACTGCGCCCCTCTACCAGGAAGAAGGCGATCGTTCCTAGCACCAGTAAGGTCAGGGTTGTACTGACAGCCACCTTAAAGTTGAGGGAGAAAACGAGGCACCTGGGCCGTCTCAGCACGCGATCGCGAGACCAGAGAAAGAGTTCAAAAATGGCCTCATAGCCAATGCCACCAAAGACAATCAGCCCTGGAATCACCAGGTTTACCAAGGGTGATGCTTGATAGCCGATGAGATTATTGGGAAATAAACTGAAACCAGCATTGTTCCAAGCGCTGATGCTATGAAAGGTTGCTAGCCATACGCCTTGCTGGAAGCCATAAACAGGGGCAAACACAAACAGCAGCAGGAAAATGCCTGTGATCTCAAAAAGCATGGTGGTCGCAATGATGGAACGAATCACCTGAGCTGCACCCTGCATTTCACTGCGATCGAGGGCTTGCTGGACGGCAATTTTGTCGCGCAGCCCAAAACGCCGCCCAACGAGCAGCAGCAAGAAGGTGGTCGCCGTCATATAGCCCAAACCACCAACCTGAATCAGCGCCAAAATAAAGAACTGCCCGATCGGAGAGAAGTACGTTCCCGTATCGACCACGATGTGACCTGTCACGCAAACCGCAGAGGTGGCTGTAAACAACGAAATGAGCAGATGCTCCCAAGCCCAGGTGCCATCGCTGATTGAAACTGGCAGCGACAGCAAAAGGGTGCCGATCGCGATCACAGTCACAAAACCCAGACAAATGGTGCGAGAAACGGTCATTGAAGAGGGTAAATGAAGAGGAAGATAGCCGGACTGGAAAACGATCTTACCGCCTTCCCGCGTTTCTATGGCCTTCTTTCTATGGCCTTAGACAACGCCCAAAAACTCTAAGGTAAAAGTCGTCTGCTGCTGCTGGCTGGTCACGCCAATAGTGGCACCTAAACGTTCTGCAAGCTTCTTGACCAGCGTTAAGCCAAGTCCAGTTCCGCCGTATCTCCAAGGATCGTTGTTGGGAATGCGGTAGAACTTGTCAAAAATGCGATCGCGCTCAACGGCTGGAATCTCGACACCAGCGTTGCTGACAGAAATGTCTAGTGCTGTCGCGGTTGTGTGAGCAGAGAGGGTGATCGCCTCACCAGCAGGTGTGTATTTGCAAGCGTTTTGCAGCAATTCAGTCACGATGCGTTCCAGGTAGGGACGATCAGTCGTTAGTACGGGTAACTGCTCAGGCAGGCGAATAATCAGGTACTGCTGCTGCCTGCGAACGCGGTCAAAAAACGGTTCGGCAAGATGAGCCAGAAAGGGCTGAAGCACGATCGGGGTGAGACTGAGTGGTTCTGTGCCTGCATCGAGACGCGCCAGATCGAGGAGGTCGTTGATGAGTCCAATTTCGCGCTGCCCTTCCTCGCGGAGAATGCTGAAATAACGGTTAACTGCGTTGGTTGCATCGTCAAAGATCCCCAACGGCTTGAGCGTGACTTCCAGCATTTGGGTTGCCATTTTAATGTTGGACATGGGCGTTCGCAGCTCGTGGGAAACCGTGCTGAGAAAGTCATCTTTCAGCCGATTCAGCCGTTCTAGCTCCTGTACCTGGGCTTGAGCTGCTTGATATAACCGCGATTGCCGCAGTGCGATCGCACACTGATTCGCAACCTGTTGTACCAGCCGAATTTCCAACTCGTCGAAGTAGAGGTGCTGGGGCCTGAAAAGCCACATATCGCCTAAAACACCGCGTTCATCCATTAAGGGGCACGCCAAAATGCTTGCGCTCTGCTCAATATTCCGTAGGGGATCTACCACCAAAGCAGTCACACAGCAATGAACGACTTGTCCACTCAAGACTTGCTCATAAAGTTCAGGGTTTTGGTCAAACGAGATCGCGCTACCTGTTGCGGTTGAGACCCCTTGATGGGTGTATTCGTAGCAGATCGTGGTGGTTCGGTGTTCCATATCGTAGAGAGCGGCAACACAGCAATCCACGCCCAACTCGATCGCCAGTTCCTTGACAGCTGTTTGGAGGATTTGCGTTTCATCCAGGCTATCCCGCACTTGGTCGGTGATGCGTTTCAGCAGTGCCTCAAAGTTTAATGCCTGTTGCAGTTGCATTGTGCGTTCCTGCACCTGCAATTCTAAGTCAGTGTTTAGGGTTTGCACCTGCTGGTAAAGCGATGCTTGTTGAATGGCGATCGCCAGTTGATCGGCTAACGCTTGGACGAGTTCGACTTGCTCATCGTGCCAGCAAGCAATTGGTCGGCTTGACCGCAGGCTGCAGCTACCCCAAACCGTATCACCCACGATGACTGGTACCAGAAGCCAGGCTCCCGGTAGCTTTTGAGCAAAGCCTTGGTTTGTACCCTTACTCAGGGACGCTGCATCAGCTACTTTAATGATCTCTCGACGCTTTAATTGTGCTGCAAAGGGATTGTCTTGATCGGTAATTTCTAGCCCAAGATCATCGAAGAGATCTGGCTGCTGTCGATGGCTGGCAACATATACCCAGCAGTTGCGTTCTGGTAAGTACTGCACCACGGCGGCTTGATCGACCTTCAAGAGCTGGGTAAGTTCAGTTGCGGCAGCGGTCAAAATGGTGTGCAAATCCAGCGACTGACGAATGGTCTGTACCACACGGCTGATGGCCTGCTCTCGTTCAGCACGCTGCCAGGAGGCCGTTTCTGCTTGTTTGCGATCGCTGATATCTCGGACGAGCAGTAACACTTCGTTTACTTGATATGGCACCACTCTGACTTCTTCGGTTTGCGTAGCACCATCGACCGCGATCGTTTGCTCATAGAGTTGCAGCGATCGTGTTGCTAGGGCCGTTTGGATGGCTGCTATACGCTGTTGTGCCAGGTCAAGCGGCAAACTGTCGTATACGTGCGTTCCAACAAAATCACCTGTTTTGCCAATGACTTTGAAGGTATTTGTAGCGAGAAATTCTAGATAAATGCCCTGTTCATTTGCTCGCATGACCAAATCGGGCAGAGCGCTAATGAGCGCACCCTTGTGAGCATCACTTTCTCGCAGCATCAGATCTGTTTGCTTGCGTTCGCTGATGTCTTGCAGCATGCCGCACCACGCGATCGCCCCATGAGATCGTTGCCGTGGTTGCGCATCGCCCTGCAGCCATTTGACTTTCCCTGACGGCACCACAATCCGCCATTCGTATGCAAAGGCACTAAGGGTTTGGGCACTCTGAGCGAGAGCCGCAGTATACCCAGCCCGATCATCGGGATGAATCGCATCAATCAGCCATTGGGCGCTGCTTAACGCCTGGGTATAGGGTATCTCGTGCAGTGCTTCGATCGCGGCATTAATGAACTCAAACCGTAGTTCTCCGTTGGGTTCTTGTACCAAAGTATAAATAATGTTGCCGGGCGACTGGAGACCAAACTGCTGTAACCATTGTTCGCTGCTGCGTAACGGTTCGTCTGCCAGAGTCTGATCGATCGTGGCACCGCTCGTCTGCTCCAGCTGCATGGCTACGCCTAGCTGAATCGCAATCATTTGAAGACATTGCACTTCCAAAGGTTGCCATAAGCGGGTGCTGTGGCACTGGTGGGCAATGAGCAACCCCCACACCTTACCCTGCCCTAAAAGCGGCACGGACAGCATTGCCTGTACTTGTAGGTGGTCTAATAAAGCGGCATGACAGGCTTGGACGCTACTGGCAGCTACATCCTCGATCGCGCTGACATGTCCCTGTCGATATAGCTCTAAACGGGCATTATCAAAGCAACTGTCACGAATGACTCGTCCCAGTAGCGGTGTCCATTCAGTACCCGCCGATTCCACGGCGACCACGCCATCGCCTTGGGCCAGAAAGCGATATAGCAGGACGCGATCGCTGTGCAGCACGGCTCTGGTTGTTTCAAGTGCTGTCTGGAAAATGGTTGGTAGCGCGACAGAGCGCTGGCTTTGAAGGGCGATCGCCGCAAGACTCTCTAGGATTTTTGCGGGTGTTACAACCGATGTAGCAAACTGATTGGCAGTCATCTTGACCTGAAGAGGCGGATAGCTGTTGCCCTTACTGTAAGAATTCTACAGAATTCACTTCACGGCGATGCATTGCGTACTGCAATCATTCGCTAAGCGTAGTCGCAAAAACCGCTATTGAAATGCATGTAGCGACGAAAACAACAGGATGATGCCGTTAACCGATGTCATTACAGTTTGCCCAAATCTCTGAGTAGAATAACGGATTCGTGACTAACGCCGTTGATGCTGGGAATCTTTCCCATGTAGCATACCCTGCGTTTCTACTGCCAGCCCGTACCAGGTTTCACAGACTTAATTTCTTGATAACTCAATATTTCCAACGCTTAATTTCTAAACTAGAGAGACCACAATAAGTTTCAGGAATGGCGATCGAGCACCGCTTCGCTTATCCTGCTTTTGCCTCTCGCTTCACTCCCCACTCGCATGAATGACATTCTAAGCAATTTTTTTATCACAGGCCCGTTTATTCCGCATGGTCATTGTTATCTCTGGCAGCCAAGCTTAGTTTGGCTCCATCTCGTTTCAGATAGCTTGATTGCGTTTGCGTACTACTCGATTCCCCTCACGCTCTTCTACTTTGTCCGCAAACGACAAGACCTGCCATTTGCAGGGGTTTTTCTGCTCTTTGCAACTTTTATCGTGTCCTGTGGTACGACGCATATTTTAGAAATTTGGACGCTTTGGCATCCCACCTACTGGTTTTCAGGTGCCGTGAAGGTGTTAACGGCGATCGTCTCCTTGCTGACCGCTTATGTCTTGGTGCCGTTGGTGCCTCAAGCGCTCGCGTTACCCAGCCCTGCTCAACTGGAGGAGGCAAATCAGGCACTCCACACCCAAATGCAGCAGCGGTTAAACGTTGAAACGGAACTGCGGCAGGCTCAAAATCAGCTTGAACAGCGTGTGCAAGAGCGTACTGCTACACTGCTACAGGTCAATGAGCAGCTACAGCAAGAGATTCGCGATCGCGAAACCATTGAGGCAGAGCTACGGGAGCGTGAAGAACGGTTTAGCACGCTGTTTAACGGCATGGAAGATTGGATACTGGTCTACCATTTGACTCCTGATCTTCAGCCAGGGCAGTTGATTGAGGTGAATGAACAGGCGTGTCAGCGGTTGGGGTATACCCGCCAGGAATTGCTCAGCAAGTCGGTGTTGGATTTAATTGCGCCGCCGCAAGATATAGTCCACACCAGCATTGAGCAGTTGTGGGTAGAAAATCACATTGTCGTGGAATCAGTGCATTGCACGAAAGCAGGTCAGCAAATGCCTGTAGAAGTGAGTGCAACGCTCTTTACCTTGAATGGATTGCCCACAGTACAGGCCATCTGTCGCGATATTACCGAACGCAAGCAGACAGAAACCGCGATCGCCACCCTTAATCGAGATTTGCAGAACCGGGTTGATGATCTGCAAACTCTGTTTGAGGTGATTCCAGTGGGCATTTTGATGAGCGATGATTTGGAATTTCAGCACATTCGAGCCAACCCTGAGTTTGCCCGCATTTTAGGCATTCCCTTTCGTGACAACGCTTCGTGGACACCGCCAGCCGAGAGCACTGGTCCTACCTACAAAGTGTTTCAGCATGGTAAAGAACTGACTCCAGAGGAAACTCCTCTGCGCTACGCAGGGCTGCATGGCATTTCGTTAAAGGGCATAGAGGTGGATATTTTGCGGGGAGATGGCACCCTGTTTAATCTCTATGGCTATGCCTCTCCTCTGCGGAATGAGCACGGTCAGCCACGCGGCTCGGTGGGTGCCTTTTTGGATATTACTGATCGCAAACGTACCGAAGCCGAGCGTGAACAACTGTTAGAACGCGAGCAAATTGCCCGTGAGCAAGCAGAAGCCGCTAACCGGATTAAAGACGAATTTCTAGCGGTGCTATCCCACGAATTGCGCACACCGCTTAACCCGATTCTGGGTTGGGTGCAGCTGCTACGCAAGGGCACGTTAGATCAACCAACAATGGCGATCGCGCTGGAAACCATTGAACGCAATGCTAAGTTGCAAACCCAACTGATCGAAGATTTACTGGATATTTCGCGCATTCTTCAGGGCAAACTGTCCCTCAAGCTGGATGCGGTTGACTTAGTCGTCACCATTGAAGCCGCCAAAGAAACCGTTCGGTTAGCTGCTGAATCAAAGTCGATTACCCTTCACACGACGTTGGAAACTACAACCCGATCACCTTTGGGTGATGCCAACCGCCTACAGCAGGTGATCTGGAACTTACTCTCAAATGCGGTGAAGTTTACGCCACCAGAGGGTCATGTGTATATTGCCTTGACCTACAGCAAGATCGAAGCTCAAATTACCGTGCGAGATACGGGGAAAGGCATTAACTCGGACTTTCTGCCGTTTGTCTTTGATACCTTTCGGCAAGCCGATGGTACTATCACCCGTAAGTTTGGCGGGTTAGGGTTGGGGTTGGCGATCGTCCGGCAGATTGTAGAGTTGCATGGCGGCACGGTCTCAGCAGAAAGTGCGGGAGAGGGGCTGGGAGCAATCTTTAGCGTTCGTTTGCCGCTGCGGGGAGGGGCATTGCCTGTGAGCAAACACCCCGCGCCTGTCGCTCAGCCGTTGAGTTTGCAAGCAGTACACATTCTGGTTGTGGAGGATGAGGCAGATACACGCGACCTGTTGGCCTTTATCCTGACACAAGCGGGTGCAACAGTAACCGCCGTTGCATCTGCTGCCTGTGCTCTAGAGAGCTTGCTGAAATCCGTTCCAAATGTGTTGCTGAGCGATATTGGCATGGCTGAGATGAATGGGTATAGCTTGATGCGCCAAATTCGATCGCTCAAGCCAGAACAGGGGGGACACATTCCCGCCATTGCACTCACAGCGTATGTGGGTGAGTATGACCAGCAGCAAGCTCTAGAAGTTGGCTTTCAGCAGCACCTCTCAAAGCCTGTAGAGCCAAATGTTTTGGTAGACGCGATCGCGCAGCTACTCCAGTCTTCCTCTGTATAACTGGTTTGTTTGGTGTCGATCGCTCAAACTCTCAAGTTCATCATTAAAGCTCTATCCCGCACTCGTGGGGCTTTAAGCCTTGCCATCGAGTCTTTGAGTGTCGTCGTTGAGTGTTTAGGACCCAGCCGTGAGTCTTTAGGACTTGTCGTCGAGTCTTTAAGCCTTGCCATCGAGTCTTTGAGTGTCGTCGTCGAGTGTTTGACTGTCATCGTCGAGTCTTTGAGTGTCGTCGTTGAGTCTGTAGAACTCATCGTTGAATGTTCAAGCCTCGTCGTCGAGTCTTTGAACCTCGTCGTCGAGTCTTTGAACCTCGTCGTTGAGTGTTTGAGCTTCGTCATTAAGTCTTTGAGCTTCGTTGTTGAATGCTTGCTGACAGAAGCTGAGAAGTCAAGTCTCCAAACGCAGCCTGATACTCAACGGCATCTGTTTATGGAAAGACCTAGTTTCTGCGTCAGCGCAGAGTTATAGAACTTATACCGATTTAAAGAATGACGGCTACAGATCAATCGGTGGGTAGGGGCAAGGCAATGCCTTGCCCCTACAGGATGTGTCGCATTTTCAATTCAAATTGGTATTACGCATTTTGATTAAAACCTCGGAGGTTTAAGCGACAGCATTTGTTCAATGCTTGATGCTTGATTAAAACCTCCGAGGTTTGCGCCAGTTCTGAGTTAAAGTAACTCTTTTTCCTTTAGCTTTTGCAATTCTTGGGGCGTAAACGGATTGTTGCCTTGTTGGAGTTTGTTGATCCAGCGCTGTCTTTGGGTGCGGCGATCGTCCTCTTCCGTCCAATTGACAAACACCTGAAAGTCCTCAATGGCACCCGCAAAATCGCCCGTCATTGCTCTGGCAACCCCCCGACTGTCGTGGAACTCACCATTATCAGGATCTGTTGCTACTACTTTTTCGCAAATAGGCATGACAGCGGTGGCATAGTCTTGAACGCTACCGCTACCACAGAGGTAGTTCCAGTTCCAATTTCTAAGTAGCAGGAGACGGGCTACTTTGATCGCTTCTGCCTGGTTGTAGAGCGCGATCGCGGGTTTAATCTCGCCTCGTCTCACCATGCTGTTTGCCCGGTCAATCAACCCACGCGCCTGATGAAACTTTGCTTCTACCTCTGGCTCGATCGCCAATCCAGGGTTTAGTTGGAGTGCCTGTTTGAAGTGGGCGATCGCGGCTGTGATGTCCCCGTAGTAAGCTGATGTTCTCCCTTCGTCAATCAACCGTCTGGATTTTCCTTTTGCTGCCAAGGTCTGAGCTTCCGATGTTGGGGTAAGGGTCAGTTGGGGATTTAGCTTTAGCGCAGCTTGAAATTTGGCAACAGCACCATTGATCTTTTCATCGAGCGCCAGGTCTTGTCCTTCTTCTACTAACCTGAGCGCCTTAGACCGATCAGCAAGGGTTTTCGCTTCGACTTCTGGGTTCAGGGTGAGGTTTGGGTTGCGCTGCACTGCCCGACGAAACAGCGTCACGGCTCCAGCAACATCGTTGGCGTTTGCCAGGTTGGTCGCGGCAGGCACCAGATTGGAGTCATTCTGGCAGGGTTCGAGGTCGAGCAGAACGTTGGGATGAGTGATGAGGTAGTTTTGGAGGAGCGTACAGTCTCGTTGCGTCAATGCTTGAGGTGACTGAAGATCGGCAATATTCCATAAAACTGTTGCTGTGCCACTACCAAAGGCGATCGTCTGACCATCGCGGCTAAAGTCTGCACCCCGTGGAACATTCTCTGTTTGCAGCGTCATCAATAAGGTGCCGTCTCGCTTCCACAGTCGCACGGTTTTATCATCGCCACTGGAAACCACCAGTTGATTATCGCGACTAATTACTGCTCGTGTGACACCACCCGTATGCCCTTTCAGTGTGCTGATCAGCTTACCATCTCGCGTCCAGAGTTTAATGGTGCGATCCCAGCTTGTGGTGGCAATGGTTTGACCGTCTGCGCTAAACCTGGTGTAAGTGACATCTGCGGTATGACCTTTGAGTATTGCCCCTGGTTTACCGTTCTGCCAAAGTTTCACGGTTTTGCCGCTTGGGGTTGCAAGTGTTTGCAAATCGGATCCAATGCGCCCTCCCTCTAACCACTCACGCGGCACTTTAACCTTTTTTAACACTTTGCCGTCCATGTTCCAGACGATTAAGGTTTTTGTCTCTTGGATTAAAGCCGCGATCGCCTGATCGTCTTGACCGAAGTTAATTTCAGTTGTGGGCGTCTCTAACCGTATCAACGTTTTTCGCAGTGTGCCATCCCAGTTCCAGAGCTTGATCGTTTTGTCATCGCCTGTCGTTGCAATCAGACTGCCATTGGTGCTAATGCTAACGTCGTTGATGCCATTCGCATGGGGTACCACCCGCTTTAGCATTGTGCCATTCTGTAATCGCCAGAAAGTGAGGACATTGCCATCGCCTGTTTCTAGCACCTGCCCATCGGGGCTGAATGCCAGTCCGTAGACAAAGCTATCCGTTCCTTCCAGTACTCTCAGTAGATTGGTTTTAAGCTGCCAGAGTTTGACAGTGCCATCGCCGCTGCCCGATGCCAGGGTTTGTCCATCGGGGCTAAATCGAACATTGGTGATCCAGTCACTATGTCCTTTTAGGGTGGTTAGCAATGTACCATCGGGCTTCCAGAGCTTGATGGTGTTATCGACGCTAGCGGTTGCCAGGGTTTTGCCATCGGGACTAAAGCGTGCATCACTGACTGGCTCAGTATGCCCTTTCAGAGTTCGCAGCAACGCGCCATCGAGTGCCCACAGCTTCACGGTTTGATCGCCAGCGCCAGTGGCGATCGTTTTGCCATCGGGGCTGAAACTAATGCTGTTTACCTGTCCTCGATGCCCCCTCAAGGTTCTCAACAGTGTGCCATCCAATGTCCAAAGTTTGATGGTTCTGTCGTTGCTGCTGCTTGCCAGGGTACGACCATCAGGGCTGAAGCGCACCGCATTGACCTCATCGTGATGACCGCTTAGAGTTTTTAGCCGTGTTCCTTTCTCTACATCCCACAGCATCACCGTGCGATCACCACTGGCAGAGGCAAGCACACGTCCATCAGGGTTGAAGGCAAGATCAAAAATGCTATCTTGGTGTCTCTTAAAGGTTTTCAGCAGCTTACCGTTCAGCGCCCAGAGTTTGATGGTTGAGTCGATAAAGTTGCTGGTAGCGATCGTTTTGCCATCGGGGCTAAAGCTGACCGCGTAGGCATAACCATCTTGCTTGAAAGTATTAAGCAGCGTACCATCCAGCTTCCAAAGCTTGACGGTGCCATCATCACTGCTGGTTACCAGCGTCTTACCATCGGGGCTAAAGCTGATCTGCCGCACGTAATCGCTGTGACCTTCCAGGCGACTGCGCTCTTTCGCTCCATAGGTCACTCGTTGCAAGGCGGTCATCGCCTGGTTGCGCGTATTTGCATCCAGGTTTTGATGGCGCTGAAGTTGCTGCCCGACCTTCACACCGTCAATCAATGCTTCAATGTCTTTGTTTGATGCAAGGTTAGCGCTGGCAGAGGCACTCAACGCTAGAAGTTGCCCCTTTTCAGCCTCAAGCTGACGTTGCTTTGCCTGGTGATATTGGGTGACAGCAAGGAGGGCAAGGGCGAGCGCTCCTACAAATCCCACACTAGAGATGAGGCTGGTGCGTCGCTGACGCTGAATTTCGGCTTTACCGCTGGCAAGAATGTACTGCGTTTGCAGAGCAGTCGGTTTGGGATCTTTATCGGTGCCAAGACTGAGCCAGCGGCTAGCTGACTTGAGATCACTCCCGCGCAGCAAAAAGCTATCATCTTGTCCCTTGCTGTCCCACTCGATCGCCCGCACCAGCAATCGGGTATGCGCGTGAACGTGCTCCAGATCCATGTCGATCGCTTCAAGCAGCGACTGAAACGCACAATCAAAATCATCCTCTTCACGAAAGAACAGCCAGTTGTGCCGTCTTAGTGCTTCGTGTGCCTGCTGCCGCTCAAAATCATCGCGCCGGACGACAGGTACCAGGCGCTTGTGGTGCTGCACCGCGTGGTCAAGTTCTTGATTGCACACCCTGGAAGCGGTGGAATCAGGACTGACTACAAAGACAAAGGTGTCAGCCGCTTCAATCCCACGCTCAATTTCTTGCCACCAGTCAGCGGTGAGGGGAATGTCTTCCCAATCCACCCAGGCGTCGCGATCGCACTGCGCCAACGCGGTATGCAGCGCCTTGACAAAATCCTTATCTTTGCGCGAATAGGAGATAAACACGTCTGCCATGATCCAATCTCCAGAGAAAGGATAAAGCTTGCTTCACAGTAACAGGCTTTTGCTCCGGAGAAACATGGAGTGCTTGTTTGTGAAACTCAGTGCCTTGGCAGAGGTGGCAATAGGCATAGATTTTGTCATTGCGGCATTGGGATTGCGAAGCCCACACGGCTATGAGGCGACTGAGTTGTTTCACAACGAATGAATCACCGCTGAACTTTATCCTCTTTCGTTTCTTTGACTACTCGCCCTATCAGGCTACTTCGAGACTAGTGGTCTATCAAACAACTATTGACGAGTGGATTCGGTAAGATGAGACTCGCCACTTTAACGTCAACCCGATGGCTAAAAAATACAATGTTGCGCTCACGACTGAGGAGCGACAGTATCTGGAACAATTTACGATGACCGGGAAACACGCGGCTTATCAAAGCAATCATGCTCGCATCTTGTTGAAAGCAGATCGCAATCAAGCCGAAGGCAGTTGGCGTGACCAGGGCATCAAAGGTGCCCTCGACCTCAGCGTGAGAACCATCGAGCGGGTGCGACAGCGCTTTGTCGAAGCAGGGATGGAAGTGGCTTTGAAGTGTCGTCCAGGAGCAGGACGCAAGCAAGCAGTGACCGGAGAAGCGAAGCGCATTTGATTGCGCTGCATTGTAGCGAAGTCCTAAGCGGACAGGGACGCTGGACCCTGCCATTGTTAGCCGACCGGATGGTCGAACTCAGCTATGTCGAACAGATCAGTCATGAGAGTGTGCGACAAGTGCTGAAAAAAACAAACTGCAACCTTGGAAGCAAGAGTGTTGGGTGATTCCACCGGAGCAGAACGCTGAATTCGTGTGGTGAATGGAGTCCGTTTTAGAGCTGTATCAGACCCGCTACAATCGAGCCTTTCCGATCGTTTGTCTTGATGAAGCCACCAAGCCACTGGTCAAAGAAACGGTGATTCCGATTCCGGCTCAACCGGGTGTGTCTGAGCGAGTCGATTATGCGGTAGTGCCCCAGAGGGCAGGATGACGAGAGCGTGGGAGGGGGAGAAATGCCCATCATCACACCCTCTCACCCTCGCTCCATTATTCTTTATCCTTTCCAAAATAGGACTACCGAATCACCTTTATAAACGCCAAATTTTTATGCGTTCTGATTATGAAGATGCTAGTTTTGCAGCTTCAAATCAAAAACTGAAAAAATTTTGGGACAACTTTCTTGATACGGAGTTGAAAATTATTGATAAAGCAATCTTTGAACAAATGGCTGATGTTGCTGCGAGACCGATCGACTCTTACCAAAATGGTGAGTGAGGTAGGCAGCAGTATGCATCAAAAACGATCGCAAAATCTGTCGTACTTTAAACAGGCGACCATTTGTGGATTTGGATACAACCAAAGTCGAGACAATCATCAAATATCGAAGTGACAGTTTTGGGAGTGATCGAACGTGACGTTTTCGCAGATTCCCGTGATTGATATTGGTGGCTTACGATCGCCCAACCTGAGCGATCGCAAAAGTGTTGCGGTAGAGATTCGTCACGCTAGCCATGACGTAGGCTTTTTCTACATTGCCAATCATGGAGTCCCAGCAGCGGCGATCGCGGAGACGTTTGTGCAGAGCAAACGCTTTTTTGATCAACCCCTGGCGTTTAAGAATACAGTTTCGATTGCGCGATCGCCTATCTCGCGCGGCTATGAGGCGATTGGGCAGCAGGCGCTTGACCAGATCCCCGATTTAAAAGAAGGGTATTACATTGGGGTCGATCGGGGTGCGGATGATCCCTTAGTGCAGACTGGCATACCCAATCATGGAGCCAATCAGTGGTCTACTCTACCCGGTTGGCGTGAGCCACTCGAAGCCTATTTCGCTCAGATGCTGGCGCTCTCTGCTCAACTATCCCGCGCCTTAGCTCTATCACTAGACCTGGACGAACGTTACTTTGACCCAATGATGGACAACTCCATGTCGGTCTTGCGACTGCTGCACTACCCGCCGCATTCGGTAAACGCAGTAGCAGATCAGCTTGGCTGTGGTGCCCATACAGACTGGGGCTGCCTGACGATCTTGCTGCAAGATCAGGTGGGTGGCTTAGAGGTTCGCAATGCCAGAGGTGAATGGATTCGGGCAGAACCCATGCCAGGAACCTTTGTGATCAACCTGGGCGATATGATGGCACGCTGGACGAATGGCTATTACCAATCCACACCGCATCGCGTGATGAATCGATCGGGCCAGGAGCGCTACTCCATTCCCTTCTTTTTCGATCCTTACTACCATGCACTCGTGGAATGTCTGCCTACGTGTCAGAGTGTAAAACAACGACCAAAGTACGCGCCGATCACCGCTGGAGCGCACATTATGGAAATGTACCGCAAGACCTATCAGCCAGCGTCCACTCGATCGTGAAGAAACTGGCGTGCGGTCGGTATGGTGCAAGGCAGAGGGCAGAAGGCCAACTCAAATCTTGCACCACTCTCAAGAAAACGTACTTGGGGCCTTACTGGCGATCGCCTTGCCCCGCCCTGCCCTAAAAGTGCGGGCTAACAGAGGAAAGTCCACTTCTAGTGGACTGGAAATCAACTGATACCAGGTTAAATTGAAAATGCAACACATTCTGTAGGGGCAAGGCATTGCCTTGCCCCTACCCAACGATCATCTGTAGCGATTGTTGTTTGAATCGGTATGAGACGCAATTGAAAATGCAACACATTCTGTAGGGGCAAGGCATTGCCTTGCCCCTACCCAACGATCATCTGTAGCGATTGTTGTTTGAATCGGTATGAGACGCTTTGCAGTCCGTTTTAACGGACTTCGTACTGTTAGCCCGTAATTTATTGCAGGGTGGGTTGTTGCGAGAGGTGCAAGATCCCATCAGGTAATCACTGTTGGTTTTGCCATACCCGTGTGAGTGTGGATGCCCGCAATGTCATCTGCGATCGTAATCAGGTCAGCAAGGGCCTCCTGCGGGTCAAGATGGTGTTTGGCAATATTGGGTTCGTAGCTTTCCAGGTAAATTCGCAGCGTTGCGCCCTGGGTACCAGTGCCAGAGAGCCGCAGCACAATGCGAGAACCATCGGTAAAGCCAATCCGCACACCTTGATTGGTGCTAACGCTGCCGTCGATCGGGTCGGTGTAGCTGAACTCATCTGCATACTCAACTTCATACGCACCAAAGCGTTTGCCTGCCAGCGTGGGCATCTGGTCGTGAACCCCTTTCATGAGGGTTGCCGCGCGATCGCTGTCCACCCCTTCGTAATCATGGCGAGAGTAGAAATTGCGTCCATACTGCTGCCAGTGTTCCATCACGATCTGTTCGACCGATTCTTGCCGTACCGCTAGAATGTTGAGCCAAAATAGCACTGCCCACAGCCCATCTTTTTCGCGGACGTGGTTAGAGCCTGTGCCAAAGCTTTCTTCCCCACAGAGAGTCGCCTTGCCAGCATCCAACAAATTGCCGAAGAACTTCCAGCCCGTTGGCGTTTCGTAGGCTTCAATACCCAGGCGCTTCGCCACACGATCGGCGGCCTGACTCGTGGGCATCGATCGCGCAATGCCTGCCAACCCATCTTTGTAACCGGGAACCAGCTTGGCATTGGCCGCCAGCACCGCGAGACTATCGCTGGGCGTGACAAAGAAATGCCGACCCAGAATCATGTTGCGATCGCCATCCCCATCCGAGGCCGCACCAAAATCTGGCGCATTCTCCCCAAACAGCACCTCCACGAGATCATGAGCATACACCAGGTTTGGATCAGGATGCCCGCCCCCAAAATCTTCCAGCGGGATGCCGTTTTGTACAGTGCCAGCAGGCGCACCCAACGCTCCTTCAAATAGTGCATAAGCATATGGCCCCGTCACCGCATGAAGTGAATCCATACACATACGAAATTGTCCACTGGTGAGGAGCTGGCGGATGCGATCGAAGTCAAACAATGACTCCATCAACTCTGCATAATCCGAGACCGGATCGATCACTTGAATGGTGCTGGTACCCAAGGAAACGCTGCCAAGGGCATCCAAATCAACATCAGGCGCGTCCAAAATTTTGTACTGCGCGATCGACTTACTGTGGGCAAAGATTGCCTCCGTTACCTTCTCAGGTGCAGGCCCACCGTTGCTAATGTTGTACTTAATGCCAAAATCTTCGGTCGGGCCACCCGGATTATGGCTGGCAGACAAAATAATGCCACCAAACGCATGGTTTTTACGAATCACACAGGAGGCAGCGGGTGTGGAGAGAATGCCACCCTGCCCCACCAACACCTGCCCAAAGCCATTTGCCACCGCCATCTTTAAGATGATTTGAATCGCCTCGCGGTTGTAGTAGCGACCATCGCCGCCCACCACCAGCGTTTGTCTCTGAAAACCCTCCAAACTGTCAAAAATAGACTGGACAAAGTTTTCCAGATAGTGCGGCTGCTGAAACGTCGGCACTTTCTTCCGCAGTCCGGAGGTGCCAGGTTTTTGGTCGAGGAAGGGGGTCGTTGTAATCGTTTGTATGTTCATACCAATAGCCTTCTCTAATCCGTTCCTTCATCAGCCAATGTCGATCATCACGAGGTCTAAGATGCTAAGACAGGCACCCGATCGCCGTTGAGATCACTCAAGGCCAGAACCAGGGGTCTGTTTTTCACGATCGCGTTTACATCTTAATGCAGTCCAATTTGTGTGGATCAGCATGACTTCTCGTCCTGTTTGATCATCTTGTTTGAGCGATCGCACATTCTTCAAATCATACGACTCAGGGGTTAAGAGAGTATGGCACAAGCCAAAACATTACCGACATCTCATCCAACGACGCGGTATGAGGCAAGACTGGCAGCTAGCAAATCGTCATTTCACAACGGTGACAACGGTGCCGAGAGTGACTTGCTTAAACAGAGCTTCAACGTCTTTGTTGTACATTCTCACACAGCCGTGCGAAGCCGCCCTGCCCACCGAACGAGGCGTCGGCGTACCATGAAACCCAATCCAATTTTTACCATCTGTCCAAAAGCCAATCCAATAACGTCCCAACGGATTTTCAGGATCGCCACCGGGAATGACGACTCCCTTTTGTAAGGGGTGCACCCAGGTTGGGTTTTTGATCATCTGCTTCACTTCATAGCTACCGACAGGCGTCTCCCAACCTGGACGACCCACCGCGATCGGGTAGCTTTTGATCAGGGTATCGCCTCGGTAGAGGGTAACCTGGCGACGACTCAAGCGAATTTCTAGCCGTAGCGCTTGCGGATCGACTTCGGCAGGGGTTGGCTTTGGCTCAAACTGCAAGTCTGGATGAAACCCTGGATCAAGATACGGCGTTAATGCGGCTGGAATCTTCAGGTGGCTAGGCTGAGCTGGAGCGGCTGGATCAGACGTAGTGGGAGGCTCTGATTTCAATGGTATTGGTTTCTTATCTTGCGCTGGCGGCTGCGTGGAGGCAATCGCAACAGGGCGCTGTGCTGCTAATGCTACCGAAGGCACGACCCAGAAACTAACGGTTACAAGCACACGTACAAGGCGCACTGAAAATTGCGACATAGCCTAAATAAAAGCTCAGGAGACTCTTTATGATGAAAGCAAGAGAGACGGCGATTGGCAATATATCTTTTGTAGGAAAACGTGCAAAAGTGTTGTTTTTGATACTCGCCGCTTTGCAGGAGGCCATAGATCGACCCAGCCATTCATCATATGCCATTCTTTCGACCGATGCTTCCGTTTCGCGGACAGTTGATGATGACCGAAAAGAGGCGATCGGTAGAGGGATTAGGGCATGAAGCCGAAGGTTGTTTTCAAGCTACTGAAGGATACAGTAACCGAATGGAATGAAGATAAGGTGCCATTATGGGCGGCGGCACTGGCATATTACACGATCTTTTCGCTGGCTCCACTGCTGTTGATTGCGATCGCGATCGCAGGTGTGGCGTTTGGCGAAGACGCAGCACGGGGCGAAATCGTTGGGCAAATTCAGGGCTTAGTAGGCAAGGAAGGAGCAACCGCCATTCAATCTATGATTCAAAACGCGCATCGTCCTGGCTCTGAGGGCACGATCGCAACCGTCGTTGGCGTCGCCACACTGCTGTTTGGGGCATCCGGTGTGTTTGGGCAGCTACAGGATGCCCTCAACACCATTTGGGGTGTGAAGCCAAAGCCAGGGCAGGGCATGAAAAGCTTTCTCCAGTCTCGCTTTTTGTCCTTTGCGATGGTGCTGGTGATCGGCTTTTTGCTGCTGGTCTCTCTAGTACTGTCGGCAGCGCTGGCGGCGATCGCCACATTTTTTAGCCGCTTCATGCCTGATCTGGTGATCTTGGGTCAGGTATTGAACTTTGTATTTTCTTTCGGCTTTATCACACTGCTCTTTGCCGCCATTTACAAATTCTTACCGGATGTCAATGTTGCCTGGAAAGATTTGTGGATTGGTGCCGCAACGACTGCTTTATTGTTCAATATCGGCAAGTTTCTGATTGGGCTGTATCTGGGTAGCAGTGGGGCAAGTTCGACCTACGGCGCGGCAGGCTCACTTGTAGTCATCTTGCTGTGGGTCTTTTACTCCGCTCAAATTATTCTCTTTGGCGCGGAGTTTACGCAGGTTTTTGCCAAATATCGTGGCTCTGAAATTACGCCCAGCGCTCATGCCGTGCGGATCACCCAGGCGACAGCACAGCCTCAAGCAGAGAGCGACGAGCGACGGCCCACAAAGCGGAACGGCAAAGGTACATCTGCAACCCAGCAGGAGCAATCAACACATCCATCAGGTGCTCACACATCAGCACCTTCTCAAAAAGCCCGATCGATCGCGGCGCTTTTAGGTTCGGTGGTGATGCTAGCTAGCACAGTACGGCGATCGTCTACTCGATCGCGGCGACGCAAACGGCGCTAGAAGGTAAATCACGCGCGACAACCCAGGCTGTCGCGCGTAACAACGCCAGTGGTGGGATTCACACCCTCAGCCCGTTTGCAAAGTTGAGTCAGATCATAGCGATCAAGAATCGCATCTGTAAAATCTGCCCCTGTGATGTCAGCTTCTTCAAAAATACTGCTAGACAGCGTTGCTCCAATCAAAATAGCATTGGTCAATTTGGCTTTGTAAAACGTGACGCGATCGCCCAACGCATTTTCTAAATTCGCACCTGTCAAATCGGCTCCCAAAAGATTGCCTTTCGTCAAAATAGCGCCCTTCATATTAGCGCCAGCAAAGTTTGTGCCTCGCATTTCAGCTGCCACAAAGACTCCTCCAACTAAATCCATGTTGGCAAAATCTCGGTTTCCAAGATTCGTGTTGCTGTAGTTAATGGTTTTGGCTTGAGCGAATGCTGGTGCGGCTCCTACAAGCACCCATAACCACGCCAGCGCGATCGCCAACAGAATCAGAAGCGATCGTTTCACCACACTCATAATGGGTAGTTGCATGATCTTAGAACTTACGCATTGACAGAAGTGGCAATGTCTGAAGTCAGACAACAGCCGAT